>NZ_BORF01000021.1:0-58076 GCF_018333035.1 Bacillus sp. J41TS8
TGTTCGCGCTGATCTTTAGAGTGCTTAGACAACATGGAAAAACCTCCAAAAACTAGATTTCACTCACATTTTAACAAAAAAAGCTTGTCGATCAAGCCACTTTTTATGGCTTTGTCGACAAGCTGAGGCTCCCTTTGATAGGGAGCCTTTTATGTCCTTTTTTTCTTCTTGCGGAAGTTCGCCGAGGCTTCGAGAAAAATGATAAATAAAAGGATCATGATCCACTCGCCCACTTCTAAGATGGCAAACGTCAGGGAGTTTAATACGGCCCTTTGCAGGGTCATGCCTTGAAATACATCCAGCATGACGGCAAAAGTCTCTAAGGAAACAAATAATAAAAGCCCGATTCCGATCAGTTTCAACTTTTCACCACTCTCCGTTCCCCGTTATTTTTTCTCTTTTCATAAAGCACTATTCCCCCGGGAATAGTATAAATGTGCTTTCGTAAGGAAAAATATGAAAAACGAAAAGGGGATTCTGACAGCCATGCCATTCTTTTTTAAAGGTCGTCATCAAAAAGATAACAAACAAGAATCTCTTATGAGCGGAGATAAAAACCCAGAAACCGTAAATGTATCCGGGTTTGTGCGCCCCTTGCTTGCCGAAAACCTGAGCGTGATTAAAGAAACGACCGGAAACAGCGCGGATATTGTCATCCGCAAATTAAAAACGGGCGCTGACGAGAAAATCGAAATAGCCGTCGTTTATGTCGGCGGCATTACAGATGAGAAAGCGATTCACGACTTTTTGCTGGAATCGATCATGAGCTCTGAAGAATTAGCGAAAAAGGAGTACGGACGGGATGTTCTTGAGACGATTGCAAGTGATGCCGTCGCACTGGGCGGTGTTGAAAAAGAAAAGCGATTGGACAAGATGCTTGAATCTTTGATGGCAGGGGATACGATCATTTTGGCCGAGGGAACGGAAACAGCGGTTATTACGACCACGAAAGGCGGGGAAAAGCGTTCGATCAAGGAGCCTGAAAATCAGCAGGCATTCCGCGGTTCACGTGAGGGATTTATCGAAGCTCTCGACACGAATATTTCTTTGGTGCGCCGAATCATTAAAAACCCGAATCTTTGGGTTGAAAAAATGACGATGGGAAGCGTCACAAAAACCGATGTAGCGATCATGTATATCAACGGAGTGTGCGACCCGAAAACGGTGAAAGAAGTCAAAAAAAGGATGGCTGGCATTGAGATCGACAGCATCCTTGAATCGGGATATATTGAACAGTTTATCGAAGACGCTGTGTTTACGACCTTTCCAACGGTATATCATACCGAAAGGCCGGACATGGTCGCAGGGAATCTGCTTGAAGGAAGAATCGCCATCTTTGTTGACGGTACACCGTTTGTCCTGCTTGTCCCTGCCGTTTTTATTCAATTTTTTCAATCTGTTGAGGATTACTATTCACGCTTTGACATTGCGACGTTCATCCGCTTTTTACGCGTGTTGATCTTTTTTATTTCGCTTATTGCGCCTGCCGTCTACGTCGGTGCGACGACGTTTCACCAGGAAATGATCCCGACGGAGCTTTTGATCGTAATTGCCGCGCAGCGTGAAATCGTGCCGTTCCCGGCTGTGGTGGAAGCGCTGATCATGGAAATTTCGTTTGAAATTTTGCGAGAGGCGGGTATCCGGCTTCCGAAAGCGATAGGTTCTGCTGTTTCGATTGTAGGAGCCATCGTCATTGGACAGGCGGCGGTTCAGGCGGGGATTGTGTCGCCGGCGATGGTTATCGTCGTAGCGATCACAGCGATTTCAAGTTTTGCTACACCTTCCTTCGCCATGGCGATTTCCGCCCGGCTGGTTCGGTTTTTCTTTATATTAGCCGCGGCGACGACGGGTTTTTACGGTATTATTCTTGGACTGATCATCATGTTTGTCCATCTAAGCAGCCTTCGTTCATTCGGTGTTCCATATATGACGCCTTTTGCGCCGTTTATTTTGAAAAACTGGGGCGACTCCATCATTCGTTTGCCTTTGTGGACACATGAGAAGCGGCCTGAACTGATCGGCAATGACAATAAGGTGCGCCAAGGAGAATACCAGAAACCCGATCCGCCGGATTCAGGCGATATGAAGACAAAACAAGAAGATGGTGATCCAAATGAAACGAAGCCTTAAGATTGTGCTCCTGCTGGCCGCCATTGTTCTTCTTCAAGGATGCTGGGATAAAAGAGAGCTGACAGATTTGCTGCTGATCACTGCCATCGGTATTGATAAAGGTAAAGATACAGATTACGAATTGAGCTATCAGATCGTCAATCCGATCAATGTGACAGGAGGCCTTCAAGGCGGACAGGGAGGAGACAGGCCGCCGGTTTCAAGCTATTCTGTGACGGGCAACAATCTGACGGAAATGAGCAGGCACGCGTCGGCGAAAATGTCGCGGGAAATTTATTACTCCCACACGAACCTCGTGGTTGTTGATGAAAAACTCGCCAAGGGAGAAGGTTTGATCAAAATTCTTGATGTTCTTGACCGGGACACCGACTTTCGTTCAACGGCAACGATTATTATTTCCCGCGGTCAAAAAGCGAAAACATTCATCCGGACGCTGACGCCGATCGATAAGATCCCGTCAAATAAAGTAAACAAAACACTGCAATTTACTGAAGAGCTTTTGGGAGAACATATGAAGACGAGCGTACAGGATGTCATCAAGTGCTTGACATCGAAGGCAAAGCACCCGATTATTTCTTCTTTTAAAGTAACCGGAAACAAGGAGAAGGGTGAAAAGATGGAAAACGTGCAGTCTACATCTCCTGAGGCAATAGTCGAAGCGGACGGGCTGGCAGTCATTAAAGAGGGCAAGCTCGTCAACTGGCTTGAAGGCAAAACCGCGCGAGGCGTTTTATGGCTGCGCAATAAAATCAGCAGAACGTATTTGACAACTACATTGAATCACGAAAAAGATGCCGTCACATTTGACATCATCCGCCAAAAAACAAAAATCAGATCTCATCTTAAAAACGGCAAGCCGGCGATTTCGGTTGACGTCGACATGGAAGGGGACATCGGCGAAACAACTGTGCCGATTCACCTCGATGATCCAAAAGTGCTGAGCGACATCGAAAGGAAGCTGGCAAAGGAACTGAAAAATGAATTGCAGCATACGATTGATGTTGCTAAGCGAAACAAGACGGATGTTCTGCAATTCGGTGATATTGTGTATCGCAACCACCCGAAAGTGTGGAAAAAGATGGAGGGTGAGTGGAGCAACCGGTACTTTCCTGACACAGATGTCGACATTACGGTTAACGCATATATAAGGAGAACGGGTTTAAGGAACAACCCGAACATTTTGAATCATCACGAAGGGCGTTCTTGAATGAAAGAGAGAGGAGGGCTTTAAATGGAGAAAGCAAAAATCAGTGCTTCACAGCTGTTCGTGCTGATTGTTTTGTTTGAACTCAGCAGCTCGCTGCTGATTTTTCCGGGACAATCTGCAGAACAGGACGCCTGGATCGCGATCTTGTTCGGAACAGCCGGGGGACTGGCTTTGTTTATGATGCACCACTTTTTCTACCAAGTGAATCCTGATGCCTCTCCCTATGAAACGCTGATGAATATTTTTGGAAAACCGGTTGGCTGGGGCCTGACTTTTATCTACATTGTTTATTATTGTTATATTGCGGCAAGGGTTCTGCGCGATTTTGGCGAAATGCTGCTGACATCGGCTTATCCGAATACGCCGATTATCTTCGCGAATGGTTTGTTGATTGCAGTTTGTATTTTTACCGTGAGGAAAGGAATCGAAGTCCTGGCCCGTTCAGGGGAGCTGCTGTTTGGCATCATGTTTTGGCTCGCTGTCACGGGCCTCATCTTAATTGTTTCGTCAGGCTTGATTAAACCGAAAGAGCTTTTGCCCATTCTCGGAAACGGCCCCGGTCCGATGCTTCATGCCGTGTTCACGCAAACGCTGTATTTTCCGTTTGGCGAAATTATCGTCTTTACATTGATCCTGCCGTATTTAAAAGAAAAGAAACAGGCGAAAAAAGCGGGGCTGTTGGGAATCGCCATCAGCGGCATCATCCTGGCTTTTAATGTGGCATTGAACATCAGCGTGCTTGGCGTCGACCTCAATATGAGGTCGCGCTTCCCATTGCTGAGTACGATCCAGACGATTCAAGTAGTCGAATTTCTGGACAGGCTTGATGTATTTTTCATGCTCGTGTTGGTAATTGGCGGTTTTTTTAAGATGAGCATTTTCATGTATGCCGTAACCGAAGGCGTGACCGTCTTATTCAAGCTTAAAAACCCATCCAAAATCGTTCATGTCATCGGCATTATCATTTTGATTTTATCTGTCTCCATTGCCAGCAACATTTCGGAGCATGTCAAAGAAGGAATCGAGTTTGTTCCTTTATATGTCCATTTGCCGATGCAGGTGATCCTTCCCGCTTTTATTTGCCTAGTCGCTTATGTAAAAATGAAAAAAAATAAAAAAAAGGCCGTGTAATGGATTGACCCCGCCCTTAGGGCACCCTTTAACATGACAGACGAGGTGAAGTTTGATGCTCTATACGGTAAAAGAAGTGGCCGGGTTGGCGAATATCACGATCAAAACGCTGTACCACTACCATAAAATCGGCCTTTTATGCCCCGCGGAAGTGACGGATGCCGGCTACCACCTGTACGGGGTAAAAGAGCTGGAACGGCTGCAGCATATCTTGTTTTATCGGGAGCTCGAATTTCCGCTCAAGGAAATTAAGCAAATACTGGACGGCAAAGCTGATCGGTTGACGATTTTGTCTGAGCAGAAACGTCTTTTTTCTGCCCGTTTGGACAGGATAAAACAGCTGATTTCTACGATCGATCTCTCGATTCAGCAGGCCGGGAAAGGAGAAGCAATGGATCAATCAAAAATGTTTAAAGGGTTTTCAAGCAGCAGGGAATGGGAGGACGCACTCGCTGAACAGAACCGCTATTTGAAGGAGGCATATGACGTCGATTTGTTGAAAGGAGAACCGATCATCGCGGAAGAAATGAATGAAAAAGCTGAAGAGGCGGCCCGTTTTATGAATGGAATGGCCGAAGCGCTCAGAGATGGAGTCAAACACGACCATGAACAAGTAAAGACCGCTATTAAACGGCACCTCAAGTTTTTAGGGATCACACCCGGTGATTTTCAGACGCAGACACGCTTCTTTATCGAAGATGATTTTCATCGCGGGATGCTTGAAAATCAGCAAACCGGCCTCTCGTATTATTTGGCGGCTGCTGCAGAAGCTTTTGCTTCATCATAAAAGAAGGGGAACGGCTCATGCCGTTCCTCTTATCCTGCGGATCTGCGGTTTTTGACGGTAAAGCCGCCCCTTGAAAGCCGGATGTTGACATCGGATACTTTTGCGATCTGTTCATCATGGGTGACCATGATGACACATTTGTTTTCTTGGTGGGCAAGGTTTTGGAAGAGCCGGACGATGTCCTTTGATGTATTTTCATCCAAGTTGCCTGTCGGTTCATCGGCGATGATTAAGTCCGTGTCACAGCAGAACGCTCTGATGATGGAGACACGCTGCTGCTGGCCGCCGCTTAATGTCAATACTTTCTGTCTGGCCTGCTTTTCGCCGATGCCGACTTTTTCGAGCATCTCCAAAGCGTATTGTTCTTTGTTTTTGACCTGAGATCCGGTAATTTCCATGGCCGATGTGATATTTTGGAGAGCCGTCATATACGGCAGCAGGTTATACGATTGAAAAACGATCGATACATTTTGATTGCGGAAGCTGGTCAGCCCGATTTTTGAAATGTTTTCTCCTTTATACAGGATGTCTCCCTCTTTTGGTGCATCAAGTCCGCCTGCCAGCGATAAAAAGGTCGTTTTGCCGGAGCCGGAAGTCCCGACAATCGTATATAAGAGCCCTTGGCTGAATTGAATGCTGATCTTTTCGAAAAGAGGCTGATTCTGATTTTTATACCAATAGCCGACATTCTGAAATTCTAAAATAGTACCCATGATCTTCACTTCTTTCTATTCTTGTTTTGATAAAATCGTTTTCGGATGGAGCCTTAAAACAGATATTGACGGAAGGAGCGTCGCGAACAGCGCGATTAAAAGGCCGATGCCGCCGAGTGCCATCAAGTCCCCGAAGGATACTTGGATGTCGAGCTGATCAATGGCTGAGACTTGAGCGGTACTTTGTCCGAATAAGCCTCCGCCGCCTGGACCCATCATTCCGCCTGCAGACTGGCTAGCTGACGTTTGTTCGATTTGCTGGCTCAAGAGCTGATTCCCGATTTGCCCGGCAATCAAGCTGCCGGTTAATGCTGAGATGCCGATGGCAAGCACTGCGATCATTAAGATTTCGGTCAAAAACTGTCCGACGAGTTTCCAGCGTTTTTCACCGATCGCCATCAGAACGCCCATTTCGTATTTTCTCTCCCTGATTGACATCATGACGATCAGTCCGAGGATCACCGCTCCGGCGATTGTGACGAGATAGACGACATTTTTCGAGAAGGACGCGACATTTTCAATCGGGCCGACCATCTGCTGGTACAATTGGTCATTGGCGTCCAATGTAAATGTATCCAAATCAATGCCTGTTTTCTTGGCAGCCGCAATGAAAGCGTCGATGTTGGAGGGGTCGTCCATATTGTAGACCGCTTCATCAATCGCGTTTTGATCATCGTCGCCTTTTAAGGCCGATGCCGCCGTATATGGTGTGTAGATTTTGTTATAAGGGTTTAGAAAGGCGAAGTTTTGCGCTTGATTATCACCGGATGAAGTCGTTTGATAGATTCCGACGATTTTTAAATTGATCGTTGCAGCTTCATCGCTGCTCGCTTTGACTTTGATCGTATCGCCGACCTTCAGATCGTTTTCTTCGGCAAGCGTTTCTTCAATCACGGCGACTTTTTTATTCACATCATCCTTTGTTAAAGCGCGGCCTTCTGTGATCTTGGACGTCCCGTCGGAAAATTCGTCGACAAGGGCTGTGCTTGTCACACCTTCGATTGATACGTCTGCCTGCATCATTTGCCGGCCGCCCTGTTCATTGCCGCCCGGTCCGGCCGGCTGCTCGCTGTTTGAGTCCGTTGAATCCTCGTCACCGCTTTCGATCGGATCGAAATTGTCCGCTAAAGCAGACGTTGAGGAGATGTAGTTATAGCTTTTGACATAATCAAGGCTCGCAAGCTTCTCGGCTGATTTGACAGAAACGGGGGTCGATTCAAACCTTTTCCGTTCTCCTGATTCCTGCTGTTCTGTCATCATTTTTTCCCTGTCAACTTTGAGCGTGACGCTGCCTCCAAGCTGTTCCCTTGCCAGTTCGCTCGATTTCACGGCCGCCGACTGGATCGTAATTCCTGTCAGCACGAGCACGCAAATCATCGTGAAAACAAACAATTGTAAAAGTGTTTTTCCTTTTTTCGCTTTCATGCTCCAAAAGGCTCGTTTGAAAAAATTCATAACGCGTGATTCCTCCGTATCTATTTCATTTATTATGGCTGCGAAGTCAAACGGCAACAGGACTTTTGCCTTATGCTTGATTTCATCTTAGCCGCTACTTATGAATAAATTATGACCAAACTGTTGCCAGTCCTTTAAATGTTCATAATGGAATTGAGAAATGGCTGAGCCCTGTGTAAAATGAATCTAACGTTTGTCTAGCGGAGGCATATTGACGATGAAAATATTAATGATTGAGGATAATTTAAGCGTATGTACAATGACAGAAATGTTTTTTGCAAAAGAAGGATTTGAAACAGAGTTCGTCCATGACGGACTTGAAGGATATAACCGTTTTAAATCGGATGATTGGGATTTGTTGATCATCGATATCATGCTGCCGTCCATGGACGGGGTCACGATCTGCAAAAAGGTCAGGGAAGAGAGCACGGTTCCGATTATTATGCTGACGGCAAAAGATACGGAATCAGACCAGGTGCTCGGTTTTGAGCTCGGAGCTGATGATTATGTGACAAAGCCGTTCAGCCCTTTGGCGCTTGTGGCGAGAATCAAAGCGGTGAGCCGGAGGTATCAAAGTGCCGGCCCGCAGGATTCCGCTGACAGCGACTCGCTTGAAACGGAACATTTTAAAATCAATAAAAAAACGAGAGAAGTGTTTTTGGACGGCGTTCAAATTCAAAATTTGACGCCTAAGGAGTTCGATTTATTGTATTACCTGGTGCAAAGTCCAAAACAGGTTTTCTCAAGGGAGCAGCTGCTTGAGCAGGTTTGGGGATATCAATTCTACGGAGACGAGCGGACGGTTGATGTTCATATTAAAAGGCTGAGAAAAAAGCTTGGCAGCGACTCGCGGCCGTTTCTTTATACCGTATGGGGAGTAGGGTACAAGTTCGATGAAGATTAAGTATCTCTATCAGCTGCTGGCCAGTCACATCACTATATTAATCATGGCTTTTCTCATTACCGGGGCGCTGTTTTCCCACTTTGTCAAAGACTTTGCATACGAAAGCAAAGTCGATGAGCTGTCTTCATACGGCTATCGCATCATGGGCGAAATGGAGATGCGGCCAAAAGGCGCACCGGCCATTATGAAGCCGTTTGAGGAAATTTTGCGAAGCAGGAAGATCAGCTTCTTTCTTTTTAATGAAAAGAAAGAGGTCTTGATGACGCCGGCCGATTTGCGGCCGCGAAAGCTGCTGCTCAGTGATGAAGAATGGAAAGAGCTTAAAGATGGAAAGGCCGTGGTCGTCAAAACCGATTTTAACCGTTTTAATGAGGAAGTATCGGTTGTGGCGCTGCCCAACATCGTCAACAATGAATTTCAGGGAGGCATTCTGCTGACCGCTCCGATCAGCGGGACCGAGGAAATGATCAGCGACATGAACCGCTTTATGCTCTTTACGGCGGCGGGTGTTATCTTAGTCGCTATTCTTCTAAGCTGGCTGACGTCCAAATTCCATGTCGCCCGCATTCAGAAGCTCCGCGATGCAACGAAAAAAGTCGCCGCCGGAGATTATGACATCCATATCGAAAACCGCAATAAGGATGAGATCGGTGATTTGGGCGACGATTTTAACATTATGGCCCGCAAGTTAAAAAGCTCAAGCGAAGAAATCGACCGGCTTGAAAAGCGGAGAAGGCAGTTTATCACTGACGTCTCACATGAGCTGAAGACGCCGCTGACGACGATCAGCGGTTTAGTGGAAGGGATGAACAGCCAGACGATACCCGAAGATCAGCAGGATAAATGTATGAAGCTGATTACGGAGGAGACAAAAAGGCTGATTCGCCTCGTCAACGAAAACCTTGATTATGAAAAAATCCGTTCCAATCAGATTACACTGCAAAAACTGCATTATCCGCTGATCGAAGTGTTTGAAATCATTAAAGAGCAGCTGGCGCTTCAGGCTGAGGAGAAACAGAATCAGCTGATCCTCGATGTGGAAGATCATGTGATGGTCAATGCCGATTACGACCGGCTCATCCAGATACTCGTCAATATTATGAAAAACAGTATTCAATTCACAACGAACGGAACCGTTTGGCTGAGAGGCCGGGAAGACTATAAGGAGACGGTGATCGAAATAGAGGATACCGGAATCGGCATTGATGAAAAGGATATTGAAAACATTTGGGATCGTTTTTATAAAGCAGATTTATCACGGACGAACACCCCTTACGGAGAATACGGGCTGGGGCTGTCGATCGTCAGACAGCTCGTCGCCCTGCACAACGGTACGGTAGAGATTGAAAGTGAGAAAAACAAAGGAACAAAATTTATCATCCGTCTGCCGCTGACAGCGAGAGATGATGATGAATAGAAACCCGCCAGACAGCGTCTGGCGGGTTTTGTTAATCTTTAATTTTGAATTTCTGGATCAGGTGCTGCAGCTCTTCGGCGTTTTGCGCGAGGATCTGTGATGCGGCGGCGATTTCTTCCATTGAAGCAAGCTGCTCCTGAGTTGCCGCACTAACCGTTTGCGTGCCTCCCGCTGCTGTTTCGGCTACTTCTTTGACGCCGGAAATGGCGGTTTCGATTTCGCTTGCGCCGGCTGTCAGGTTTTTCACCAAGTTTGTCACGTCATTGATCTGTGTGACGACCTCCGTAATCGAGTTTTCGATTTTTTGGAAAGCGCCTCCCGCTTCATGAACGACGACAAGTCCTTCTTTGACTTCGCCGGTTGCCGAAATGACCGAGTTCATTGTCTGCTTCGTATCGTTTTGAATGATCGTAATCAATCTTGTAATCTGTTCTGCTGAGCGAGCCGATTGCTCGGCTAATTTCCTGACTTCATCCGCGACGACGGCAAAGCCTTTTCCTTGTTCTCCCGCCCGGGCTGCTTCAATGGCCGCGTTTAAAGCAAGCAGGTTTGTTTGTTCGGCGATGCTCGTAATCACTTCGGTAATATTTCCGATCTCATTGGAACGCTCTGTTAAATGTTTAAATGCTTCTGAGAGAGAGACGACCGTTTCATTAATAGACTTCATTTGAGTGCTCACTTTATCAATGGCTTTCGTGCCTTCAAGCGACATCTTCGCCGTCTGGTCAGCGGTGGCGGCCGCTTTTTCGGCATTTGAAGAAATTCTTCCGGCAAACTCGGTCATTCCCATAATAACGGTTCTGCTGTTTTCAACGCTTTCCACCTGCTGATCGGAGCCTACTGCAAGCTCCTGGATCGTTGTTGAGATGTATTCGCTCGCCTTTGTGCTTTCATCCGCACTGGCGCTCAGCTCTTGTGATGAAGAAGCAACTTGGTGCGACGTTTCGCCGACCGTTTCAATGATCGAACGGACGCCTCCTACCATTTTGTTAAATGATGATGTCAGCAATCCCAATTCATCTTTCGATTGATATGTTCCTTTGACAGTAAAATCGCCTTGCTCGGTTTCTGCGAACAGCGCCTGAATGTCTTTGATCGGCTTTGTGATCAGCCTTGTCATTAAGAGGCCGATCGAGATGGATAAAACAAGCGCTGCAGCAATGACAATGATGAGAAGCGTGATGATTGAACCGGCTTCTTTAGAATCCTGCTGATAGATTGTTTTGGCGTTATCAGCATTTAAGGTTTGAATGTCTTCAATGAGCTGGTTGACCGTTTCTCTTTGAGGCTCCATCTTTTTTAGATAGACGTCATATGCATTATCATTTTCGTTCTTCACCGCCAAGCTGAGCATCTCGCTGCTGATATCTTGCAATTTCTTGTATTCGGTTTTGAAATTTTCGTATTTTTTAGAGACGTTGTCCATTAATTTCAGCTGATCGATTTTTTCCATTAAGGTGCTGTTTTCTTCGTTTTTTTCCTTAATGTGTTTTTGCAATGTTTCATTTCGATCGTTGTCTTTCGTCACCATCAGCTCGAATTTGTACGTATCAATATCAAGGTTGTTCGCTTTTAATTTTGCAAACAACTGGTTGGGAACCAATTGATCTTGATAGATGATCTCTGAACCTTTGGAAAGCTTGTTCAGCCCACCTATCCCCTGGATGCCGACAATCGACAAAGCCAGCGCTGAAATGATAATGATGACAAATAGTTTGCTTCTGATTTTTATATTTTTCAACAGATTCATAAGTGTTCTCCCATCAGTTTATTTACTTTACATATCGGCTTTCAAAACGGTTTTGTGAATGAATTTAAGGCAGGCAATTTTAGGGAAGGGTATATTTTCTGACAGCAAAAAAACCCCATAAAAAAAGGGGTTTTTTTAAACGAGAACTTTTGCGAAAAATTCCTGGTATAACGCGCGGACCGCTTGTTTTTCCTGAGCTTCCTTAACGCCGAACATCATGCTGACTTCCGAGGAGCCCTGGTTGATCATTTCGATGTTGACACGCGCATCGGACAATGCTTTTGACGCTCTTGCCGTCGTTCCGACGTTATGGCGCATGGCTTCGCCGACGACCATAATCAGGGCAATATTGTGTTCAATCGTCACTTCATCGGCATCCAGTTCTTCCTTGATCCGTTTGATTATCCGTTTTTCTGCTGCTTGATCCATTTGATCCTGCCTTAAAATGATCGTAATATCATCAATGCCGGATGGAATGTGTTCATACGTCAGCCCGTCATCTTCAAGGATTTGCAGAACGCGGCGTCCGAAGCCGATTTCGCGGTTCATTAAATATTTGCTGATGTAAATGCTGCAAAATCCGCTGTCGCTGGCGATCCCGACGACAGGTCCGTTCGTATTGTCGCGTGTGGTGACAACTCTTGTCCCCTCCGCGTCCGGATTGTTTGTATTTTTGATCTGAACCGGTATGTGCGCCCGGAAAGCAGGGATTAATGCTTCATCATGAAAGACGGAAAAGCCTGCATACGACAACTCCCTCATTTCCCGGTATGTCAGCTCGCGGATTTCTTTCGGGTTGGATACGATCGCCGGGTTGACAGAATAAACGGCGTCAACGTCAGTGAAGTTTTCATACAACTCGGCTTTCAATCCATTCGCTAAAATGGAACCCGTAATGTCAGAGCCGCTCCGCGAAAACGTCATGACTTCGCCTTCCCGGCTGAAACCGAAGAAGCCGGGAAAGATGATGATGCCCTTTTGCTGTCTCAGCTGAAACAGATTGTCATACGACTCGGGCAGGACTTGTGCGTTGCCTGGCTCGCTCGTCACAAACAGCCCGGCGTCTTTTGGACTGACATAGTGCGCTTCAACTCCCTGGTGCCTGAAGTAAGCCGCTACCAATTTGGCATTGTTATCTTCGCCGCTTGCTTTGACCGCATCGATAAACCGTTCCGGATTTGTTTTATCACCTTCGAGCAGCTGAAGCAGGTCGGCCCGGATCCGGTCGATCACGACATCGTCAAGTCCGAGCTCAAGCGCGATATCGGCATACCGTCCGACAATCGCCTCAACCAGATCGGGCGCTTTTTTTGATGATAAGTACCGTTCGGCGCATTCGATTAAAAGGTCCGTTACTTTCGTATCCTCGGGGTGCCGTTTTCCGGGTGCTGATACAACGACGGCCTTCCTTTCCGGATCAGAAGTGACAATTTGAAATACTTTCTCTAGCTGAGCCCCTGAAGCGAGCGAGCTGCCCCCAAATTTAACGACTTTCATTTGTTACATCTCCCAAAGTTTAAATTTTCGAAATAAATTTAATCTTAATTATTGCGCTTTTTACAAGAAGAATCAAGGTTTTTCTTTCAGGAATGAACAAATGTATTTTTGAGGAGGACTAAAGATGGGGAAATCGCATGGTTTCAACCTTTGTATCTATTAATCTTATTGACTATGTCAGAAAAAATGGTAAGATATATGAAGATCCTTATTGATAATGATAATCATTAACGTCGGCGGAGGGGTTTGCTTTGTTGTGCAAGGAGGCTACTGCAGCATGAAATTACGATACTTATTGCTAATGCTCATCATTCTTTCAATCAGCTCGATATTCATCGGCGTTAAGGAGCTTTCGCCTCTTGATCTTTTCCGCTTTAACGAGGACGAAATTCAAACGCTTTACATAAGCAGAATCCCGCGCTTGATTAGCATCGTGCTTGCGGGAATGAGCTTGAGCATTTGCGGGCTGATCATGCAGCAGCTAACGCGTAATAAATTTGTTTCACCGACCACCGCTGGTACGATGGATTGGGCGAGGCTCGGTGTAATCATTGCGATCGTGCTTTTTTCGTCTGCAGGAATTGTGGTTAAAATACTGTTTGCCTTTGTTTTTGCACTGTTTGGCAGTTTTTTGTTCGTCAAAATTTTGGACAGAATCAAGTTCAAAGATGCGATCTTCATCCCTCTCGTCGGTATGATGCTCGGAAGTGTTGTCAGCGCCATCTCCACTTTCATGGCTTATCAGTACAATATCATTCAAAACGTCAATGCATGGTTTGAAGGGAATTTTTCGCTTGTCATGAAGGGGAGGTATGAGCTCTTATTTCTGAGTATACCGCTCGTTATCATTGCCTATCTGTTCGCCAATAAATTTACGTTGGCCGGGATGGGGGAGTCTTTTTCCATCAATCTTGGATTGAATTATAAGCGGGTGGTCAATATCGGATTGATCATCGTATCTATTATTTCGTCCGTCGTCATCCTGACGGTCGGCACGCTTCCCTTTTTGGGTTTGATCATCCCGAACATCGTGTCCATCTACAGGGGAGATCATTTGAAAAACAGCCTGCCTCATACGGCGGTTCTCGGAGCCGTTTTCGTCTTGTTTTGCGATATAGCGGGACGTCTCGTCATTTACCCGTACGAAATTTCGGTTGGTTTGATGGTCGGCATCATCGGGAGCGGCGTTTTTCTTTACTTGCTTTTAAGGAGAAAAGCCTATGCGTCATAAACAGAAAATGCTTATACTCATCGTGATAGCGGCAGCCTGCATCAGCTTGTTTCTGTTCTACGGATTGCCGTCTGTATGGGAATACGCGCTTCCGCGGAGGTTTGCCAAAGTTTTTGCGATCATCGTTGTCGGTACAGCCATTGCGTATTCGTCGATGATTTTCCAAACGATCACAAACAACAGAATTTTGACGCCGAGCATCCTCGGACTCGATTCTCTCTATGTTCTGCTGCAAACCGGGATTATTTACTTTTTCGGTGCAGCCAAACTTGCCGATCTTGGTAAAAACGGCAATTTTTTATTGTCAACCGGTTTGATGGTCTGTTTTTCATTTGTGTTGTTTTTCCTGATGTTTCGCCGCGGGGGAAGGCACATCTTCTTGCTGCTGTTAGTTGGAATCGTATGCGGCACATTGTTCAGAAGCCTGTCATCCTTTATGCAAATGCTGATCGATCCGAACGAGTTTCAAGTTGTTCAAAACAAGATGTTTGCCAGCTTCAACAATTTGAACACGGACATTTTAATGCTTGCTTCGCTCATCATTCTGGCGATTCTCGTTTACGCTTGGCGGTATAATCCGTACTTTGATGTCATTTCGCTCGGCAGGGATCAAGCCGTCAACCTCGGAATCGATTACGACCGGACGGTGAAGAAAATGCTGATCGTCGTCGCCGTTCTCGTCTCCGTGTCTACTGCACTTGTAGGGCCGATCACATTTTTGGGGCTGCTCGTCGTCAATGTGGCGCGGGAAGTATTTAAAACGTATAAGCACAGCGTCCTGATTCCCGGAGCGGTTTTGTTCAGCATCATTGCGCTTGTCGGGGGCCAGTTCATTGTTGAAAAGCTGTTTGGTTTAACGGTGACGCTTGTTGTGATCATTGATTTTATCGGCGGGATTTATTTTATTTACCTGTTGCTGAAGGAGCGTAAATGATGATAGAAGTACGAGATATCATGAAACAATTCGGAGAGCAGACCGTTGTTCATCCCACGACTTTAACGATAAAAAAAGGAATGATCACGTCCTTCATCGGACCGAACGGAGCGGGGAAAAGCACGCTTTTGTCCATCATCAGCAGGCTGATCGGAATGGACGCCGGAAAAGTGCTGATTGACGGCAAGGAAATCAGCGCTTACAAAAGCAATGATTTAGCCAAAAAAATCAGCATTTTAAAGCAGTCCAACCAGATCAACATCAGGCTGACTGTCAGGGAGCTCGTCAGTTTCGGCAGATTTCCTTATTCACAGGGAAGGCTCTCGAAAGAGGACTGGGCATATGTCGACGAAGCGATTGATTATATGAAGCTGAGAGAGATTGAGCATAAACACCTCGATCAGTTGAGCGGCGGCCAATGCCAGCGTGCTTTTATCGCAATGGTCATCGCTCAGGATACCGACTATATATTGCTTGATGAACCATTAAATAACCTCGATATGAAACATTCAGTAGAGATAATGAAGCTCTTGAAAGACCTTGTCGAAAATCGCGGTAAAACGATCGTCATTGTCATTCATGACATTAATTTTGCCTCGGTTTATTCAGACAGAATCGCAGCCCTGAAAAACGGGCGGATTGTAAAAGAGGGGCCGGCGGAAGACATTATCCAAACGCCGGTGCTGAAAGACATCTATGATATGGACATTCCGATTCAACAAATCGGAGATCAAAAAATCTGTGTATATTTTAAATGATGAGGTGACTTGAATTGAAAAAACTATCTTTATTGATTATGGCATTGATAACCGTTCTTGTCGTAGCCGCCTGCGGAAACAAAGCTGCTGATACAGATGCAAAATCTTCCTCTAAAAAAGAAACCGTCACAATTAAACATAACAGCGGTACAACAGATGTACCGAAAAACCCGAAAAAAGTCGTTGTCTTCAACTTCGGAATGCTTGACACGCTTGACGAGCTTGGCTTGAGCGATCGCGTTGTCGGCCTTCCGAAACAAACCCTCCCGTCTTACTTGAAAAAATACAAAGACAGTAAATACGAAAGCGTCGGCGGACTAAAAGAGCCTGATTTTGAAAAAATTGCAGAGCTTGACCCCGATTTGATCATCATCGAAGGCAGACAGTCTGAGCAGTATGACGAGTTTAAAAGGATCGCACCGACGATCGACATCGAGCTTGACCAGAAGAACTACATGAACAGTTTTAAAGAAAATACCGAAAATATTGGAAAAATCTTCGGTAAAGAAGATGCTGTCAAAGAAGCTCTTGCGAAAATCGATGATAAAGTAGAGAAAGCCAACAAGCTTGCGAAAGAAAAAGGCGGCAAAGGATTGGTCGTCTTAACAAGCGATAAACAAATCAGCGCATATGGAAGCGGCTCAAGATTCGGTTTGATCCATGATGTGCTCGGCGTTGAACCTGTCGACAAAAACATCGAGGCTTCCCTTCACGGTCAAAGCGTCTCTTCCGAGTATATTTCTGAAAAGAACCCTGATTACCTGTTTGTCATCGACCGAAGCGCTGCCATCGGCGAAAAAGGAACAGCAAAAGAAGTCATTGAAAATGAAATTGTAAAATCAACAAAAGCTTATAAAAAGAGCCATATCACATATCTTGATCCAGGTTACTGGTACCTGTCAGGCGGAGGTCTTGAGTCCGTATCTGAAATGGTGACAGAAGTTGAAAATGGATTAAAATAAAAGAGCGAGGCTGCCGGTGTATCCGGCAGCCTTTTTGTCTGTTCAGGAGAAGAATTCGAATGATATTCATTTCATATGAAAGGAGACGCAGAGCAGGTCTTCATGCTTCTTACGCTGCAAGGGATCAAATATATCAAACCATATAAAAACACGCCAGTTTGATTGAACTGGCGTGTCAGGATCAGCGCGCCGGCTGGCCTTGTTTGTCGGCCTGCGGCTTCTTTTTCAATGTGAACGAAAGGATAAATCCGATCAGCGCCAAGACAGCGGCCACGATAAAGGCGGAATTCATGCCGTGAATGAGCGCATTTAACGGGTTAGATGCGGCAGCGTTTTTGGCTGAATTGCTCATGACGGAAATCAAAACGGCCGTGCCGATTGAACCGCCGATCTGGCGCATCGTATTGTTCATCGCTGTTCCGTGCGGGATGAGATGCATCGGAAGAGCATTGATGCCAGCGGTTGTGAGAGGCATCATAATCATGGAAGTGCCCATCATCCGCAGCGTATAAATGACGATAATAAATGTCAGCGAAGTATCCATTTGCAGATCCGCAAACGGGATCGACGTCAGCAGCAAGATGGCAAAACCGATAATCGCAAGACCTTTTCCACCGATCTTGTCAAAAATCCGGCCGATGATCGGCGACATGATACCCATTGCTATCGCGCCAGGCAGAAGCATCAGACCGGAATCGAAAGCTGTCACGTCTCTGACGTTTTGCGTATACAGCGGCAAAATGGTTTCAGTACCGATCATTAATGCAAAAACGATCATACCGAGGAGCGTTGTTATCGTAAAAGTCCACGATTGGAAAACGCGAAACTCGAGTATCGGCCTTTTGATTCTTAATTGTCTAGAGATAAAGAAGAACAGAGCGACCGCACCGACTGCAAAGGAAATTAAAACGGTATTGCTTCCCCAGCCTTCTGATCCGGCGTTGCTGAAGCCGTACAATAAACCGCCGAAACCCAGGCTGGACAGGATAATAGATAAGATGTCCACTGATGTTTCTCTCAATTTCGTAACGTTTTTCATCAGTAAGATGACAAGCACAAGATCAATCAGGGCAATTGGCAGAATAATATAAAATAAGTATCTCCATGTAAAGCTGTCGACGATCCAGCCTGACAATGTCGGTCCGATGGCCGGTGCAAATGCGATGACCAAACCGACCATACCCATTGCAGCCCCGCGTTTTTCAACCGGGAAAATCGTTAAAAAGATCGTCTGCATGAGCGGCATCATAATTCCCGCACCCGCGGCCTGGATGATTCGCGCCGCAAGGAGAACCGGGAAGTTAGGCGCAACTGCGCCGACGACCGTTCCCGCCACAAAGATGCTCATCGCGGCGATGACGAGCGCGCGGCTCGAAAATTTTTCGATTAAAAAGGCGGTAATCGGAATGAGAATCCCGTTTGTCAGCATGAACGCCGTTGTCAGCCATTGAGCTTTTGTAGCGTCTATGTTTAAGTCTGCCATAATATGCGGCAGTGCCGTAACCAGAAGCGTTTGGTTCAAGATCGCGATAAACGCCCCTGCAATGAGCAAACCTACGATGATATTTCTGTTGTATGTCTGTTGTTCAGTTCCTGTATTCATATCAATCCCTCTTATTCTTTGATACTAATTGTTTGTATTTGTGAAACATCGCATTGGAGCGCCTCGATTTTTCCAAGGTAATCAAGGAGAGCCTTAATTAAATACGTGCGGGGCTCATTGGCGAAAAGCTCCTCGCTCAGCAAATCTGCGGCAGACAGCAATTCTGTCACGGAAACGTCGTCTTGTGGCAGCGAGGAAATCTTGTTTTTCAGTTTTTGCAAAAGGTCTTCAAGCAATTCCTCTTTTTTGGGCGGTGCCCAGCATGATGAGAAATTCGTATAGGAGGCAATAATGTCTTCATTTAATGAACTTTTCTGATCTTCGTTCAGCTTTTTCTCTATGAAGAGATCCAGAACCGACATAATGAATGGCGGAATCGTTTTAACGTCGGGCTGTGCTTTTCCAGTGCCGACTAAAAACAGGAATTCTCTCATCAAACCGTGGAAAATGATGACGATATCCCATATAAACGGTTCCACCTCTTCGCCGTACGCTTGAATGATAGAGTCTTTATGCCAGCTGATGATCAGCGATTTTGTTTCTTTCAGATGCTTTTTAAATACCGCGGTATCCGGAGACGATCCCTCATTGGAGAGGAAATTGATAAATTGGCGGTTTTCCCTGAATTCCGTAATCTCCAAAGCGATTTTTTTAGCGAGTCTTTCTTTTGGCGTCAGCGAGGTTTCCGTATTGATGATGGCGCTTTTGTTCAGCATTTCATGCTTTCTGAACTTGATCAATGCCAGCAGAAGATCTTCTTTAGATTGAAACAGTTTATAAATAGATGCTTTTGACATTTTGCATTCTTCAGCGATCGCTTGCATTGCAACGTTATGATAGCCTTTTTGGGCAAACAGCTTTTTGGCGGCCCTTAAGACTGCTGCTCTTTTTTCGTTCATTCCGGCTCCTTCTTTCGCAATGATAAAACTCATGGGTTACGAAAAAACCCATGAGTTTTCATAAATGAAATATTAACAGACCGAACTGTTTAGGTCAACGATTTTGTTTTGGGTTACGGTGAAGGCTGATCCAATCGGCAGCTTCGCCGTATGAAAGGACTCCGTCCGTCATATGACTGAAGGAGCCGCGGGTGATGATGTCTTCACCGATCTTTTTCACCAGCGACAGGGCGGCTCTGAACGGGGCGGATCCGCAGCTGATTCTTTCGATCCCCAGTTCGGAAAGAATTTGTAAAGAGGGAGTGTGTGAGCCGGCCAGTACGTTGAGTGGTCCGGGTATATCTTTTCTCAGCCCGGCAATGGTGCCTGTATCATTGGCTCTGGGGATAAATATGCAGTCCGCGCCTGCTTGTCTGTACCGATTTGCCCGCCGGACGGCTGTTTGAAGCCGGGAACCGGGAGCGTCTGCATTGAGCCAGTATACATCCGTGCGGGCATTGATCAAAACAGGAAGGTTCAGTTTTTTGACAGCCGCAATTTTTTCTTCCATTAATGTTGCATCACAAAGCGGCCGGCAGGGGTCTTTCGTTCCGTCTTCAATATTCATACCGACAACGCCGGCCGCTGCGGCTTTTTTTGCGTTTTCAGCAACTGCTTCCGGTGATTGGCCGTAACCCGCTTCAAGATCTGCGCTGACGGGAATATCGACGGCATCCGTGATGGTTTTCAGGACGGAAAGCAATGTTTCAAAAGGGAGATGTTCGCCGTCGGGATAGCCGAGGGACATGGCAATTCCGGCGCTGGTTGTGCCGACTGCTTTAAAACCGCAGTTTTGAAACGCTTTGGCGCTGGCCGCATCCCAGGCATTCGGCAGAACGAACGGGCCTGACTGATGATGGAGGTCTAGAAATGCTTTATATTTTGCAAATGGTTTCATGTGTTCCACTCCTTTTTTACATAGTGTAAAGGTAAAGACCTTCGATGCTCATCGAAATGTGGAATGGAACGCATGAAAAAAGGCTATCGATCACCGATAGCCTAAAGTATCTATTCGAGTTTAAATCCTTGTTTCTCAAGCATCTCACGGATGTGAGGATAATACACTTTATTGTAATAAGCGGATATGCCCTGAGACCAGTTTCTTGTTTCCTGTCCGTTTGTCCGTTTTGTCATGTATTCGGATATTTCTTCATCGTACGCGTCGATCAGCGGTTTTAAGTCAGGTTGATAGGTTTCGCTGTGCCTTACCGCTTGTTCAGGAAGTCGCGGCTTTTTCGCGGAGCGGTCCGCCGGATGGCCGACGACAAGCCCTGCGACAGGGAAGACGTATTCGGGAATATTGAGCAGCTCGATCAGCTCTTCTGCACGGCCGCGGACAGCGCCGATCGGCACAGTGCCAAGCCCCATCGATTCAGCGGCCGCTGTGGCCGTACCGAGAGCGATGCCTGCGTCGACAGCTCCGACAAGCACGGATTCCATTCCGTCTGTGATCGCAAGCGTTTCGCCGTTTTTCTCAAGGGCGATTTTCGCACGGTTGAAGTCCGCGCAGAACAAAAGGAAAACGGGGGCCTGCTCGATCCAGACCTGTCCGCCGGCCAATTCGGCGATTTTCTTTTTCCGTTCTTCATCTTGAACCGTAATCACGGTGACCTGCTGGCCGTTGATTGAAGTCGGTGCGGCTTGAACGGCTTGAATGATCTTGTCCAGCTGTTCAGGGTTCACGGGCTCATCTGTATAGCTGCGAATCGATCTATGGTCTGTCAATGATTTCAATACTTCATTCATTTAAACGTCATCCTTTCTTTAATCCGGTG
The DNA here is from genome assembly GCF_018333035.1 of Bacillus sp. J41TS8. NCBI lineage: Bacteria > Bacillati > Bacillota > Bacilli > Caryophanales > Bacillaceae > Bacillus > Bacillus sp. J41TS8. Next base: position 21,193 of record NZ_BORF01000021.1, read on the forward strand.
TGTGCGTTTTAACCACATTCAGCGGTTCTGATAAAAGGTCGCCCGCGGCTTGAACGAAAGCTTGAAAGTGCTCTGTCTGATTATGGGCGTCAATTGCGTTTTGATCTTTCCATTGCTCAAGCATGACAAATGTATTGGCATCTTCGGTATCTTCAAACAGCTGGTATTGGGCATTGCCGGCTTCAGCTCTTGAATGTTTAAGCAGCGGTTGTACGCTTTCGAGAAAGGCGTTGCGTTTTTCTGGTTTTACTTTCATATAGGCTTGCAATACGATCATCGGTTCAAACCTCCGTCATGTCATTTAGAATTCCTTTGCGTGTACGTTGTATACACATTGAATTGATTGTTCGAAAATCATCGAACAATTGCATCGTAACATGTCTTTGCTTTGGCGGCAACCTATTTGCCTTCTTGACGAATTGTCTTGAAGCTAGGATTATGATACATTTAACCCATGAAAACAAATGAAATGAAGTTAACATCTGTTCTCCATGCCTTGAGTGATCCATACAGGCTTGAGATTGTCAAAGCCCTGGCTGACACAGCCGAGAAAACGTGCGGTACATGCACAAATCTCAATATCGCAAAGTCTACGCTGTCCCACCATTTCAAGGTGCTGAGAGAAGCGGGGCTACTCAAAGTCCGCATTGAAGGGAAGCATCATTATTACTCCCTCTGCAAACGGGAATTGGAGGAGCAGTTTCCGGGACTGATTGAGGCGGTTCTTCAGGTAGAAAAGGAACGGTGGTAAACGGGCAGACGTTGGCTTTCTAAAGCCAAGTTGATACCGGCAGGAGCGAACCTGCCGGTATTTTTTAAAACTTCTCATCACCGCATACCGCTTCATAAAGCTTGGCAGTCCCTTTGTCGATCTGATCGGCAGCGATTTTAGCAAATCCAAGCACGAGCGATACTGTTCCTTCATGTTTTGTCTGCTCTTTCTTTAACGTAAACCGGTTCATGCCGTAAACCTCGACCCGTCTATCCTTTGCTCTTGATAAAACCTCTTCTTCACTTCTATCTGTTTCAAAATCGGCCACAAAGTGAAGGCCTGCGCTTTCGCCTTTAATTTTCACCCGGCCGTTAAAGGTTTTGACAAGGCTTCCGATCAGCCTTGTCCGCTTTTCTTCGTAAATCTGGTTCATTTTCTTGATGTGCTTTTGGTATTCCCCCGATTCGATCAATTCCTGCAAGGCGAGCTGTGTTAAAACGCTGCTCGATTGAATCGAGAAATGGTGCCTTTTTCTGTATCGCTTCAGCAGCTTTTGCGGCAGTACCATATAGCTGATTCTCAGACCCGGAAGAAGCGATTTTGAAAACGTGCCGATATAGATGACTTTCTCAGAGCGGTCAAGGCTTTGCAGGGCGGGGATCGTATCGCTCCCATATTTGAATTCGCTGTCATAATCGTCTTCCACAATATAGCGGTTTTCCCCGTCGGAAACCCAATTTAAAAGCTGAATCCTTCTCGATACCGGCATAATGATTCCTGTTGGAAACTGGTGTGAAGGCGTGACAAATAAAACATCCGGATTCAGACGGTGAATCTCGCTGATCCGCATTCCTTTATGATCGAGCTGAATCGTGGCCACTTCTTTCCCTTCATTTTTCAGCAGTCGATAAATGCGGCTGTATCCCGGCTCCTCCATCGCATAGACGGCTGAGGCGGGGAGAAGATCCTGAAGCGTATGAATTAAGGACTGCGTGCCTGCGCTGATCACGATTTGTTCGGGGTGACACTTGACGCCTCTCGTTAAAGCGATAAACCGTGCGATCGTTTGGCGCACTTCGTAGACACCTTGCGGATGCGTCATTTCTCCAAGTTCGTTTACATGAGAAGAAACCGCTTTCTGTTCACAGCGAAGCCATGTTTTAAATGGAAAATGCGCCGTATCGACGCTCATATGGGAAAACGATATCCAGCCGTCTTTGCTTGCCGGCTTTTCAACCAGTTCTTTTTCCAATTGAAAAGGGCCGGGATGGCGGCTGGCATGGAACGTTTCGATCTGCTCTACAAAAAAGCCTTTTCTTTCACGTGAATAAAGATAACCTTCTGCCAGAAGCTGCTGGTAGGCAGCGTTGACCGAATTAATGCTGACGTTCAATGCTTCGGCGAGCTCGCGCTTGGAAGGGAGTTTTTTTCCCGGCAAAAGATTGCGGCTGAAAATTTCTTCTTTAATCCGTTGATAAATTTGGTGATAAATATAATCCGCATCCTTGGAGCGGTCAATCGGTATCGTAATCATAGCGCCTCCCCCCTGGTACCTTTGAAAATTAATGATTGGTACTTTTCATCATACCAAAAAATATTCAGAATTATAAGAAATAAGAGTGGGGGAGAGATTTTTTATGAGTCTGAACACAAAAGCATTCACAACGGAAGATTGGCAGGCCAAACGGGATCAATTTGTGGCAAGGGGTGTCTCCAACGGAAACCGTCATCTGGCCGCTAAAGGGGAAGGGGCCGTTTTATACGATATTGACGGGCGCCGTTTTATCGATTTTGCCGGGGCGATCGGTACATTAAATGTCGGGCATTCACATCCGAAAGTTGTAGAAGCTGTCAAGCAACAGGCCGAACAGCTCATTCATCCGGGTTTTAACGTCATGATGTATCAGGCCTATATCGAATTGGCGGAAAAACTTTGCCGGCTTGCACCGGGCTCACACGAGAAAAAAGCGATTTTCCTGAACTCGGGTGCGGAAGCCGTAGAAAACGCCGTGAAAATCGCCAGAAAATATACGAAGCGTCAAGCCGTCGTTTCTTTTACCCGCGGATTCCACGGGCGCACAAACATGACGATGAGCATGACGAGCAAGGTTAAACCATACAAATTTGGATTCGGTCCATTTGCACCTGAGGTATATCAGGCACCGTTTCCTTACTACTATAGAAAGCCTGAAGGGATGACTGATGAAAGCTACGATGACATGGTTATTCAGGCATTTGACGATTTCTTCGTCTCGTCTGTTGCTCCGGAGACGGTCGCTTGCGTTGTCATGGAGCCGGTGCAGGGAGAAGGAGGATTTATTATTCCTTCCAAACGGTTTGTGCAGCATGTCGCAGCCTTCTGTCAAAAACACGGCATCGTTTTTGTCGCCGATGAGATCCAAACAGGCTTTTCCAGAACAGGCAAATATTTTGCGATTGAGCATTTTGATGTCGTTCCTGATCTTGTGACGGTGTCAAAATCGCTGGCTGCCGGCGTTCCGCTCAGCGGTGTCATCGGCCGGGCGGAAATACTTGATGCGGCGGATCCGGGGGAACTCGGGGGCACATACGCCGGAAGTCCGCTTGGATGCGTAGCCGCTTTGGCAGTGCTCGATATTATCGAATCGGAACAGCTCAACAAACGCTCTGAAGAAATCGGCAAAGCCATTGAAGAGCGAGCGCATGAATGGAAGGTGAAATATCCGCAGATTGGTGAAGTTCGCAGACTTGGCGCGATGGCGGCGCTTGAAATTGTCCGGGACGAAAAGACACGGGAGCCGGACAAAGCCGCTGCGGCCAAGATTGCCAAGTACGCCAATGAACACGGCCTGCTCTTGTTGACGGCAGGTATCAATGGCAACATTATCCGTTTTCTGTCTCCGCTTGTTATTACTGATGAATTGCTTGAGGAAGGGTTCGGCATCATCGAAGAAGCGCTGAAACAGCTCTAGTTTGACATCTTCTAAAGGAAGGGGCGGATATAGATGGGTAAACAGCAAATGAAAAAAACGATGTCGCAGACGGATGTGCTATTTTTAGCAATCGGGGCTATGCTCGGCTGGGGCTGGGTCGTCCTTTCCGGCGACTGGATTTCGACAGCCGGTTTTTTGGGCAGCACCATCGCATTTATCATCGGCGGCATACTGGTCATCTTAATCGGGTTAACATACGCGGAGCTGTCTTCTGCCATCCCTGAAACGGGGGGCGGCTTGGTTTTCGTCTACAGGGCGTTTGGCCGGAAAACGGCTTTTGTCGCCGCTTGGGGTGTGCTTTTCGGCTATGTTTCGGTGATCACATTTGAGGCGGTCGCATTACCGACCGTCATCGATTACGTCCTGCCTGTCGAACATCAAGGGTTTCTCTGGTCGCTTAGCGGCTGGGACGTGTATGTCACTTGGGTGTTGATCGGTTCAGGGGGTGCGGTCGTCCTGACCGCGCTCAATTACTTCGGCGTCAAGCCGGCCGCGATTTTTCAGTCGGTTTTTACGATCGCGATTATCGCCACGGGCTTTCTCCTTTTGGGAGGCGCTTTGGTAAACGGTAATGTTGAACATATGCAGCCCCTTTTTAAAGACGGATTCTCCGGGATGATGTCCGTCCTCGTCATGATTCCGTTTCTGTTTGTCGGATTTGACGTCATCCCTCAGGTTGCGGCTGAAATTAATGCCCCGAAAAAAATCATCGGCAAAATTTTGATTATTTCGATCGTCAGTGCGGTCGTGTTTTATTTGCTGATTGTTTTCGGCGTGACGATGGGACTGTCAGAAAGCGAGCTTGCAACGACTTCTTTGGCGACCGCGGATGCAATGGTCAATCTGCTCGGGAACCAGCTGTTCGGCACGGTGCTTGTCCTCGGCGGAGTCGCCGGTATCATTACGAGCTGGAACGCATTTATCATCGGCGCGAGCCGCATTCTGTTTGCGATGTCGGAAAAAGGCATGGTGCCGAAATGGTTCGGCTTCATCCATCCGAAGTATAAAACGCCGACTAACGCGATTTTATTTCTAGGGGCGCTGGCGTTTTTTGCACCGCTGCTCGGGCGCCCGGCTCTTGTTTGGATCGTTAATGCAGGGGGAACAGGTATTATAGTCGGATATTTGATCGTGTCGATTGCATTCATGAAGCTGAGAAAGACAGAGCCGGATTTAAACAGACCGTATAAAATCAATAAGTGGAAAACGACGGGTATATCTGCTATCCTCTTAAGTGTTATCTTTCTTGCCTTTTATTTGCCAGGCATGCCGGCCGCGCTCACATGGCCGTATGAGTGGCTGATCTTGGCAGGATGGACATTGATCGGTTTTCTTTTATACAACAGCAGTTCAAAACGTAAAGGGGAGGAGATTCAACATGACCAGCATGCTAGAAGTATATAATCCTGCGACTGGAGAAAAAATCAAATCGGTTCCCCAGCAATCCGCAAAAGAAGTCGAGGAGGCAGTCGTACGCTCGCATGAAGCATTTCAAAAATGGTCGAAAACATCGGCTTCAGAACGAGCGGGCTTACTGAAAAAATGGTTCGATTTGATTGTGGAGCAGAAGGACGAGCTGGCAAAATTAATTACGCTTGAAAACGGCAAGCCGTACGCTGAAGCACAGGGAGAAGTCATATATAGCGCAGGCTATATCGAATGGTATGCGGAGGAAGCAAAACGCATCTACGGAAGAACGGTTCCCGCATCTGTGACGAACAAGCGCATCATCGTCACGCGCCAAGGGGTCGGTCCTGTTGCGGCGATTACCCCGTGGAACTTTCCGGCGGCGATGATCACGAGAAAAGCGGCGCCAGCCTTGGCGGCGGGCTGTACTTTTATCATCAAGCCGGCGCCTGACACGCCTTTAACGGCGCTTGAGCTCGTTCGCCTCGGCCACGAAGCGGGCATTCCGAAAGACGTCCTTCAGTGTGTGATCGGCGACGGAAAAGAGATCGGTTCTATTTTTACAAGCCATCCGCTGATCCGCAAAATTACGTTCACCGGATCTACGCCTGTCGGCAAACAATTAATGAAAAACAGCGCCGAGACGGTGAAACATGTGTCAATGGAGCTCGGCGGCCATGCCCCGCTGATCATTGATGAAGATGCCAACATCGACCTCGCCGTTAAACAGACGATGCTGTCGAAATACAGGAATGCAGGACAAACGTGCGTCTGTGCAAACCGTCTGATCGTTCACGAATCGATTAAGGATGAATTTGCAGAAAAACTCCGCGCGGAAGTCGCCAAGCTGAAAGTCGGGAACGGGCTTGAAGAGGGTGTATCAATCGGTCCGATCATCAATAAAAACGGCTTCCAAAAAATCGTTGATCAAATCAATGACGCGGTGGATAAAGGGGCGAAAGTTCTCATCGGCGCCGAATACGAAAGCGATGATGAGAAATCATGCTACTTTGTCCACCCGACAGTGCTGACGGATGTTGATCCTTCAATGACGATCATGCATGAGGAAACATTCGGTCCCGTTGCGCCGATTACGACTTTTAAAACGCTGGACGAAGCGGTCAAGCTCGCCAATGATACGCCTTACGGTTTAGCGGCATACTTCTTTACGGAAAACTACCGCCGCGGCATCTATTTATCCGAAAATCTTGATTACGGCATTCTCGGCTGGAATGACGGCGGTCCGTCAACCGTTCAGGCGCCTTTCGGCGGCATGAAGGAAAGCGGCATCGGACGCGAAGGCGGACAGGAAGGCATCGAGCCGTATTTGGAAACAAAATATTTGTCTATCGGTTTGGATGAATAACAAGACAACATGAAAACCCGCCCGCATATCCACGGGCGGGTTTTTTACGCTTTCACTTGTTCAGCGTTCATTTTATTCTTTTTGGGCTGATAGGAAATATAAAAAATGCCCAGCAGAAGCAATGCGATTCCGGCCCAGGAAACAAGAGGCAGCGATTCCTTGACAAGCACGGTTCCTAAAAGCGACGCTGTGAGCGGTTCAGCCAGCGACAGGGTCACCGCTGTTGAGGCGGGTACTTTTGCCAATCCTGTCGTAAATAACAGGTACGCGGCACCGGTTGCAATGACGCCGATATAGAGGCTGACAGCCGATCCCTGAACCGATAAGATCCAGCTCAAATCGTACAGAAACAACAACGGGGCAAGCAATACAGCGCTTAAAAAGAACACGGTGCCTGTGACAGCCTCCGGCTTCTGCTGTTGCAGGAGCTTTTTGCTTGTCAGCGTATAGACGGCAAAGGAAAGACCGGCGCCGAGTGCGAGCAATATGCCGAGAAAGCTCCCTCCCGATGAGGCGGAAGGGATGAATAACAAGGATACGCCTGCTATCGCTGCAGCCGTTGCGATCCACCATTTCGCTTGGGGTACTTTTTTGAACACGAGCCATTCGAGGCAGCCGGCGATAATCGGAGCGCTGCCGATGGCGACGACCGTTCCGACGGCGATCCCTGAGAGACTGACAGCTGAAAAAAAGAAAGGCTGATAAAATGCCATGCTCAATGCTGCGATAATCAGCGTTTTAACGGGCCAGCCGCTGCGTTTTAATTGACCGCGCAAAGCCGCGAACAAGAGCAGGGTGATGCCGCCGACCGCCATTCTGACAGCGCCGAACACAAGAGGCGCCGCTTCTTCAGGCGCGAACGCCTGGGTTGTTCCCGTCGTTCCCCATAAAATGGCCGCAAGCAAGACAAACAGAATCGATACTTTCATACTCCGATCTCTCCCTACTCAATCATTCAGAACTTTTTCTATTGTAAGATAAGTTTGTCAATTTTTGAATCACCGTATTGGAAATTTTCCTGCAAAGAGGATATTTTCAACGCTGGCCGAATTCATATAATTCCCTAAAATAATTAAAGTCGGAGGAAGCGGATGAAAAAACGAACAGTTTTATTATTTTTGGCGATCTTGGTTGCGGGTTGTGCGAGCGCCCAAGAAAATGATGAACAAACCAAATGGGTGAACAGCGAACAGGAAGCGATTGAGGACGGTATTCGTTACGAGAACATCACAAAAGACGATATTATAGACAAAATCGATTTAAACGGCGAACAAGTCGTCGTTTTTCGATTCGGCGATTCGGAGGGAGAGGGAATTTGCCTCGCTCACATCAAACGAGAAAACGGCAAATATCAATGGTACCGCGACTTAAATTACGCAATTGTAAAATCGGATCACCCGAAAACGGAGAGTGCGGAAGCTTCTTCACCGTTCACAACGCCTAAGGGAAGCAAGTACACGTTATATACAGGGGATGCCGCTCGCCTGAATGGAACATTTGAGACTGATGGCGGGCTTCATTTAGAGGCGGTGGTCGATCAAAAAACGGGCATGTATTATCAGATCGTGCGGGATTCGAACTGAAATGGGCACAAAAAGGCTGTCGGGATATTCCCGACAGCTTTTCATTTTTACGATTTCTTTTTGCGCACTGTCAAGAGCAGCGCAGCACCCCCAAGAAGCACGGCGAGGATCGACAGGATGAGGGAAGCGGTTTGAATCCCTTGTCCTCCTTGACCGTCTTCATTTTCTGCGGCAGTGTTTTGTTTCGTTGAAGCGCCGTGTGCGTCAACCGTTTCGTGTCCGAGCTTTGCAGCGTCGACAATGCTTGTGATCGCATGCGGGGTATCGGCGTTTTCATCACCGGTCCACTCGACAATCGTGCCGTCTTTATAATATTGGTAAGCGTTCCAGGCGGCCTTTTGTTCTTTGTCAGGGTTTTTGGCGGTGAAGGTAAACTGCTGGAATTCACCAGGCTGAATGCCGCCGTTTTTTGCTTCCCACGTCACCCTTGTCACTTTTTCGTTTTTGCCGGTTTTAGTGCTCGTTTTCCAGCCCGGCACCGGTTCATACTGCTGAAATTCAACACCGTCCGGCATGCTGAGAACGACCTTGGTTGTGGCGTTGTCTTTTTCAACCGGTACTTTGACGGTGTATGTTTCCCATGAGCCTGCTGCTGATTCGGCCGGTTTTACCGTGACATGTGCGCTGACAGGCACGGAGAAAAGCAAAAATGATGCTAGGATTGCACCCAGCGATAAAGTTTTTTTAAACATAATCAAAACTCCTTTTTATTAATTTTCGCATTGAAAACCGTTCTGATTTCCTCAAATGACGCCGTTAATCCGTGAACGCGGATCTTCCAGATGCCGTCTTCGTTTAAATTTAAATTTTTCGTTTGGAAAACGCCGACTTTATTTTTGCTGAGGCTGAACGTACTCTCCTTGTCATCCCCGAAAAGCCCGGTTTTCTCAACGGTTAATTCGATTTTTTGAATATCTTTGACGACGTCCCCTTTTCTGTTTCTGACGGTGACCTCAAACGCATTTGAGCCCGGCATGTTCGGGCTGATTCGGAGCGACAGCGTGTTTCCTTCCGTCAGCTGCTTCGTCTCACTGAAAGGCTGCGGCAGCGGCGCGGGCGGACTTGGAAGATTGGTGAAAACCGCCGTGGTCAGCAGAATGAGAAGCCCGACCGCCCATTCAGCTTTCAGCGAACGGCCGCCCTGCTGTTTCGGCACTTTTCTAAAACGGAAATAGTGAAATGCTCCGAGTCCGATCATGAGAAGAACGAGCGCCACTTTCACAAGGAGCGCTTTTCCGTAAGCCGTCCCGAGCAGGTTATCCAGTGTGTGAACAATGAAGAAGCTGTTGAAAAGGCCCGAAAATATGAGAAGCCCTGCAGAAGCGAGCGCCCATGGCGAGAAGCGCCGAATGGTTTCCCATATCACACTTTTGTCAGGCTTCAGCCAGTCTTTTCCGAAAAACAGCACAAACATCGCGAGTCCGCCCGTCCAAATGGAAGCGGCATTCAGATGGATGAAGTTCATCGCGATCGTCATATAGCCGGCGCTCGTCGAAGCGGCATGGCCGTCGAGCGATTTGACGAACAAAAGTCCGGCAAAAAGGAACAGGCTCAAGATCGCGCTCTTCAGACCTTTTCTGTTCGAACAAAAAACAAGCACGGCGATGATGGCGATGTTGATCAGCCACAGCATTCCGCCTGTCGTATTCAGAAGCGTTTCATGCAAAAGCGAAGGCTGGAAAGCCCCGCTCCAGGAAACGCCCGCGTTTGCTTTTGTTTGCAGGGGCAGCTGAATGATGATGGCGGCCCCTGTCAATATGAGCGCCGCATTCTTGATCCGCTTCAGCCGGCGCCGTTTGTCACCCGGCCAGCCGTTTTCAGGGCGATGCCATACGAGTTGCAAAAGAGCGGCCCCCATGAACAGGGAGAAACCGGTATACAAAAGGACGCGTTCCATGACGGTATCGGCTGCCGGCAGTCCTGATGCTTGATTTTGCTGATCTTTCGGCAGCCCGCCTTGAATGTTTCCGATGCTGAAAGGGATCGTGCCTGATACGGGATGCCCATCTGCGGATACGGCTCTCCATTCGGCCGAGTAGATATCATCCTTTAACTTCGGTTTCAGTTTGACGGTCATAATCTTGGCGTTTTGCGGGTCGATTTCCGTTTTGCCGGAATCGACGCGCTCACCTGACGAATTTCTGACCGTTATCGAATGAAACCCGTTCTGAATCGCTTCATTGAATTCAATCTTGATTTCTGCAGGCGCTTTTTTCAGCTCCTGATTTTCAGCTGGAGTTGATTTTACGATATATGCGTGAGCAAAAGCGGCTTTTGGCAGCAGAATGATACATAGAACAGCGAGAACTGTCCAGAGTGTTGCTCTTTTCATCACATTCATCCAATCTTTTAACAAAATTTCACGTCTTCAGGCTGCAGCAGCTGTTCTTCATCGTTTTCTGGATGAGAAGCGCGGCATCGTCAAACGATAACAGCTGTCCGCCAAAGCCTTTTTTAAATTTCCGCGCATCCGCTTCAGAAGCGAAAGGGATCGCCTGCGGCTCGCAGCAGTTCAAATGAAGATCCGTATCCAGCAAAAAGACGGCGGCTTTGGCACTGATCGTCGTATCCAGCAAAAAATCTCTGCAGATGATCTGTGACACGTCATCTTTCACTTTCTCATAGCGGAGCATTGCGCAATGGGAACAGCAAAATTGTTCAATTTGACTGTCGTTTTTTACAATCTGCACGGAAAGCCTCGAGCCTGTCCCTTTTCCGCAAACGACGCAAAGCTGCCCAAGCTGCTGCTTCGGCTTGTTTAGCGTAATTCCGCCTGCCGTCTTGATGACCTGTCCGTTTTCAACAAGCGGTTTAATGTCGCGGTAAACGGTCATTTCAGAGACGTTCAGCCTTTTCGAAATGTCCGAAATGCGCAGAGATTCTTCTTCTTTGACCCACGCCAATATCTGCTGTCTTCTTTTAATCGGTAGCATTCTCCTCCTCCATTTCTTATGTTCTTTATTTTAAGCCTAGTAGATTGCAGGAAAAGAAACAAGCAGAACGTGATAAAAAATGTGATAAAATGTTGAACTTTAACATCGCGGCCAAAGCCGTTGAATCGTCATCAATGGGTGCTGGTCAAACCGTCCTGTTTCTAAAATTTTTTGTCAGGAAATGTAACAGGTTTAAACGCTTTAGCGATGCAATGTGAAATAATAATCCAGAGCAAAGCTGCAGAGGGAGGGGAGAAAATGGGGAAACAAAGGCTGGTTTTAATAGGAAACGGCATGGCCGGGGTTCGCACGGCGGAAGAAATTTTACAACACGGCGGGAGCCGGTTTGAGATCGTCATCATCGGCAGCGAACCACACCTCAGCTATAATCGGATTCTGCTGTCTTCTGTCCTTCAGGGGGAAACGGATTGGAACGATGTGATGACAAAAAGCCGGAGTTGGTATGAAGAAAACGGGATTACACTTTATACAGGGGAAACAGCTGTCGCAATCAATACGGTGAAACAGACGGTGGCGACAGATCAAAACCGCGAAATCGCTTATGACAAACTGATCATTGCGACGGGCTCTTCCCCGTTTATCCTCCCGGTTCATGGTGCGGACAAAGAAGGGGTATATGGTTTTAGAACAATAGACGATTGCCGGGCATTGATAAAGGCATCAAAGCGGTTTGAAAAAGCGGCCGTCATCGGCGCGGGAATTTTGGGTCTTGAGGCGGCGCGAGGGTTGGCAAACCTCGGGATGAAGGTTGATGTGATTCACCACTCTTCCTGCATCATGCAGAATCAGCTTGATCGGCCGGCATCTGCCATGCTCCAGAAAGAGCTGGAGCATCAAGGGATCCATTTTCTTTTGGATAAAGATACAGAGGCGATTTTAGGAAGATCCCGCGCCGAGGGTGTGCGGTTTAAAGACGGGACGGAGATCAGCGCCGATCTCATCGTCATGGCTGCCGGTGTCAGACCGAATATCGAACTGGCCAAGGTGAGCGGTATTGCAACAAACCGGGCGATCATCGTCAGCGACTATATGGAGACAAATATTCCAAATGTCTACGCCGTCGGTGAATGCGCGGAGCATAACGGAACGGTCTATGGTCTAGTCAAGCCTTTGTTTGAACAGGGGAAAGTGCTGGCCAGACATATTTGCGGGCTCGCATGTGCCGGTTATCAGGGCTCCATCCAGTCTGCAGCTCTAAAAATGTCCGGCATCGACGTCTTTTCGGCAGGGAAAATCACAGAGGACGACTCGACAACGGCTATTAAACTTTTAGACGAAGCGTCAGGAGTCTATAAAAAAGCCGTCTTTCAAGGGGATAAAATGGCCGGCGTGATTTTATACGGAGACACCAGCGGCAGCCAACGGCTGTTGGAAAGCATTATCAAGCAAAGAGATATTACCGTTGTCAAAAAAGAGCTGTTTCAATCGGAAGAAAACAGTTCAGTCGCTGCTATGGCGCTTAGTGAAACGATCTGCCAATGCAACGCGGTTTCCAAAGGCGCGATCATGGAAGCCATACAGACGCACGGTTTAAAGACGGCCGAGGAGGTCAAAGGCTGTACAAATGCTTCCGGATCATGCGGCGGCTGCAGGCCGTTGCTTGAAGAACTGCTGCTCCATACCGCTGAACAGGATGATTACGTATCTGCGGCGGAACAGCCGATGTGCACCTGCACTTCATTCACGGAAGATGAAGTCGTGAACGAAATACAGATAAGAAATCTTTCTTCCGTTCACGAAGTCATCTCGGCGCTCGGCTGGAAAAACAGCAGCGGCTGCCGAATTTGCGTGCCCGCCATTCACTACTATTTAAAAATGATCCGTCCGGACATCATCTATGAGGAGCACGAAGAGGAGATGGGTACCATCATTCCGCAAATGTACGGAGGCCGAACGAATGCCGAAGAGCTGAAGCGCATTGCAGAAGTGATTGAAAAATATCAAATTCAAGAGGTGTACATGACACACCATCAGAGATTAAAGCTTGCTGGTATCAAGCCGGAGTATATAGAGCGCGTGAAAGAAGAACTCGGCATGCCGCATTGCCCGCCGCCTCAGCATAGGATCGCCGCGGTTAAAACGTGCACGTGCGGATCACCGCAGATTCAAACATTGGCAGCAGACTTGGAAAAAGCGGCAGAATCCCTCCTCATTCCGGCCAAGGTCTCGATCGGGGTGTCGGGCTGTTTGGACGATTGCGTGTACGCTTCAGTTCATGACATTGGACTTCTCAAAGTAAACGGGGGCTGGGAGATTTATGCGGGCGGCCAAGGAGGACAGCATGCTGCTCCGGGAGAGCTGCTTTCAGTAGCCGACTCGGCGGAGGAAGCGGGGGAATTCATGAAAGGCCTGCTTCAATATTACCGGGAAACAGCAAATTATCTCGAGAAGGTCGGGCATTGGATTGAACGCGCCGGTATCATTCATATCCGGGAAGTTTTATTTGACAACGGACTTCGCGGCCAGCTGATCGAACGGCTTGAAAAAGAGAAGCGGCTGGCTCAGCAAGAAACGATAAAAGGGCTGATGTGAATTGACAGAACGATTGCTAAAGTACTTTCGCACAAAGCAAAAAGAAGTGCAATCCGAAAAAACGTATGACACCCAATGTCCATTTTGCAGCATGCAGTGCAAAATGCAGCTCATTGAACAGACGATTGTGACAAGAAAAAAATACACGGCGGTCGGAAAAGACAATCCGACGACAAAAGGACGGCTGTGCATGAAAGGGATGAACGCCCACCAGCACGCGTTTCATTCAGAGAGGATCACCCATCCGCTGATCAAAAAAAACGGCGAATTCGTCCGTGTGACATGGGAAGAAGCGCTTCAGTACATCAAAGAGCAAGTAACAGCGATCCAGCATGAAGATGGCTGTGATGCTTTGAGCGTATATGGCAGCGCGTCTATTACAAACGAAGAAGCGTATTTGCTCGGGAAGTTCGCCCGCGTCGCCTTGAAGACGAAGCATATTGACTACAACGGCAGGCTTTGCATGTCGGCGGCCGCCACAGCTGCAAATCAAACCTTTGGAATGGACCGGGGGCTGACAAATGCCCTTTCCGAGATCCCCCATGCAAGGGTCATCATCCTCGCAGGTACGAATATCGCAGAGTGCCAGCCGACGATCATGCCGTATTTTGAAGAAGCGAAGCAAAACGGGGCCTACATCATTGTCATCGATCCCCGCGAAACGGCAACGGCCAAGATCGCCGATCTGCATTTGAAAATCAAGCCGGGGACAGACGCAGCGCTCGCAAACGGTATGCTGAAAGTCATCATTGAAGAACAGCTGACAGACGGAGCTTTTCTCAGAGAGAGAGCGGAAGGTTTTGAAGAGGTCAAGCGCCATGTGGCGTCTTTATCACTTGAAGACATTGCGGCCAAAACCGGAATACAAATCGAGCAGATCAAAAAAGCTGCAGTAAAATTTGCCCGCGAGGAGACGGGAATGCTGTTCACGGCGAGAGGGGTTGAACAGCAAACAGACGGAACGGCTGCTGTCAGAAATTTACTGAATATTCTAATATCAACTGGAAAAATCGGCAAATTTGCCTGCGGCTACGGCGCCGTCACCGGACAAGGAAACGGACAGGGCGCGCGGGAGCACGGCCAGAAAGCAGATCAGCTGCCGGGGTACCGGTCGATTGAAAACGAAGCCGACCGCGCCTATATTGCGGATGTTTGGGGCATAAAAGCTGAAGACCTTCCGGGAAAAGGTGTATCCGCTTATGAAATGATGGAGAAAGTTCATGAAGGGGAAATTACCGGGATGTTTTTAATGTGTTCAAACCCTGTTGTATCCAGCCCGAATGCCGGCTTTGTCAAATCCGCTTTGGGAAAATTAAAGTTTTTTGCAGCCGTTGATTTGTTTCTTTCTGAAACGGCAAGACTCGCGGACGTCATTCTCCCCGCATCATCCTATCTCGAGGACGAAGGAACGATGACCAATCTGGAAGGCAGAGTGACATTAAGGGAAGCCTCAAAGCCGTGCCCCGGTGAAGCGAGGCATGACTGGCAAATGATTTGCGATATCGCCGCAGCTCTTGGAAAAGGCCGTTATTTCTCATATCGATCGGCAGAGGATGTTTTTAATGAATTAAGAAAAGCGAGCCGCGGCGGAATTGCCGACTATTCGGGCATCACTTATGAACGTCTGAGAAAGGAAAGCGGCATTTTATGGCCTTGTCCCGAACAGGGGCACCCCGGGACACAGCGCCTGTTTGAATCATCCTTTGCCCACCCGGACAAAAAAGCGAAAATGTGCGTCGTCCCGAACGAACCAAAGATCAAAAAAGATGAACCGACTGAGGAGTATCCCCTTTTTCTGACGACCGGAAGGGTAATGTCTCACTATTTAACCGGCGTACAGACGAGAAGGAGCGCTGCACTCAAGGCCAGGCACTTTGAATCATTTATGGAAATCCATCCGAAAACGGCGGAAAAGTACAACATTGGCGACAGGATGCTGGTCAGGGTGGAGTCAAAAAGAGGCAGCATCATTGTCAGGAGCAAATGGTCGGAAGCCATCAGGCCGGATACCGTATTTGTACCGATGCATTGGGGGGATTCGCAAAATGTGAACGATTTGATAGCGGAAACGCTAGATCCGTCTTGCAGAATGCCGGGATTTAAGGTTTGCTCCGTGAAAATTCGTCCGTCAGTTGACAATTATGTGAATAAATTGTCATAAAAAGTCATAAAAAGTTTACAAAATTAACTATAATTTGTGATAGTTTTAAAGATGTAAACAGAATACTTGTTTAGGGCGTATAGTGAATTGTTTTGAAAAAGGGGAGGATCATAGTGAAAAAAAAGCAGCTAGTCCTTGTAGGGAACGGTATGGCCGGGGTCAGGGCCGTTGAAGAAATTCTTAAAATTTCAAACGAAGAGTTTCAGATCACGATTTTCGGAAACGAACCGCACCCAAACTATAACCGGATTCTTCTTTCCAAAGTGCTTCAAGGAGATACGGATGTTAAGGACATTACACTGAATGATTGGGATTGGTATGAAGAAAACGGGATTCAGCTGTATACAGGTGAAGAAGTCGTTAAAGTTGATCCGGAGTCCAAAACCGTCATCACGGATACGGGAAGAGTCCAGCCGTATGATGAACTGATTTTGGCGACAGGTTCTCTCCCTTTTATTCTGCCATTGCCCGGAGCGGATAAAGAAGGTGTAACAGCATTCCGTGATATCAAGGATACGGATATTATGCTCGAAGCTTCCAAAACGTACAAAAAAGCAGCCGTTATCGGCGGCGGATTGCTGGGACTGGAAGCAGCGCGCGGACTTCTTAACCTTGGCATGGATGTTACCGTTATCCACCTCGCGCCATATTTGATGGAGCGTCAGCTTGATGCAACCGCAGGACGGCTTTTGCAAAAAGAGCTGGAAAAGCAGGGCATGAAATTTTTGCTGGAAAAGCAGACAGAAGAAATTTACGGAGAAACACGTGTCGAAGGCTTAACATTCAAAGACGGCTCAATGCTTGAAGCCGATTTGGTCGTCATGGCGGTCGGAATCAAACCGAACGTTCAGCTCGGCAAAGACTGCGGCCTTCCGGTAAACAGAGGAATCGTCGTCAATGATTACATGGAAACCGAAGTTCCCAACATTTACGCTGTCGGAGAATGTGCGGAACATAGAGGCATTGCCTACGGACTTGTCGCGCCTCTTTATGAACAGGCAAAAGTGCTTGCCAAAAAAATCTGCGGCGTTGAAACGGCTCCGTATGAAGGATCTGTTTTATCAACCCAGCTGAAGGTTTCCGGTGTTGAGGTCTTTTCCGCCGGTGACTTTAATGAGGATGAAGGAGAAGACAAAAAAGCGCTCAAAGTGTTTGACGAACAGGACGGAATCTACAAGAAAATCGTTCTGCGCGGCAATCAGGTGATCGGCGCCGTACTGTTCGGAGACAGCAGCGAAGGCAACAGGCTGTTTTCCATGATTCAAAAAGGAGCAGATATTTCAGATACTTCTAAAATTTCAATCTTGCAGCCTTTGAATCAGGAGGAAGGCATGAGCTTAACCGCTGCGATGAGCGACGATGAGATCGTATGCGGCTGCAACGGCGTTTCGAAAGGGATGATCATTCAGGCGATCAAAGAGCAGGGCTGCACGTCGACCGATGAAATTAAAGCCTGCACAGGCGCATCACGCTCTTGCGGAGGATGTAAGCCGCTTGTCGCTGAGATTCTGCAGCATACGCTCGGCTCAGAGTTTGATGCTTCAGCACAAAAAGAAGCGATTTGCGGATGTACGGACCTTTCAAGAGACGAAATCGTGGCTGAAATCAGAGAAAAAGGGCTGACCCATACGAAAGAAGTCATGAACGTGCTCGGCTGGAAAACGGCGGAAGGCTGTTCCAAATGCCGCCCTGCGCTTAACTACTACCTCGGCATGATCAATCCGAAGGAATATGAAGATGAAAGAGAGTCCCGCTTCGTCAATGAACGGATGCACGCCAACATTCAAAAAGACGGCACATATTCAGTCGTACCGCGGATGTACGGCGGGGTTACCAATTCGAATGATTTGCGGCGCATCGCTGATGTCGTCGACAAATATGAAATTCCGCTAGTGAAAATGACCGGAGGCCAGCGGATCGACCTGATCGGCGTCAAAAAAGAAGATCTTCCGAAAGTATGGGCTGATCTTGATATGCCTTCAGGATTTGCTTACGGAAAAACGCTCAGAACCGTAAAAACGTGTGTAGGCGAACAGTTCTGCCGCTTCGGCACGCAAGACTCAATGGCCCTCGGAATTGACCTTGAGAAAAAATTTGAAGGGCTCTACACGCCTCACAAAATTAAAATGGCGGTTTCCGCTTGTCCGAGAAACTGCGCCGAATCCGGCATTAAAGATATCGGCGTCGTCGGCATCGACGGCGGCTGGGAAATTTACGTCGGCGGAAACGGAGGCACGCATTTGCGCGCAGGCGATCTGTTAATGAAAGTCAAAACGGCTGAAGAAGTCATCGAAATTACAGGCGCATATCTCCAATACTATCGTGAAACAGCCAACTATTTAGAGCGGACATCTGCATGGGTTGAACGTGTCGGCTTGTCCCACGTCCAATCCGTATTGAATGATAAAGAAAAACGCAAAGAACTGAATGACCGCATCAATCAAGCGCTGTCTGTCCATAAAGACCCGTGGAAAGACTTTTTGGAAGACGAAAAGACAACAAAACAGCTATTCGAAAATGTTGTCACTTCTTAAAATGAGAAATCAACTTGAGGAGGAATTCACATGGTGAACAAGAACTTAACAAAGGTGTTTGTTTCGAAGATCGGGGATTTGCCGAATCAGCTTGGGAAGACAGTGCTTATCGAGGACAAGGAAATCGCGGTATTCAAGCTTTCTAACGGCAATGTCCGTGCGATTGAAAACCGCTGCCCCCACAAAGGGGGCGTGCTTGCCGAAGGAATGGTAAGCGGCAAATTCGTCTTCTGTCCGATGCACGACTGGAAGATCAGCCTTGAAGACGGCAAAGTCCAAGAGCCTGACACAGGGTGTGTTCAGACATACGAAACGATCGTTGAAGGTGAAGATTTATATATCGTTTATTAAACGGCTGAACAAGCGATATCGAACGTGTCGCGATTTTTGTCAACAGCCTCAAGGGTCGCTGAACGTGATCCCTCTTTATTAAAAAATAAACGCGTTCACATTATCGGCAGATGGAAGGATGACAGTTGATGGGGAATGGGAAAGTATATTTTGTCGGGGCCGGACCGGGCGATTCAGCATTGATCACATTAAAAGGAAGAACACTGCTCGAGACGGCGGATGTCATATTGTATGACAGGCTCGTCAATTCCCGGCTGCTTGAGCATGCAAAAGCATCATGTGAATTTGTCTACTGCGGCAAGCTCCCGGACCGCCATTATATGAAACAAAGTGAAATCAATGCACTGCTCATTGAAAAGGGGCTGAAAGGCCTCAAAGTGGTCCGGCTGAAAGGAGGAGACCCGAGCGTGTTCGGCAGAGTCGGAGAAGAAGCGGCAGCCGTCAGCGAACACGGCATCCCGTACGAAATGGTGCCCGGCATTACATCGGGAATCGCCGCGCCTCTTTATGCCGGACTGCCTGTGACCCACCGCGATTTCGCTTCATCCTTTGCCGTTGTCACCGCCCATGATAAATCGGGCAAACCGGAAATGAATTGGGAAGGGCTGGCCAAAGGCGTCCAAACCCTCGTCTTTTACATGGGGATCAAAAACCTTGGTTATATATGCGAGCAGCTGATGAAACACGGCAAGTCTCCCCTTGTTCCCGCGATGGTCATCCAATGGGGCACATGGGGCCGGCAGCGGAGCGTTAAAGGGACATTGCAGAATATCAGGGAAAAAATAACCGAGCATCAAATTAAAAATCCCGCGATCATCGTCATCGGCGACATCGTATCATTCAGGCAGAACAGCTGGTTTGAAGAAAAGCCTTTGATCGGGCTGAACATGATGGCGGTCAAAAGCTGTGAAGAAGAACGAGTCCCGGTGGAGACGCTTCGTGAACAAGGCGCTGAAGTTGTTGAATGGCCGAAATGGAAATCAGCCGAAACGGTGCCTGACGATACAGTTTTAGATCGAATTGCTTCTTTTGACAGCCTGCTGTTCACCTCAAGTGCGTCACTGCGCAGATTTTTCAGCCGGCTTGCCGCTTTGAAGATCGATGTCAGGGAAATGCGCGGCCGGCTTTACGCTTCAGATCTGCATGTAAAAGCAGCTCTTGAAGAACGGGGATTTTCCGCTTTTCTGCAGGCGGAAATGCCGGTTTCGGACAGCTGTTTGCTGATCGGCAGCCGGGAAGCCGTGCAAAATCAACCGCACTCCGGTTGTGAGGTATTGATTACACATGACAGGATGATCGACAGCCGCTTTACATCGATCATTAAACGGGAGATCGAGGAGTTTCCTGTTGATATCGTGATCTTTGCGAATCGAACATGCGTCGAGCTGTTCGTAAACGAGGCTGAGACAATCGGCCTCCATCCGGAAAAAACGGCTGCCCGTCTGCAGGCGGTCTGCCTCACGGAAGAAGCGGGGAAGAAGGCTGCAGCCGCCGGGTTTCAGCGCGTTCATATTGTGAATGAACGCGACCGCCTTCCTGATATCATCAAAGGGATCAACCGCACAGCCGAATTTGTCTACCAGAGCTGAAAAAAGCAGGGGTAACCCTGCTTTTTTAGCGTGCGGAACTGCTTCCGAACAACACCTCTTTTAAATAGCAAAGGTCTGCCTCTATATGCTTCCTCATTGATTCGGCAGCCTTGGCGTCATTTCTGTCCTGCATGTGACGCAGAATCTCCTCGTGCTGATTGATGATGTCAAGGGTGCGCGCCGGTTTTTCAAGGTTTTTGCTCCGGTAGAAAAAGGTCAGCGACCGCAAATCAAGCAGCTGTTTTTGCAGGCGTTCGTTTTCGCTCGTTTCGATGATGACATCATGAAATTGCGTATTTAGGCGAAGAAGTGCATTGGCCGACTCCGGACTTTGGGTTTCCTGGTGCTTACGCGCTTCAGAGAGCGTTTCGGAAATGAGCTCCAGTGTTGCATTTGAAGCAAGGCGGGTTGCCAATGAAACGGCCAGGGATTCGAGCGCCTGGCGGCATTGGTATATTTCTTCAAGGTCTTTGATTGTCGGTTCATAAACTGTAATTTTTGATTTATCATCTATCGATAATAATCCTTCTTGTTCAAGTGTCCGAATCGCCTCCCTGACGGGGCTGCGGCTCACTTGCAGCTCCTTGGCGATTTTGGATTCGTAGATCCGTTCGCCGGGTCGATATCCTCCTTTAATAATCATATCTTTTAAATAATGATGGACTTGATCATGATAAGAGACTGCACGTTGTATGGAAAACTTCACGCTGTTCACCTCGTTTATTTTTCACTGCGGAAATCACTAATAGTCTAGCAAAAAGAGAGAAATACCATCAACCTAAAATTACCATAATATTGAGTATTTTGTGACAAAAAAGTGTTGACTGCCATTAGCTGTCCGTTATAATTAAGTTATAACTGTCGACAGTCGGCAGCTTACTTTTTATTTACTATTGTAAGCGCTTTATCGATAGAGGGGAAGGGGGATTTTTGATGAAATCAAGCGTTGTGTCAGCATGGGATATGCTTTGGAGATCACACCGGGAAGCAAAGAGGCTGCTTTTGTTCGCCATGCCTGTCAGGGCGGGAAAAGATGCTGATTTAAAGATCAAGTCGGAGCAAACCATGAAGGAAGAAAAGCCGCCGAGCTATAAAACGCCTCAGAAAATCGGACTGCTGCTAGGTCCTGCATTGTTTTTCGCCGTCCTTTTGTTCTTTTTTCCCGAGGGTCTGAGCCATGAAGGAAGAATGGTATTGGCGACCACGTTGTGGGTTGCGGTATGGTGGATTACGGAAGCTGTTCCGATTCCGGCTGCATCATTGCTGCCGATCGTGCTGCTTCCGCTGACCGGGGCGCTGGAAGGGGCAGCTGTCACGTCAAGCTACGGCGATCCAATCGTTTTTTTATTTTTAGGAGGCTTTTTGATTGCACTTGCGATGGAGCGCTGGAATCTTCATAAACGGATCGCGCTTAATATCATTTCTGTAGTGGGAACGAGCACGTCAAGGATCGTCCTCGGGTTTATGGCGGCCACAGGGTTTTTGTCCATGTGGGTCTCAAATACGGCCGCGGTGATGATGATGCTTCCGATTGGAACCGCTATCATTCATCAGGTATCAGCCGTCATGAAATCTGAAAGAAAAGATTTAGCCGGAGAAGAAGCGAAATTTTCAAAAGCGCTGATCTTCAGCATCGGGTATGCGGGGACGATCGGCGGACTCGGTACGCTGATCGGCACACCGCCAAACATTATTTTGGCGGCCAATATTAAGAAGCTGTACGGAGTTGAAGTGTCTTTCGGGGGGTGGATGGCTTTTGCCGTTCCGGTCGTTGTCATTTTGCTTGTAGCGGTATGGCTGTACTTGACGAAAGTGGCGCATCCGATCAAGATGAAGGAGCTTCCGGGCGGAAAAGAATTGATTCTCGAAGAAAAAAGAAAGCTCGGAAAGATGAGCTTTGAAGAAACAATGGTTCTGCTTGTCTTCGGGTTTGCCGCGTTTATGTGGGTGACGAGGACATTTTTATGGGATGACAAAATACCCGGTATTGACGATACAATGATTGCGATATTCGCAGCTTCATTGCTCTTCTTGATCCCTTCGCTCAATAAAGGGGGCAGGGTATTGGACTGGTCGGTTTCGAAGGACTTGCCGTGGGGGATTCTCCTTTTATTCGGAGGAGGCTTGGCGCTCGCGACCGGTTTTAAAGAAACGGGTCTCGCCGAGTGGATCGGCGGAAGGCTTACGGTGTTGGATGGATTTAACTTTGTGGTCATTGTTGTTATCTCAGCGGCATTGGTGCTCTTTTTGACGGAGATTACGTCGAATACGGCTACGGCGACTATGATTCTGCCTGTACTGGCTTCGCTCGCTTTAGCGCTGAATGTTCACCCGTATGCATTAATGGTGCCTGCTGCAATGGCGGCAAACTGCGCCTTCATGTTGCCGGTCGGCACGCCGCCGAATGCAATTATTTTCGCATCGGGCAAATTGAAGATCAGCGAGATGGTTCGAACCGGCTTTGTTATTAATATTTTCACACTGATTTTAATCGTCGGAGCTGTGTTCTACATTCTGCCGAATTTATGGGGAGTGGATCTGACCGTCTTCCCGGACAATCTGAAATCGAATTGATGAAGCAAAGCCCGGGGGCTTAGACCCCGGCTTTTTGTCATGGTGGAATGTTTGAGTGTTCAGCAGCTTCATTCTGTGTCATCGCGTTAAATAAAAGAGAAAAAAATGAAACTGCGGTATAATCATGTAAAAAAGGATGATCAGCGTGAACAATTCTCTACTGCCGCATCGATACCCGTTTCTATTCATTGACCGTGTTGTTGAGAGCGAGCCGGGAAAATGGGTGAAAGGATATAAATTCATAACGGAAAACGACTGGTTTATCACGGAAAACCAAAAGGAAATGCCATTTTCTATTATCATTGAAGCGCTGGCTCAAACCGCTGCATTTACTGCGCTCAAAGACCCGGCTGAGATCGGCTTTCTGTCTTCGGTGAAAAAAGCTGAATACACCGGCAAGGTCTTTGTGGGAGACAAACTTGATCTTTATTTTGAAGTTTCCCGCTTTAAAAGGGGGTTTTTATTCGGCAACGGAACCGCCTCAGTAAACGGAAAACCGGCAGCGAAAGCGGAGATCGGGATTTTTATGGAAGCGAAGTGAAAGCGGGGGATAAAATTGATAGAATTAAAGCCTGTCGCGTTTGTGAAAAACTTGCGGACTGTGCCGCAGGATGATCATTGGGGCGATGTGATTTCTGAAATTAATTTGGCTGAAGATATTCATCCGGACGCTTTAAAAGGGATCGAAGCATTTTCTCATTTGGACATTATCTTTTACTTTCATCAAGTAAAAGAGGATCAAATACAATATCAGGCGAGGCGCCCGAGAAACAATCAAAACTATCCTGAGACAGGCATTTTCGCCCAACGGGGAAAAAACAGGCCCAACAGGCTCGGTGCAACCGTTGTGACACTCCTTGAAAAATCCGGGAGCAAGCTTGTAGTGAAAGGGTTGGATGCGATTGACGGGACACCTGTAATCGATATCAAACCGGTAATGAAAGAGTTTCTTCCGAAAGGACAAATCATACAGCCGAAGTGGTCGGAAGATTTGATGAAAGTATATTGGCATGACAGCTGATTGATAGAAAAAAACCTCTCAACACCTTTTGAGAGGTTTTTTCATGCTTGTACGATAAAAAAGAAGGATATCAGACCAATCTTGAAGATCGGAAGTCCCATGAATTGTACCCAATCGGCAAACAAAATGAAAACGCTTTATTATATGATGGCAATAAAGGGGGCGCAAAAATGATCAACGAGAAACGTCCGGCTCAATTGCTTCAATATTTGCTGCGTGTCAGAGAAGCGACCATGCATCAGCTGATTGATCATTTTCAATTATCAAAACGGCAAATCTGCTATGACCTGGACAAAATCAATCATTGGCTGACCGGCAAGCAGCTGCCTGAAATCGAATATAAAAGAAAAAACCGGCTGGCCGTTCCGGAAAAATTGCTTGAATTGCGGTTCTCCGAAGCCTGTTCAGACATCGGCCGCTCGTTTATTTTTACACAGGAAGAGCGGATCAAAGCCTTGTACATGTTCCTGTTTGTCCGCAGGGAGCCGATTTCATCCGCTCATCTCACACAGTTATTGCAGGTCAGCAAAAATACGGTCATGAATGATGTGAAAAAAGCGAATGAGACGCTGGCTCCGTTTTTGGTGGCGATCAGATATACAAGACAGCGCGGCTATCATTTAATAGGAAGCGAGTTTGATAAAAGAGTTCCTGTCATGCACCACCTTTCTTATTTTCTGCAAAAGCCTTACGGCAAAGAAATCCTTCATTATATTTTAAAAGTTTCCGGCTCGTGCGATCACACACAACAAGAAACGAAAAGAGCGGTTGAACTTGTCTCGAAAGAATACAGGATTCAACTCGTTGAAGAAAGGCTCAATGAATTTGTTTACTTTCTGATGATGTATTCGATCAGAGTGGCCGAAGGAAAAATTGTTCGTTTTCACCAGGAGGAGGGGGAGCTTTTAAAGCAAAGTCCGCTGAAAAACGCAGCCGTAAGGCTTGTGAATGAACTTCGGATTCCCGTCTATGAAACCGAACTTTGCTACATTTTGATCCAGCTGCTCGGGCTTTCATTTGGACAACAGCCGGCGCATGATCCGCTTTATCAGCTGTGTGAAAAGCTTGTGTTTGAATTTGAATCAAGAGCATGCATCACATTTCCGAGGAGGCGCGAGGTGGCGGAATCTCTTTATCGGCACTTGAAGCCGGCATATTTCAGAATGAAATACCGCATTCCGATTCACAATCCCCTGCTCAGCAAGATTAAGAAAGAGCACAAAGAACTGTTTACCATCGTTCAAAAGCTGATGCGGCACCTTGAAGCGCTGCTGAACAAACCGGTTCCAGAAGAAGAAATAGGCTTTATCACGATTCACTTTGGTGCATTGCTTGAGCAGCCGGTACAGTCCGGATCATCGAAAAAGACAGCTGTCGTCATTTGTCCGAGCGGTGTCAGCTCATCCTTGATGGTCAGGCGCCAGCTTGAATCGCTATTTTCAGAGATTGTCGTTGAGAAGGCGATGTCTTTGCAGGCATTCACACCTGACGTCTTTGACCGTTATGATGCCGTGTTTTCCACCGTTGAGCTTAAAACTAAAAAACGATACTACATGGTCGGGCCGCTGATGACGCCCGCTGAAAAAAGCAGGCTTGTCAATGAAGTGTATCAGGAACTGTTCGGCGTGAAGCAAAAGGAGCTTTTGACAGACGAATTTCTTCACATCCTCAAGAAGCACGCCAAAATCATAGACGAAAAAGGCCTAAGAGAAGCATTGAAAAATATTATATTTATTCAAAAAGTGACGGAAACAAGGGGGAAACGACCAGTGCTGAAAGATCTGCTGACAGATGAAACCATTCAAATGGCTGACCAAATCAAAAGCTGGGAAGAAGCGATTCAAACAGCGGCAAAACCTTTGCTTGATAAGGAGGTGATCTTGAAAGAATACACAGATGCCATGATCGACAATGTCAAAAAGATGGGACCTTATATGATCATCGGCCCCGAGATTGCCGTTCCTCATGCAAGACCTGAAAAAGGCGTCCGAAAGGTGGGAATGAGTCTCCTGAAACTGAAGGAGCCGGTCTATTTTTTGGATGATGAACAGTATCCGGTAAGGCTTTTGTTTTGCATTGCGGCGGTTGACCATACGACACATCTGAAGGCGCTTTCCCAACTGACCCGGCTTCTCAGCAATAAAGAAAATCAGGACTCCTTAAAGGAAACCGAGTCGTTGGATCATATCAAACGTTTAATCGAAGCCTATTCATCCAATTAAAAACAGGAGGGATAACATGAAGATATTGGCAGTTTGTGGATCAGGACTTGGAAGCAGTTTTATGCTGGAAATGAATATTAAAGATATTTTGCAGGAAATGGGGTTAATGGAGATCGAGGTGGATCATTCGGATTTGAGCTCAGCGTCTCCTGATCAAGCGGATTTGTTTGTCGTTGCCAAAGATATCGCGGAAGGAGCAGCCCACCTGCGGGATATCGTCGTGCTTGAAAGCATTATAGACATGGATGAACTGAAAACAAAACTGGTTAAAACATTGCAGGAAAAAGGAGTGCTTTAATCACAGAAAAGGAGGAACTGCAAATGGGTGAAAGAGCGCTAAAGCTGATGATGGATGTGTTAAGCCAGCCGGCTGTATTAATTGCAGCCATTTCTTTTATCGGTCTTCTGCTTCAAAAAAAGCCGGCCAATGAAATCGTGAAAGGGACGACGAAATCGTTTTTAGGTTTTATCGTGATTTCAGCCGGGGCGGGTATTCTTGTTGGTTCGCTTGAGCCGTTCGGAAAGATGTTTCAAGCCGCCTTTCATGTGAACGGCGTCGTTCCGAACAATGAAGCGATTGTCGCGATGGCGCTCAACGAATACGGGACGGCGACAGCGCTGATTATGTTTTTCGGGATGCTGTCCAACATCTTAATCGCCCGTTTTACCAGATTAAAATACATTTTTTTGACGGGCCATCACACATTGTATATGGCTTGTTTAATCGCCGTCATACTGGCGGTGGCGGGTTTGAAGGGTCCATTTTTGATCGGCGTCGGAGCGGTTTCGCTCGGCTTGACAATGAGTGTGTTTCCGGCGATGGTTCAGCCTTTTATGAAAAAGATAACCGGCAATGATAAGGTCGCGTTCGGCCACTTTTCTTCAATCGGTTACGCTGTGTCCGGGTTAATCGGCAAAGCAGCAGGCAAGGGCTCGCGCTCGACTGAAAAAATCCGGTTTCCGAAGGGCCTCGGATTTTTAAGGGACAGTTCTGTCAGCATTGCGCTCACCATGGCCATCTTGTACGTTTTGATTGCCTTATTTGCAGGGGCGGGCTATGTGGAGCGCGAGTTGAGCGACGGTACACATTACCTTGTCTTCTCCGTTATTCAAGCGGTCACATTTGCGGCAGGGGTGTTTATTATTCTTTCGGGAGTCAGACTCGTGCTCGCAGAGATCGTTCCGGCTTTTAAAGGCATATCTGACAAACTTGTGCCGGATTCCAAGCCGGCGCTGGATTGTCCGATCATTTTTCCGTACGCACCAAACGCCGTACTAATCGGCTTTTTTTGCAGCTTCATTGGCGGCATCACCGGCATGTTGATTCTCGGAGCAGCCGGAGCCGTCATCGTTCTTCCCGGAGTGGTTCCCCACTTTTTCACAGGGGCCTCGGCCGGCGTCTTCGGAAACGCTGCAGGGGGGATACGGGGAGCGGTCTTGGGGTCTTTTGTCAACGGTCTGATCATTACGTTTTTCCCTGTGTTTCTGCTGCCGGTCATGGGTGATTTAGGCTTTGCCAATACGACATTTTCCGATACCGACTTTGCCGCGACAGGAATCGTGCTTGGGCATGCGTTGAAACTGCTGGGGGCAGGAGGAGTTGTAATTGGAATTGCAGCGGTAGTGGCCGGTGCGGTCTTACTGGGCTTTAAACGCGGAAAGGCGGGGAAGTCCGATCATAAAGCTGAAGCATAAAGGAGTGGGCAATGATGTCAGTGAAGGAAATCAATATGGAACGTTTTCGTGACCAAATCAGGCTGCTGACACTGAAACAGCTTCATCACCTCGGTTTTGGGCATTATGGAGGCAGCTTGTCAATCGCCGATGTGTTGGCCGTTTTATATGGAAAGGTGATGAAAATAGATCCCGCCAATCCGTCGTGGGAAGATCGGGACTTTTTTATACTTTCAAAAGGGCACGGCGGCCCCGCCTTGTATGCAGCGCTTCATCTTACCGGCTATTTTGAAGAAGATGTGCTCTATACGCTAAACCAAAACGGCACGGCTCTTCCGTCGCATCCTGACCGGAATTTAACACCGGGAGTCGATATGACGACCGGGTCGCTTGGCCAGGGGATCTCGGCTGCGGCAGGAGTCGCACTGTCGCACAAGCTTTCAGGACGCACTAACCGGACCTTTGTTATTGTCGGCGACGGGGAGCTGAATGAAGGTCAATGTTGGGAAGCGATCCAATTCGCGGCACACCATAAGCTCCACAATTTTTATGTGTTTGTGGATGATAATAAACAACAGCTGGACGGTCCGACTAAAGATATTATTGATCCGCTGGATTTTGTCAGCAAATTTTCAGCCTTCGGTTTTTATTCCGAAAGGGTAAACGGACATGAACCGGATGCGATTTATCAAGCGATCAAAAGAGGAGAAGCCCAGCGGGAAAGGCCGGTTGCCGTCATCCTTGATACGGTGAAGGGAAAGGGCATCCCTTATTTTGAAAATATGGAGAACAGCCACCACATTAGAGCGAATGATGAACAAAATTGCATAATCGAAAAGATCATGATAACCCTTGAAGAAAAGGAAGTGAGGGCATGAATGAGGCGGCAGCAAATGTCAAGCTGGATGCTGTCGAAATGAGGCAGGTATACAGCTCGGCCGTTTATGAACTGGCTCAGGAAAACGCGGACATTGTGGCGTTGGAAGCGGATTTGATGAGCTCGATTTCCATGGACAAAATTAAACGGCGCATTCCCGAGCGAGTGATCAATTGCGGGGTTATGGAAGCCAATATGATAGGGATTGCGGCCGGGCTTTCGTTAACCGGAAGAATCCCGTTTGTTCACACGTTCGCCCAGTTTGCGACAAGACGCTGCTTTGATCAGCTGTTTGTTTCAGGTGCCTATGCCAAAACAAACATCAAGATTCTCGGTTCAGATTCGGGAATTACGGCTGAACATAACGGCGGAACACACATGGCCTTTGAAGATTTGGGACTCGCCCGGCTAATCCCGAATGCCTTTGTTTATGAAGCGAGCGATGCAGCAATGCTCCAATTTTTGATCAAAAAGGCTGCGGCAGAGTACGGCATTCACTATATCAGGACGATCAGAAAAAAGGCGGTCAGACTTTATGATGAACATGAAACATTTGCAGACGGAAAAGCAAAAGTTCTCAAAGACGGCAGCGATGCGGCGCTGTTTGCCAGCGGCATCATGGTCGCAGAAGCTTTGCGGGCGGCAGAACTGCTAAAAGAAAAAGGGATCGATGCAGCGGTCATCGATATGTATTGCATCAAGCCGATCGATCAAGAAACCGTGATTCGCTATGCACAAAAAACGAATGCGATTGTCACGGCAGAAAACCATAATGTCATAGGCGGATTGGGAAGCGCAGTCGCGGAAGTGCTGAGTGAACATCATCCCGCTCCGCTCAAGAGAATCGGGGTTCATGAAGCCTTCGGACAGGTCGGGACGATCGATTATTTGAAAAAATATTACCGTTTGACCGCAGAGCATATCGCACGGGCGGCGGAACAGCTCGTTTAAGATTTCTTTGTCCTGGCCGATTTTTATATTAGAATAGATAAAAGCCTAAAAAAAGTGAGGTATCTTAAATATCGTGTCAGTCAGTCAAAGAGATCGAATCGATGTGAAGCTAGTAGCTCTGGATATGGATGGAACACTATTAAATGATGAACAGACCATTTCTGATGAAAACAGAAATGCGATTAAAGAAGCAGAGGAAAAAGGGATTTATGTCGTGCTCAGCACCGGCCGCACGCTGATGACGTGCCGGGAGTTGGCGGAGTCGCTCGAACTGTCTTCTTTTTTGATCACGGCAAACGGCAGTGAAATTTGGGATTCGTCTTTCAACCTGGTCGAGCGTCAGCTGCTTCATCCCGATCATGTCCAAATGATGTGGGATTTGCGCAATCTGCACAACACCGATTTCTGGGCCGCCAGCGTCGATAAAGTGTGGAGAGGCGAGTTTCCTGAGGATATTCAGGCGTATGAATGGCTGAAATTCGGCTTTGATATTCCGGATGACGACGTCAGAAACCGGGTCCTGGAAGAGCTGAAAAAGAACAAAGAATTGGAAGTCAGCAATTCAAGCCCGACCAATATTGAAGTCAACGCCATCGGGATCAATAAAGCGGCCGCTTTGGCAAAAGTATGCGAGCGCCTCGGCTTTACGATGGAACACGTGATGGCGGTCGGAGACAGTTTAAATGATATCGCCATGATCAAAGAAGCGGGTTTAGGCGTTGCCATGGGGAACGCCCAGGAAATCGTCAAAGAAACCGCAGACTGGATCACGGATTCCAATATCGAACACGGAGTCGCAAAAGCGATCAGGCATTGGGTATTGTCCTAGCCGAAAAAAGAGCCGATTTACGGCTCTTTTTTTTGTGCAAAATAAAAAATATTCATGGACTGAAGCAAGTTGAAAAAACCTTGTGAAATCAGGTTTTTCAGCTAAAACTTTTTAGGAAAAATGATTTATTTTATGTGAGGTTTTCTAACAATATGATGCCAAGCGGGCAAATCCTTGATATAATCTATTCAAGTTTGATTATTCGGAATTAAGGTTCCGAAAATCGGAACAAAATGAGGGATATACTAAAATTCGACCGAATGTGCATCAATATATAGGGGGGATTTGATGAATCAAGTTGATTTAAACTGCGATCTTGGAGAAAGCTTCGGCGCTTATAAAATCGGGCTCGATGAGGAGATTCTCGAATTTGTTACATCAGCCAACATCGCTTGCGGATTTCATGCCGGAGACCCTGGCGTCATGCGCAAAACCGTCAAAATGGCGGCGGAAAAAGGCGTGAAAATCGGCGCGCATCCGGGACTTCCCGATTTAGCGGGATTCGGGCGCCGCAATATGGCGATTACGCCTGAAGAAGCATACGATCTTGTCGTGTATCAAATTGGTGCGCTTTCAGGATTTTTAAAGGCCGAAGGTGTGACCATGCAGCATGTGAAACCCCATGGCGCACTGTATAATATGGCGGCGCAAAGCCGGGAACTGTCGGATGCGATCGCGCGTGCAGTTTATCAAACAGACCTGGAACTGATTTTATTCGGTTTGGCGGGAAGCGAACTTGTGCTTGCCGGTGAAAGAGCCGGTTTGAAAACGGCTCACGAAGTGTTCGCCGACCGTACATATCAGGAAGACGGAACGCTGACTTCCCGCCGCCAGAATGATGCGCTGATTCATGATGATGATGAAGCCGTCGGTCAGGTGATCCGCATGGTCAAAGAAGGCAAAGTCCGCAGCCTGCAAGGAACGGATGTCAGCCTTAAAGCAGATACGGTGTGCATTCACGGAGATGGTGCACACGCGCTTCAGTTTGCGAAAAAAATCCGCCGTGAACTCAGAGCAGCAGATATTAAAATACAAGCTTTTTCTACATGATGTTGACAAAAGGAGGAATACCATTTGAAACAAAATAAAAAAACAATAGCGTCATCAAGCAACTGGACGTTGCTTTTGGGCGCCGCTTTTTTAATGGCCACATCCTCAATCGGGCCGGGATTTTTAACGCAAACCACAGTCTTTACACAGAGCTTGGCTGCAAGCTTCGGCTTTGTCATCCTCGTTTCCATCATTTTAGATATCTTCGTTCAAACCAATGTATGGAGAATCATTGCGGTTTCTGAAAAAAGAGGGCAGGAAATCGCCAACCTCGTCTTTCCGGGACTCGGCTATGTCATCGCATTTCTCGTCGTTCTGGGCGGGCTTGCTTTCAACATCGGCAATATCGGAGGCGCCGGTCTCGGCCTCCAGGTTTTATTCGGCATTACACCGCAGACGGGTGCGATCATCAGCGCCGCGATCGCGGTTTTGATCTTTGTCATTAAAGAAGCGGGAAAAGCGATGGACCGGTTTACGCTGATCGCGGGCTTTGTCATGATTTTATTAGTGGTGTACGTTGCGATTACGACCGGTCCTCCGGTTGGAGAAGCAGTAACAAAAACGATCATGCCTGATAATATCGACATTCTTGCGATTGTGACGCTTGTCGGCGGCACGGTCGGCGGATACATTACATTTGCCGGCGGACACCGTTTGCTTGATGCGGGTGTTAAAGGGAGGGCTGCGATTCCTGAAGTAACGAAAAGCTCTGTTTCCGGCATTTTGATCACATCTGTCATGAGAATTGCGCTTTTCCTTGCTGTACTTGGAGTCGTCTCAAAAGGCCTGCACATTAATCCGGATAACCCGCCGGCTTCTGTCTTCCAGCTTGCTGCGGGAAATATCGGCTACAAAATCTTCGGTCTCGTCATGTGGGGAGCTGCTGTTACATCTGTAATCGGCGCTGCTTATACGTCCGTATCTTTCTTTAAAACGTTTTCTCCGAAAATTGAAAAGAATTCACGCGGCATTATTATTGTCTTTATTATCGTATCAACGATTTGCTTTGTAACAATTGGTAAGCCGGTCAACCTTCTCGTGCTTGCCGGCGCATTAAACGGTTTAATCTTACCGATCGCACTCGGATCCCTTTTGATCGGCGCGTATAAGAAGAATATCGTCGGCGACTACAGGCATCCGATCTGGCTTACAATTCCAGGTATTCTGGTCGTTATTGTCATGGCGGTCATGGGAGGCTATACGTTAATCAATGAAATTCCTAAGTTATGGGGATGATATCGTTGCGTCATGTAAATGAAATGCGCCCTGACGAAGTCAGGGCCCTGATTCGAAAAGGCGAAATAACGGGTCCGACAGCCGGGATGGCCGGGGGTTTTACCCAGGCAAACCTGGTGATTTTGAAAAAAGAGCTCGCTTTTGAGTTTTTGCTGTTTTGCCAGCGCAATCAAAAGCCGTGTCCGATTCTCGATGTCACAGATCCCGGATCTCCGGTTCCGTCCATCACGGCGCCGGATGCCGATATCCGCACCGATTTTCCGAAATACCGCGTATACAGGCGCGGCGAATTGGCGGATGAAGTGACCGATATCCATTCTTTATGGGAAAACGACATGGTCGGTTTTTTAATCGGCTGCAGCTTTACGTTTGAACAAGCGTTAATCAATAACGGAATCCCTGTCAGACACATTGAAGAAAAGCGAAATGTTCCGATGTATCAAACGAATATTCCTTGTGTCCCGGCAGGCCGTTTTCAAGGGCCGATGGTTGTCAGTATGAGGCCGGTTCCGGAAGAGCAGACGGTGCGTGCCGTTCAGGTTACATCAAGGTTTCCCGCTGTTCACGGAGGACCTGTCCATATCGGCAGTCCTGAAGCCATCGGTATAACAGACATCGCAAAACCCGATTTCGGCGATGCGGTCACGATAAAAAAAGGAGAAGTTCCGGTATTTTGGGCATGCGGCGTCACCCCTCAGGCCGTCGCCATGCACGTAAAGCCGGAGCTGATGATCACGCATTCGCCCGGCCATATGCTGGTTACCGATGTTCGGGACGAACAATTTGGCGTGTTATAGGATCTCAAAATCAATACAGAGTGGTTTATCTGTATTGATTTTTGATTTAAGGGGATGAAAGGCAAGGTGAAACAGAATGAAAAATCTATCGAATGTGACAATGTCTCCGCTCGGCGACTCCGCGGTTATCATTCAGCTCGGAGAGGGGATAAGCGAACAGACGCATCGTGTCGTCAGTGCACTGACAAAGCGGATTGAAAACGATCCGTTTCCCGGTTTTATTGAGTGTGTGCCGGCTTTCACGAGTGTGACCGTTTTCTATCAGCCGTTTGAAGTATACCGCAAGATGGAGAGCGGCAAGGCTGTTGATTCTCCGTATGAAAAGGTAAAAGCCCTCATCGAACATCATCTCCAAGAGCTCACAATGGAAGAAGAAACAAATCAGCGTACGGTGGAAATTCCGGTTTGTTACGGCGGCCGTTTCGGCCCTGATTTGGAGGAAGTGGCCGACATCAACGGACTGACTGCACAGGAAGTCATCGATATTCACACCTCGGGTGAGTACCTCGTTTATATGATCGGCTTTGCGCCGGGCTTCCCTTACTTAGGCGGAATGTCTGAAAAGATAGCCGCGCCGCGGCGGTCCTCTCCGCGGACTTCGATTCCCGCCGGCTCCGTGGGAATCGCCGGCATGCAAACAGGCGTCTATCCCCTTTCAACGCCGGGCGGCTGGCAGCTGATCGGCAATACGCCGCTTGAATTATTCAAGCCTTATGAACAGCCTCCGAGCCTTCTGAGAGCAGGGGATATCGTGAAATTTGTCAGCGTGACAGAAGAGGAGTATCACGCGCTGAAGGAGGGAAAATCTTGAGCATAGAAGTGTTAAAGCCGGGTCTGATGACGACGGTTCAAGACTTGGGCCGCGCAGGTTTTCAAAAATACGGCGTGCTTGTCAGCGGGGCCATGGATGCCGATTCTTTGCGGATTGCCAATCTCCTCGCGGGGAACAGCGAGAACGAAGCTGCACTTGAAGTGACGCTGATGGGACCGGGGCCGTCTCTCCGCTTTCAAAAACCGGCTCTTATAGCGGTGACGGGCGCTGACTTTTCACTGATGGTAAATGACGAAGAAGTCCCGCTTTGGCGTCCGGTTTTCATCAAAGAAGGCAGTGTGTTGACATTCGGCATGTGCAAGCGCGGCAGCCGTGCATACATGGCGGTGGCCGGAGGGATTGATGTGCCGCCTGTGATGGAAAGCAAAAGCACATATGTCAGAGCAGGGCTCGGCGGCTTTCAAGGAAGGGCGCTTCAAAAGGGAGACGTGTTATCGCTAGGCAGCCCGACGCCGTTGTCGGAAGCGATGTACAGAAAGCTTGCAGACCATGGCGATGGCTTAGGCTTTGGGGCTCCGAAGTGGGCTGTCGACCGCAAATATTTTCTCCCGTTAAAAAAGAATCCGGTCATTCGTGTCATCAAAGGCGATCAGTTCGCTTGCTTCACCTCATCATCGCAAGAACGCTTTTTCGCGGATACATTCCGGGTGACGGCCAAATCCGACCGGATGGGGTACCGTCTTCAAGGAGAAGCGCTCGAACTCACTCAGCCGCTGGAAATGATCTCTGAAGCGGTATCGTTCGGAACGATTCAGGTGCCGCCTGACGGCAATCCGATCGTTCTTCTCGCAGACAGACAGACAGCGGGCGGATATCCGAGAATCGCCCATATCGTATCCGCCGATTTTTCACAGGTGACGCAGATGATGCCGGGCGAGCAGGTACAGTTTCAGCTTGTCAGCCTTCAGGAAGCAGAGCGCATTTACATCGAACGGGAGACGAAAATCAGCGAACTTTCCGCCCGATTGAAGCTTGAATACATGTTATGATAGGTGTGATGTGTATCAGGAGGGGGAAGGCATGGAACATAAAAACAAAACAGTTGTCAAAGCTATGACCCTGCTCAATCTGTTCCTGACGAGAGAAAGGCTCTCACTGGGCGACATGATTGAGCTGACAGGCATGCCGAAAACATCTGTCTACCGCATGGTTTGTTCTCTCGAAGAAATGGGTTTTCTCGACCGTGACGAGAACGGGATGTATGCTTTAGGACTGCTGTTTTTGCAATACGGCCACCTTGTTTCAGAAAGGCTTGATATCCGAAAAATCGCTCTGCCTATCATGGAAGAACTCCGCGATGACGTGGATGAAGCCGTCCATTTGATCGTGAGGCAGGGAAATGAAGCGATGTATATAGAAAAAATTGAGGGCACGCAGACCGTTCGCCTCTATACAGCGATCGGGAGGCGGTCCCCTTTATATGCCGGAGCCTGCGCGAGAAGCATTCTGACGTTTTTACCTGAAGAGGAGCGGGATGCCTACATCAAGAAAACAGAGCTGGTGCCGATCGCTTCCGGTACGATCCGGGATAAGACCGAGCTGATCCGCATTTTGAATGAGTCGTACCGGAGCGGCTGCACGGTCAGTCATTCGGAGCTCGAAGACTACACCTCTGCGATCGCCGCGCCGATTTTCAATCATAAGCGCGAAGTCGCGGCGGGGATCAGCATCGCCGGGTTTGAAGCCCGCTTTCAGAAAGACCGTCTTCCTTATTTGACCGAAAGAGTGAAAAAGGCGGCGCTTGACATTTCGAGAAAGTTAGGTTTTTAGGAAAAAAGAAAAGTATCCTTTCGGGCCTCTCCCGAGTACATATATGGTAGCTGCCGCGAAAAAACGGCATATCGGAGGGGGAAAGGATATGACGCTTCAATATACGGCTCTCGGCGATTCTCTAACCGTCGGGGTCGGTGCAGGTTTGTTTGAGCCGGGGTTTGTCCAGCGCTATAAAAGGAAAATGGAAGAGGATTTGAACGAATGCGTTTCTTTGCTTGTATTTGCGAAATCGGGTCTTGAAACGTCGGACATTCTGGCGATGCTGAACGAGCCGTTCATCATGGAACAGGTCAAAAAAGCGGACGTCATCACGATAACGGGCTGCGGCAATGACCTTCTGCAATCGCTGGAGATATATGAAAAAGAAAAGGATGAACACGTCTTTTTGGAAGCTTCCTCACACTGTCAGAAAAACTACTCAGGCATGCTTGAGAAAATCGGAGACATAAAGGGAGACAAAGATACGCGTTACCTCGTCCGTCTTCTCAATTTATACAACCCTTTTCCGTCGATCGAATTAGCGGACAAATGGATTTCCGGCTTTAACAGGCATTTAAAACAGCTCGAGTCCGCTCCGCAAATCAAGGTGATCGATACTTATGCTGTCTTTAAAGGACGCGAAAAAGAATATTTGTCAATTGACCGCGTACATCCAAACAGCAGAGGGTATGAAGCGATGGCGGAAAATTTGAGAGCGGCGGGCTACGGGCCGCTGAAAAGCTGAATATGATGAAGAAAGACCATTCCAATCAGGAATGGTCTCAGCTTGTCGACAAAGTCACAAAAAATGGCTTCATCGACAAGCTTTTTTTGTTAAAATATGAGTGAAATCTAGTTTTTGGAGGTTTTACCATGTTGTCCAAGCAATCAAAAGATCAGCGTGAACA
>NZ_BORF01000022.1:0-55887 GCF_018333035.1 Bacillus sp. J41TS8
CCGTTCCCATGCCGAACACGGAAGTTAAGCTCTTCAGCGCCGATGGTAGTTGGGGGCTTCCCCCTGTGAGAGTAGGACGCCGCCAAGCACTTAAAAAGACCAGCTGATATCAGCTGGTCTTTTTTGTCGGAACTTCATTGATACAAACACCTAACCTTTCCTGACTACATATACTAATCTAACCTTCAAAAACATTCTTAATTTTGTATACAAATGTTGTTCTTTGGGCATACTGAAACCCATGGAGGTGGAATGGATGAGTAAGTCTAATCATGGGGAAACGTGTATCATTTGTGAGGAAAATAAAACCGAAGGCATTCACCTTTATACGAAATTTTTATGTTCGGATTGTGAGAAAAAGATTATATCTACATCAACATCAGATCCTGAGTACTCTGACTATGTCAAAAAATTAAAGAGTCTCCGGACACCGCCATTATATTCTTAGACCGTTTTAGGTCTTTTTTTTAAGCCTTTAAGTCTGTATGGATCAAAGGTATAATGAAAGTGATGAAGACACGGTTAAGGTGTCTTTTTTGCTATACACCATGATTTTCGAGCTGAAACTTTGTTTAGCCGATATCCGTATAAGAAAGTAGTATAAAGAAACGACCGATTTATCATAAAAAAAGAAATTTATATATTAGGAGTAGTGGTGTAATGAAACCGATTCTTCATTTTATGCTTCGTGCAACTGCTGCAAGTGCATTGTCCGTGCTCCTTTGGTTCACCAGCTTCTTCGCGCTTAACCAGACTTTTCTGCTGTCTTCCGCTTATGCAGCCGGAACCTGGGTTGCCGTTTATCTTGGCGGGAAATGGTACGGAACCTATTTGTTTTTAAAAGAAAACCAGCTTACACGGCGGGAATATACCTATATAAAGCAAAATCTGCGGGAAGCTAAGCTGAAAATCGCCCGGTTAAGAAAAGCCTTGTTCGCAGTCAAAAACATTCAAACGATTAAACAAAATATAGAAATTCTCCGTATCGTCAGAAAAATTTACAGCATCACAAAGAACGAACCAAAGCGTTTTTACCAGGTTGAACGCTTTTATTATCAAAGCCTTGATTCAATTGTTGAACTGACGGAAAAGCATGCGTTTTTGGCGTCACAGCCAAAACGTAATGCGAAGCTTGAAGTTTCTTTAAGCGAAACACGCATGATGATCGATAAGCTTGCCAAGCAATTGGAAGACGACCTTTATGACTTGCTGAAAACAGACATTGACCACTTGGAGTTTGAACTGGACGTCGCAAAGCATTCAATGAAAAAAGGCTGACGGAGGAAAGCTGAAAATGAGCGAATATAAACCATCGTTACACAAAACTGGCGCACAGCTTAAAATTGATGATTTGCTTTCCGATCCTTTTGGACAAGGAGAAAAGTCTGTTTCCGGCATGGAGGAAGAACACCGCGGGCAGCAAGTAAATCTGGTTGATACGTTATCCGAAGAAAAACGCCGGCAAGCATTCCAACTGGCCGAACAGATCGATCCAAAACAACATGACAGCATGACTCTGTATGGAACGCAAGCTCAATCCAAACTCTTGAATTTTTCACACGAGATGCTTGAGCACGTCCAAAAAAAAGATATTGGTGAAATTGGGCAGGTCTTAAGCGACCTAATGAAAAAGCTTGAACAGGTCAGCCCTGATGAATTGAAAACTGAAAAAAGGAACTTTTTTTCCCGTTTTTTCGGAAGAGTATCCCATTCTGTTCAAGAAGTCTTATCAAGGTATCAAAAAACCGGCGCCCAAATAGACAGAATCAGCGTAAAACTTGAGCATTCCAAAAGCACGCTGATCAATGATAATAAGATGCTCGAACGGCTGTATGAAAAAAATAAAGAATATTATGAAGCGCTGAATGTCTATATTGCAGCCGGTCAGCTGAAGCTTGAAGAATTAAAACATCAAACCATTCCCGAATTAAAAGAGAAATCGAAAACAGAACATCATCATATGGCCGTTCAGGATGTAAATGATATGATTCAGTTTGCCGACCGGCTGGAAAAGCGGGTTTATGATTTAACATTGAGCAGACAAATTACACTGCAGAGCGCCCCGCAAATCCGTTTAATCCAACACACAAATCAAGTGCTGGCGGAAAAGATCCAATCATCGATTATGACAGCAATTCCTCTTTGGAAAAATCAGGTTGCCATTGCGCTTACTCTGTTGAGGCAGCGCCGAGCCGTAGAAGCTCAAAAAAAGGTGTCAGCCACAACAAACGAACTGCTCTTGAAAAATGCCGAGATGCTGAAGGCCAACACGATCGAAACTGCCAAGGAAAATGAGCGCGGCTTTATCGATATCGAAACATTGAAACAAGTGCAGGACAATCTGATCGGAACGCTTGAGGAGACGCTTAAAATTCAAGAAGATGGCCGTTCAAAGCGCCTTCAGGCAGAAGAAGAAATAAGGGCAATGGAAGATGGTCTCAAGGCTAAGCTGCTGGACATGAAAGAAAACCAAAACCGTTTATCATAAGCAAGATAAACATTTACCAAAACGTCCGCCCTTTATGTAATCCGCCTTGAAGGGTATAATAAATGCAGAATGTCATACCGTCATCCGGGAGCACGAGGGTGACGAAGAAAATAGAGAAGATGACTAAAGGATCGGTTATATGAAGACACCTTTATATACAGCATTGGTGAACCATGCTGAAGGACATCATTATTCTTTTCACGTTCCGGGACATCACAATGGAGATGTCTTTTTTGATGAAGCGAAAACCTTTTTCGAAACGATTCTCAAAGTTGATCTAACTGAACTGACGGGTCTGGATGATTTGCATGAGCCATCAGGCGTCATCAAAGAAGCGCAGGATTTAGTTTCGCGGCTTTATGGCGCGGAAGAAAGTTTTTTTCTCGTCAATGGTTCGACCGTCGGGAATCTGGCGATGATCATGGCTGTTTGTCAGCCGGGTGACACGATACTTGTTCAGCGGAACTGCCATAAGTCTGTATTTCATGCGATTGAACTTTCAGGCGCCCATCCGGTTTTTTTGACGCCGGAAATTGATGAGGCGATGGCCGTTCCCACACATATATTGTACGAAACGGCAAAAGATGCAATTTCACAATATCCGCACGCTAAAGGAATCGTGCTGACATATCCCAATTACTACGGACATGCTGTTGATCTGAAGCCGATCATAGAAGAGGCCCATCAACACGACATTCCCGTTCTAGTCGACGAGGCTCACGGCGCTCATTTTGTGCTGGACCATCCATTTCCCCAGTCGTCGCTGAAAGCGGGCGCCGATGTTGTCGTTCAGTCTGCGCACAAAACGCTCCCGGCGATGACAATGGGATCTTATCTGCATATTAACAGCCGCAGGGTGAACAGGGACAGACTGGCATACTATCTCTCTGTACTTCAAAGCAGCAGTCCTTCTTATCCAATCATGGCATCTTTGGATATAGCTAGGGCATACGCCGAAAATATCTTGAAAACAAATCGAACAGCCGATATTGAGAAAGAGCTCCTCAACATGAGAGAAGCCTTTTCTCAAATAAACGGAGCCGAGATCGTCGAGCCGGCTGATGCCGGTATCCAGCAAGATCCGCTTAAGCTGTCTGTCAGATCAGCGTATGGCCACTCCGGTTTTGAACTGAAATCCATATTTGAAGCAAACGGCATCCATCCTGAATTGGCAGATGAAAGGCAAGTCCTGTTGATCCTGCCGCTTGAAGGAAAAAACAAGCCTGCGCCGGAACTGATCAGCACAATCGGCAAAGAAATCAGAGATACAGCTGTTCAACACGATTATCCTGCCGGAATCGGAATCCCTTCTGAAAAAGTCACAGCTTTGCCTTACCGGAAAAGCAAGTTGTCAGCCTTCAAAAAAGAATCGGTTCCTTTTACGGAAGCCGCGGGCAGAATAAGCGCGGAACCGGTCATACCGTACCCTCCGGGTATTCCGTTGATTATGGCGGGTGAGAGAATAACAAAAGAGACGATCAGCCGGCTGACGCGGCTCGTCGACCTGAATGTACACATTCAGGGCAGCAATCAGCTCAAACAAAAGCAATTAACTGTATATATAGAAGAGGAGAAATCATGAACGGATTATTTATTACTTTTGAAGGGCCTGAAGGTGCGGGGAAAACGACAATCCTTCAGGCTGCGGCAGACCAATTGACGAAAAACGGCTATTCTGTTCTCGCGACAAGAGAACCGGGCGGCATTGAAATATCTGAACGAATTCGCGAGGTTATTTTAAATCCAAGTCATACGGCTATGGATCCAAAAACCGAAGCCTTATTATATGCAGCCGCAAGAAGGCAGCACCTTGTCGAAAAAGTAAAACCGGCGCTTGAAAAAGGAAAAATCGTCTTATGCGACCGGTTCATCGACAGTTCACTTGCTTATCAGGGGTATGCCAGGGGACTCGGCATTGATGAAGTATTTTCTGTTAATCAATTTGCGATCGGCAATATGATGCCTAATATGACGATTTATTTCGACATCGACCCGGAAGAGGGAATGAAGCGGATCAATATAAATCATGCCAGAGAGAAGAACCGGCTTGATCTGGAAAAACTCCATTTTCATCAACTTGTTCAAAAAGGCTATAAAGAAGTTATGAACCGGTTTCCCGGCCGATTTCGGATCGTGGATGCCAGTCAGAATGTTGAACATGTGTTAAAAAGGGTAAATAACATCATTAAGGAAGCATTAAAAGAAAATCAGTTGTGACCTGTTTACCATTCATTGTTATAATGGTAGCAAGAGTATCCTTAAGTGTTTCCATCCAAAAGGGGGCTTTTCATATGAAGTTAATTATCGCTGTTGTTCAAGACCAAGACAGCAATAGGCTTTTAAAGGCTTTAACCGATCACAATTTTCGCGTGACTAAACTGGCGTCAACCGGCGGCTTTTTGAAATCGGGAAACACAACCTTCATGTTGGGTGTAGATGATATTCGAGTAGACAAAGCTTTAAGCTTGATAAAAGAAAACGGAAGCAAGCGCGATCAGCTGATTGCCCCTGTTTCTCCAATGGGCGGAAATGCCGATTCATATGTTCCTTATCCCGTTGAAGTTGAAGTGGGCGGAGCAACCGTTTTTGTACTGCCGATCGAGCAATTCCATCAATTTTAAGGGTTGAGGATATGAAAATAAGTCAAGAACTGCGTACAATGATAGAGAAACAGCAGACTCCGCCTGCAAGAGGAGAAAACGTTTCTGCTTCATTTAAAGAGAAGATGAATATACAAAGCGGCAAGCTACGAGTTGAACAGTTGACAATGCTTTTAACAGATATTGAAGCGTTCGGAAAACGCTTATCAAAGTCGAGGAACTTCAAGGATTTGGCCAGATTCAAAGGCTTGATCAAACGATTTGTAAAAGAGACCGTTGAAAACGGGCTGACGGTGGAGAATTCAAGAAGCTTCGATCTGTACGGAAACAGCCGGACATTGAGCATTGTAAAAGAACTGGACGAAAAGCTTGTGCAATTAACAGAGGACCTGATGGACCAAGAAAAATCTTCTATCGAACTTTTAGAACAGATTGGCGAAATCAAGGGTTTACTGATAAACCTTTACACATAGAGAGTGATGGTATGGCTACAACCTGGACAGAAATGCAGAAGCTTCAGCCACGGGTCATGAAGCTTTTGCAAAATAGTATAGAAAGAAACCGGCTTGCCCATGCCTATTTATTTGAAGGGCGCAAAGGGACGGGCAAATTAGACGCGGCAACCCTTCTGGCAAAAAGCTTTTTTTGCCTTGAAGACGGAGCGGAGCCATGTGAGTCGTGCCGGAACTGCCAGCGGATTGAATCAGGAAACCATCCGGACGTTCACGTCGTGCATCCGGACGGACTTTCGATTAAAAAGGGACAAATTCAGGCGCTTCAGGAAGAGTTTTCAAAGA
Source organism: Bacillus sp. J41TS8 (assembly GCF_018333035.1). Taxonomy (NCBI): domain Bacteria; kingdom Bacillati; phylum Bacillota; class Bacilli; order Caryophanales; family Bacillaceae; genus Bacillus; species Bacillus sp. J41TS8. The sequence goes on from NZ_BORF01000022.1 coordinate 5,886, forward strand.
CCGGTTTGGAATCGCATAAAAAGCTGTACATTATCTCCCATGCCGATCAAATGACGGTCAATGCGGCGAACAGCCTTCTGAAGTTTTTAGAGGAGCCGAGCAGCGATACAATCGCTGTTCTTTTAACGGAACAGCCGCAAAAATTGCTCGATACGATCATATCGAGATGCCAAGTTTTATCCTTTCAGTCGTTGCAGCCCGAATCAATTGAAAAGGAACTGATCAAACAAGAGGTCTCACCGAATATTGCTGCCCTTTTGTCGAATATGACAAACAATTTATCGGAAGCGCTCGAATTGAGTCGAAATGATCAGTTTGCAGAGTCGCGAGCGAAAGTGATAAAATTGTATGAAGTCTTACACCAGCGAAAAGGACATGCTTTTTTCTATATTCAAGATCAGTGGATGCCCTTTTTCAAGGAGAAAGACCACCAAGAAATGGGTCTTGATATGCTTTTATTTATATATCGCGACGTGTTGTCCATTCAGTTGGGACATGAAGATAAAATACTATTTCAGGACTTATTCCAATCATTAAAACAGCATGCGCTGCAAACAACACAACAAAGAGTGACAAACCAGATACTTGCTGTTTTAGAAGCAAAAAAACGGCTTTATTCCAATGTGAATGCTCAAGGATTAATGGAGCACTTGGTTTTAATGCTGCAGGAGGGATAAGCTTGTACAACGTTATTGGTGTCCGTTTTAAAAAAGCGGGCAAAATATATTATTTCGATCCGAACGGATTTCAGATAGATAAAGACAGCTGTGTGATCGTCGAAACGGTTCGCGGTGTTGAATACGGGCAGGTTGTCATCGCCAACAAGAAAGTAGACGAGAACGATGTCGTACTGCCTTTAAGAAAAGTGATCAGAGTTGCGGATGAGCGCGACCGCCTGATCGTTGAAGAGAATCAAGAAGCTGCGCTGTCCGCCTTTGATGTCTGCCAGAAAAAGGTTAACGAGCACGGCCTTGAGATGAAGCTGGTCGATGTGGAATTCACTTTTGACCGCAACAAAGTCATTTTTTATTTTACGGCTGACGGAAGAGTCGATTTTAGAGAACTCGTCAAAGATTTGGCGTCAATCTTTAAAACGAGAATCGAACTGAGGCAAATCGGCGTCAGGGATGAAGCGAAGATGCTGGGCGGCATCGGACCGTGCGGAAGAATGCTTTGCTGTTCAACATTTTTAGGTGATTTTGAGCCCGTGTCTATTAAAATGGCAAAGGATCAAAATCTGTCGCTGAATCCGACGAAGATTTCCGGACTATGCGGACGGCTGATGTGCTGTCTGAAATATGAAAACGATGAATACGAAACAGCAAAAGAACAGCTTCCGGATATTGGGGAAGTGATCGCCACGTCCAACGGCCCGGCAAAAGTCGTCGGCTTGAATATTCTTGAACGCATTCTCCAAGTTGAACTGACAGACTGTGACAAAGTCGTTGAATATACGTGGGATGAGCTGTTGCAAGAAGGTGTCGTATCTGCACAAACCACAGATTAACGAGGTGTGAAACCTTGGATAAAAAAGAATTGTTTGATACAGTGATAAGTTTAGAAGAACAAATCGGGTCCCTTTACCGCCAGCTTGGAGATCTCAAGCAGCATATCGGGGAAATGATTGAAGAAAACAATCATTTACAGCTTGAAAACGAGCATTTGCGCAAGAGGCTGGAGGAAACGGATCAAAGGCTAAAAAACGCAAAATCCGATGAAAAAGAGATAAAAGCAGAAAAGACAGGGCATGCTGATATTGGAGAAGGCCATGATAATTTGGCGCGCCTGTATCAGGAGGGTTTCCATATTTGCAACATCCATTACGGAAGTGTTCGCAAAGAAGGAGACTGCCTGTTCTGCCTCTCGTTCTTAAATAAAAAATAAGAAAGGCTTCCGGCGGAACGGAAGCCTTTTTAACGGTACAATGTGTTTAGGAAAGGGAAAAGACATGATTCAATTAAAAGACGATGAACGACTGGATTATTTACTTGCAGAAGATATGAAAATCGTGCAAAGCCCGACAGTTTTTGCGTTTTCCTTAGACGCCGTTCTGCTGTCGAAATTTGCATATGTTCCGATACAAAAAGGAAACATCATTGATCTGTGCACAGGGAACGGGATTGTTCCGCTGCTTCTCAGCACCCGCACAAAAGCCGCGATCACCGGGGTGGAAATTCAGGAAAGGCTGTATGACATGGCTCTCCGCAGCGTGGAATACAATAACCTACAAAAACAGATTCATCTCATCAGGGACGACTTGAACAATATGCCGCAGGTGCTCGGATATAATAAAGCTGATGTCGTCACATGCAATCCTCCTTATTTCAAGACGCCGCAAAAAACGGAGCAAAACTTAAATGAACATCTGGCCATTGCCAGACATGAAATTTACTGCACGCTTGAAGACGTCGTTCGCGTCAGCAGCAAGCTGTTAAAGCAGGGCGGCAAACTCGCTCTCGTTCACCGGCCGGGGAGGCTGCTCGAAATCTTTGAATTGATGAAGGCCTTCCAAATCGAGCCGAAGCGCGTCCAGTTTGTTTACCCGAAAAAAAGTAAAGAGGCCAACACCATTTTAGTGGAAGGAATAAAAGACGGCCGGCCTGACCTGAAAATTCTGCCTCCTTTATTCGTATATGATGAACAAGATCAATATACACCTGAAATAAGGAAGATTTTATATGGAGACGAGTAGCCATTATTTTTACGTGCTTTCGTGCCGGGACGGTAGCTTGTACGCCGGCTATACAAACAATATCGAGAAGCGCCTGAAAACCCATAATGACGGGAAAGGCGCGAAGTATACGAGGGCAAGGCTGCCGGTAAAACTCCATTATGCAGAGTGCTTTTCAACAAAGCGAGAGGCGATGCAGGCCGAATACTATTTTAAAAAATTATCGAGAAAGAACAAAGAACGTTATATAGAAGAAAAAAGACGGGAGGGTGTTGATTATCAACCGGCAAAAGAGCTTTGACCAAAAATCAGACATGGGCATGTTATATCTCGTTCCGACACCCATCGGCAATTTGGAGGATATGACATTTCGAGCGGTTTCTGTGTTGAAAGAGGCGGACATTATCGCTGCGGAGGATACGAGGCAGACGAAGAAATTGTGCCATGTATACGAAATCGAGACACAGCTTGTCAGCTACCATGAACACAATAAAGAAAGCAGCGGACACAAAATTTTGGAATGGCTGAAAGAAGGTAAAAATGTCGCGCTGGTCAGTGACGCCGGAATGCCGACAATATCTGACCCCGGGGCTGAAATCGTCCGCGATTTTATCGAAATGGGCGGTTATGTCGTGCCTTTGCCCGGTGCAAATGCCGCTTTGACCGCACTGATAGCCTCAGGCATTGCGCCGCAGCCGTTTTTCTTTTTCGGTTTTTTGGACCGTAACAAACGGGAAAGGAAAAAACAGCTCGAGGCTTTGAAAAACAGACAGGAGACGATGATTTTTTACGAGTCCCCGCATCGGCTGAAAGAAACCTTGTCAGCCATCAGAGAGGTATTCGGCAACCGGCAAATCGCATTGACAAGGGAACTCACGAAAAAATTTGAAGAGTTTATCAGAGGTTCGATCGAAGAAGCACTCAAATGGGCTGAACAGGAACAGGTGCGCGGAGAGTTTTGCCTTGTGATCGAGGGAAGCCGTGAAGAAACGATCGAAGAATCGTTCTGGTGGGAGCACCTTTCAGAAAAAGAACATGTCGAGCATTATATCAGCGAAGGATATCATTCAAAAGAAGCCATTAAAAAAACCGCGGTAGACCGCGGCGTTCCGAAACGGAAGATTTATGACGCTTATCATATTCAATACTAAAAAAACCGCCCTTGCTTCGGCAAGAGCGGTTTTTGTATAATCAAAATAATTATTTTTGAGATTGAAGTTGTGCTTGAATTTCGTTAATGATTTGCTCAGCACCTTCAGGGCTAAGAACCAATTTACCGCCTGCAAGTTTAAGGTTGTCATCAGAAACTTCACCTGTAACTTGGCAAGTCATGTTTGGTTTATATTTTTTCAAGATGATTTTTTCGTCATCTACATAGATTTCAAGAGCGTCTTTTTCCGCGATTCCAAGCGTACGGCGAAGTTCGATCGGAATCACCACGCGTCCTAGCTCATCAACTTTACGTACAATACCTGTAGATTTCATATTCATTCTCCTCCCGAAAGATTGTTATTTTTATAGGTGTTTATTATCTTCGTCATTATTCGACAAAATCCTTACAGTCCTAGCATAACAAGGTTTCCAATAAACGTCAATCATTTTCTTTTCTATTGTTTGTAAAAATTAGATCATATAGTCAAAAGACCTTGGAAGAACTGATGTAACAAGGGAAATGAAGATGATAAAACAGTAGGATCAATCAAAAAAAAGCCCTTAAATCAAGACTTTCGAACTAAGGTTTTTCCTCATATCGATTATATACGACATTATTCGACAATGAAAGCATTTTTTTGTCGAAGTATAATATTTCTTTCTGTTAAAAAATTTGTAATCGACCGTATTCATGATGGATCGACAATGTATATTTTCTTGAACTTGAAGGCTAAGATGGTATCATATAAAGAGGGATTATATATTGAGTATATACTGAATGAATACACATGCCGCTCTCGTCCTTTGGGCGGGAGTTTTTTGACATTTTAATTGGGAGGTTCCATCATGCCGCAAGAAAAAAATACGTTTTACATCACTACACCCATTTATTACCCAAGTGGAAAGCTACATATTGGACATGCCTACACAACCGTTGCCGGTGATGCGATGGCTCGGTATAAAAGACTGAGAGGCTTTGATGTCAGGTACTTAACAGGTACAGATGAGCACGGACAAAAAATCCAGCAAACGGCGGAGAAGGAAAATATTACTCCGCAGGAATTGGTCGATCGTGCGGCAGAAGACATTCAGCAGCTTTGGAAAAAGCTCGACATATCCAATGACGATTTCATACGGACGACAGAGGAACGTCATAAAAACGTGATCGAAAAGGTTTTTCAGAAGCTGCTTGACAATGGTGATATATATCTTGATGAATATGAAGGCTGGTACAGCATACCTGACGAAACGTTTTACACCGAAACCCAGCTCGTTGATGTTGAGCGAAACGAAAAAGGCGAGGTAATCGGAGGAAAAAGTCCTGACAGCGGCCATCCCGTTGAGTTAATCAAAGAGGAATCTTACTTCTTCCGCATGGGAAAATATGCGGACCGGCTGCTCGCTTTCTATGAAGAAAATCCTGAATTCATTCAGCCTGAATCCCGCAAAAATGAAATGATCAACAACTTTATCAAACCGGGTCTTGAGGATTTGGCTGTTTCCCGGACGACGTTCGACTGGGGAATAAAAGTGCCCGGCAACCCGAAGCATGTCATCTATGTTTGGATAGACGCGCTGTTTAATTACATTACGGCACTTGGCTTTAATACGGCAAACGATGAAAATTATCAAAAATATTGGCCGGCAGACGTTCATCTTGTCGGTAAAGAGATCGTCCGTTTCCATACCATTTACTGGCCGATTATGCTAATGGCATTGGACCTTCCGCTGCCGAAAAAAGTTTTTGCCCACGGATGGCTGCTGATGAAGGACGGAAAAATGTCTAAATCAAAAGGAAATGTGGTCGATCCAGTCACATTAATCGACAAATACGGACTTGATGCATTGCGTTACTATCTTCTTCGCGAAGTGCCGTTCGGTTCTGACGGCGTATTTACACCGGAAGGATTTGTCGAGCGGATTAACTATGATTTAGCGAATGATTTAGGCAACCTGTTAAACAGAACGGTCGCCATGGTCAACAAATACTTTGACGGCCGGGTTCAGTCATACGAAGGCCCGGTTACCGCTTTTGACGAACAGTTGTCATCATTCTCACAAAAGACAATTGAAGCGTACGAACAGGCGATCGAAAATATGGAATTTTCTGTAGCACTTTCTTCATTGTGGCAGTTTGTCAGCAGAACGAATAAATACATTGACGAGACAGCCCCATGGGTACTGGCAAAAGATAAGGACAAAGAAAAAGATCTTCAATCGGTCATGTACCATTTGGCAGAGTCGTTGCGCATCACTGCTGTATTGCTGCAGCCGTTCTTAACGCAGACGCCTGAAAAGATTTTTGCACAGCTCGGTGTTACGGATGCGTCATTGAAAAACTGGGACAGCATTAAAAGCTTCGGCCAGCTGAAATCGGTCAAAGTTCAAAAAGGAGAACCGTTGTTCCCGCGTCTTGAAGCGGAAGACGAAGTCGCTTATATCAAATCAAAAATGCAGGGAACGGCTCCAAAAGAAGAACCGAAACAAGAGGAAAAAGCAATTGAAAGGCTTCCGGAAATCACGATAGACGATTTTATGAGCACGGAGCTGAGAGTGGCTGAAGTCATCCATGCCGAACCCGTCAAAAAAGCGGACCGTCTGTTAAAGCTTCAGCTTGATTTGGGCTTTGAAAAACGCCAGGTCGTTTCAGGAATTGCCAAGCACTACAAACCTGAAGAGCTTGTCGGCCGGAAAGTCATTTGTGTAACAAACTTAAAACCGGTCAAACTAAGAGGAGAACTTTCTCAAGGCATGATATTGGCTGGAGAAGACAACGGCGTTCTGTCGCTTGCAGCGGTAGACAGTTCATTATCAAACGGAACGCGAATCAAATAAATGTTGGCAAAGGGTGTTCCACGTGTAACATTTCGTCGAACACCTTTTGTTTTTCGACAATATCTAAAAAAGGTGGCATTTTGATGTTATTTGATACACATGCACATTTAAATGCCGAGCAATTTAATGAGGATTTGGAAGAAGTCATTGCTCGGGCAAAGGAAGAAAAAGTGGAGCACATTGTTGTTGTGGGATTCGATCGTCCGACGATTAAGCGCGCAATGGAATTGATTGAAGCATACGATTTTATTTATGCTGCCATCGGGTGGCATCCGGTTGATGCAATTGATATGACCGATGAAGATTTGGCTTGGATCAAAGACCTCTCTGCCCATGAAAAAGTTGTGGCGATCGGTGAAATGGGACTTGATTATCATTGGGATAAGTCGCCGAAGGACGTTCAAAAAGAGGTGTTCAGAAAACAGATTGCTTTGGCAAAAGAAGTCGGCTTGCCAATCGTGATTCACAACCGTGATGCAACAGAGGATGTCGTTTCTATTTTGCGGGAAGAAGGGGCCGAGGAAGTCGGCGGGATCATGCACTGTTATACCGGAAGCGCCGAAATTGCACAAGAGTGCATAAACATGAATTTCTACCTATCTTTCGGCGGTCCCGTCACATTTAAAAATGCCAAAAAGCCGAAGGAAGTGGTCAAACAAATACCAAATGACCGACTTTTAATTGAGACGGACTGCCCGTATTTAACGCCGCATCCATACAGAGGAAAGCGGAATGAACCAAGCTATGTGAAGCTTGTCGCCGAACAAATTGCTGAATTGAAAGGGATGACTTATGAAGAAATAGCGGCCATCACCACAGAAAATGCAAAAAAACTTTTCGGCATCAGCTGACACGATTTGATATCGAGCCTTGTTCAAGCTTGTCTCTTCGGGGGACGGTTCTAAAAAGTTCTACATGTCTGTTTGCACTCATAGGATATCTTTGTCGACAAGTCTTTCTTTCTTTTATGAGGTGGTTTTCCCATAATAAAAGAGATGGCGGGCTTGCGGAGAAATAGAGAGGAGGGTTGACAGGCTTGTAGATACTCTATATAATCTCCCCGAGGAGAAGGAGGCGTTTTTCATCATACAAAAAATGAAAAAGCTGTTTTCCGTAAAGCTTAGCAAAAGCAGATGGATACTGATTGCTGCTGGACTGCTTGTCGCAGGAAGCGGAACTGCTTACGGAGCACATGAGCTCGCTAAACAGCAAGTCACCATTTCGATAAACGGGAAAAAGCAGGATGTTCGCACGAATGCTGAAACCGTAGGTGAACTGCTGAAAAGCTTAGACATCGAGACGAGGAAAGAAGATCACATCTCTCCCGCTGAAGATACAAAATTAACGGCGAACACGAATGTTGAGTATGTTGCCGCAAAACCTGTTCATTTCGCGGTCGACGGACAGGAAAAAGAAATCTGGACAACAGCGGGTACTGTCGGCAAACTGCTGAAAGATTTAAATCTAGAGTTGGCGGAACACGATCAAATTGAACCCTCAGTTGATAAAGAAATAACGAAAGACATGAAGCTGACTTTGCAAAGGGCTTTTAAAGTAACCGTAAAGGATGCCGGTAAAGATAAAGATATATGGACGACTTCGACTACGGTCGCTGACTTTTTAAAACATCATAAGATCAGCATAAAAGGCGATGATGAAGTTAAGCCTGCGCTTGATAAAAAGCTGACAAAAGATCAGGCGATTCACATTACTCGTATCAAAAAAGTCACCGATGTAGTGGAAGAGAACATCCCTTTTGAAGTCCGCAAAAAAGAGGACGATTCACTTGAAAAGGGGAAAGAAAAAGTTGTACGGGACGGTAAACATGGCAAGCTTAAAAAGCACTATGCCGTTGTGATGAAAAACGGCAAGGAAGTTTCCAGAGAACTGGTTAAAGAGGAAACAGCCGCTGAAAGCAAAGCCAAAATCATTGCTGTCGGTACAAAGCAAGCCGCAGTGGCTACAGTCAGCGCGAATGTATCGCGCGGAAATCAATCCTCAGGAAAAGAATTTTATGTATCCTCTACAGCTTATACGGCAAGCTGCAACGGATGCTCTGGCCACACTGCGACCGGCGTTAACTTGAAAAATAATCCGGGTGCTAAAGTGATCGCTGTCGATCCGAGCGTCATTCCGCTGGGTTCTAAAGTACATGTAGAAGGATATGGCTACGCGGTTGCAGCCGATACAGGCTCAGCCATCAAAGGCCGTAAAATCGATGTATTCTTTCCGAGTAAGTCTACAGCTTACCGCTGGGGTAACAAAAGAGTTAAAATCAAGGTGTTGAACTAAATATCATTTATTACGCTTCTTATATAAGCAGAGGGATTTTGCGCCCTCTGTTTTTTTGGTTATAATAGATCCATCTTGTTTTCTAATTAATTAGACGGTTTTGTTACAAAAAGGTTTCAATAATTTTAAAAATGTAATAAAAGGTTTTTCACTATACGGAGGAAGAAATGAAGATTAAAGAAATTATTGTTGTCGAAGGCCGTGATGACACAGCAAAAATCAAATCGGCTGTTGATGCTGATACGATTGAAACGAACGGATCTGCCATAGGGGAAGACGTCATCAAACGGATTCGGCTTGCCCAGGAAACGCGCGGGGTCATTATTTTAACCGATCCTGATTTCCCGGGGGAAAAAATCAGAAAAACGATTGCAGAAAAAGTCCCCGGCTGCAAGCATGCATTTTTACCCAAGCATTTGGCAAAGCCTAAAAATAAGCGCGGAATCGGTGTTGAACATGCTTCGCTTGAGGCAATCCGCGAATGCTTAAAAACCGTTCAGGAGGAAATGGAGGCGACGGAACCTGAGATTGAGGCTCGGGATTTAATCGAAGCCGGCCTGATCGGGGGCCCTCTGGCAAAACAAAGGCGGGAGCGGCTCGGCGAGATATTGAATATCGGCTATACAAATGGGAAACAGCTTCAAAAGCGGCTGCAAATGTTTCAGATCAAAAAGAGTGATTATTTAAGCGCACTGGATGTTGTGCTGCGGGAGGAAGAGCATGAATAAAGATATCGCCACCCCAATTAGAACTAAGGAAATTCTCAATAAATACGGATTTTCATTCAAAAAAAGCCTGGGGCAGAACTTCTTGATTGATACGAACATATTGGACAGAATTGTCGACCATGCGGGAGTGACGGAGCGTACCGGCGTGATTGAAATCGGTCCGGGGATCGGGGCATTGACCGAGCAGCTGGCAAAGCGTGCGAAGAAAGTGACGGCCTTCGAAATCGACCAAAGGCTCCTGCCGATTTTAAAAGATACGCTTTCTCCGTATGATAATGTGACTGTCATTCACCAGGATGTCCTGAAAGCCGATGTCCGGGCGGTAATGGACGAGCAGTTTCAAGACTGCGATGAGGTGATGGTTGTCGCCAACCTCCCGTATTACGTCACGACTCCGATCATCATGAAGCTTTTAGAAGAAAATCTGCCGCTGAAAGGGATCGTCGTCATGCTTCAAAAAGAGGTAGCGGACCGAATGGCTGCGAAACCTTCTACAAAGGAATACGGGTCCCTTTCCATCGCGGTTCAGTTTTATACCGAAGCCAAAACGGTCATGAATGTGCCAAAGACTGTATTTGTCCCTCAGCCTAACGTGGATTCCGCGGTCATCAGGCTGACGCTGAGGGGAGAACCTGCTGTCGCGGTTCAAGATGAAGCCTTTTTCTTTCAAGTCGTAAAATCCAGCTTTGCACAGCGCCGAAAAACGCTTTTCAACAACCTCGTTAACAACCTGCCGAATGGCAAAGAGAATAAATCAAAAATTGAAAGAGCGCTTCAGGATTCACAAATCGACGGAAAACGACGCGGAGAATCGCTGAGCATTGAAGAGTTCGCCGTCTTATCTGACCGCTTGAGAGCAGTCCTTCTTTAATGGAGGGCTTTTTTTATTTGAAGCCGGGCTTTAAGCCTGATCAGGCTTGTCATCCGTTCACCACTTGAAGGGCGGGCACATAGGCTAAAGAAGCACCTTTACTTTTCATTGCTTTATATTCATCAGGATGGGGCTTAGTCTATGTGTGGAGTGAAAAGCATGCAATTTAAAATAGGCGATATGGTCGTCAGAAAATCTTATCGAAGAGATATCTTATTTCGAATTATACGAATTGATCAATCGGCAAATGGAGAACCTGTGGCCGTTTTGCACGGAGATGAGGTCAGATTAATCGCTGACGCATATTTAACGGACCTGGAGATGGTCCGCGAGGCTGAGCGGCAGATGAGAAAGCGGGAAGAAGAATCGAGAATGAAGGAATCCCTCGATCTTCTCCGCCAGGATTACAAACTCCTTCACAATAAACATGAGTATCGCGCCACAAACCAATATAACAATCAACAGCAGTACTTTCATATGCCTGGAAGAGTCCTTCATTTAGACGGGGATTCGGCTTATTTAAAAAAATGTCTGGCGCTCTATGAAAAGATCGGGGTTCCTGTATACGGCATTCATTGTTATGAAAAGAAAATGTCATCGGTCATCGAGGAACTGATCGATGAGTACCGCCCGGATCTTCTCGTCATCACCGGACACGATGCCTATTCTAAGCAGAAGGGTGATATTAACAATCTGGATGCCTACAGGCATTCAAAAGATTTTATCGAAACCGTTCAAAAAGCGAGAAAAAAAATTCCCCATCTTGATCAGCTTGTCATTTTTGCAGGCGCATGCCAGTCCCATTTTGAATCACTGATCAGAGCCGGTGCAAATTTTGCAAGCTCTCCGTCAAGAGTCAACATCCATGCGCTTGATCCGGTCTATATAGTCGCAAAAATCAGCTTCACTCCGTTTATGGACCGCATTAACGTCTGGGAAGTGCTCAGAAACACCCTGACGAGGGAAAAGGGACTCGGAGGCATTGAGACGCGAGGCGTATTGAGAATCGGAATGCCATATAAAACAAAAGAAAACGATTAAACGAGCCCGCCGGATGGCGGGTTTTTGCCATACAGCCGAATGTTTTTACCTTTTTTTAAAAAAACATACATAATGAAACGAAAAATGAGGAAAATAAGGGAAAGTCGGCGTATAATTTGTCACAAATATTTTATTGACAGAGGCTTATGAACGTTGATATAATTTAAATTTTATTTGACAAAAATGGGCTTCTGGTGTATACTGAATATAGTGAGGTGGATGCAATGGCGAAAACGTTGTCCGATATTAAAAGATCGCTTGATGGACATTTGGGAAAAAGGCTGACGTTAAAAGCAAACGGTGGCCGCCGAAAAACGATTGAGCGTTCGGGCATTTTAGCTGAGACGTACCCTTCTGTTTTTGTGATACAACTAGACCAAGACGAGAATTCGTTTGAAAGAGTTTCATACAGTTATGCGGATATTCTTACTGAGACGGTTGAATTGAGATTTTCTGATGATAAAACCAGCTCAGTAGCCCTTTAATAAGCAGCGGACTTTATGTTTGCTGCTTTTTGTTTTGCCTTTTTTTATCCAGAATTTTTCGGGGAAGTTCTGCACAAATCGAGCAAAGCTAATACATGTCACTTGTTTTATGATGAGTCAGACGGATGGTATGATACTTGAAAGGGGCTGTTTCGCATGGGCAGACGTCGAAGCATCATGTCAGAGGAATTCAAAAATGAATTGGCTAAGGATCTTGGATTTTACGACACGGTAAAAACCGAGGGCTGGGGCGGAATTCGGGCCAGAGACGCCGGTAACATGGTGAAGAGGGCCATTGAATTAGCCGAACAGCATATGGCTCAAAACCAGCAAAATCATTAAAACAGTGACATACGGAGGGCGCTTCTGTCCTCCGTTTTTTTCATTGATCTGCATTCAGCCGATCAGGTGCTGCAAACGCCTTAAGGATTCGCTGAAGGGGGCAATCGCGATCTGCGGGAATGACCGCATGCTAAGAGCGCGGTGTCCTGCACGTGCGCATGCATTTGTACTTGTATGGAAAATGACCGCATGCTAAAGGCGCGGCGTCTTGCGCGGGCGCATGCATTTGTACGTCCTGTACTTCAAAATATGTTACAATGTGGATACTTATGTTTAGATGGAGAAGTAGGTGAATGGATTGCGTATTTTAGAGAAGGCGCCGGCTAAAATTAATTTGTCGCTCGACGTTCGCCGCAAACGTCCAGATGGGTATCATGAAGTAGAGATGGTCATGACGACAATTGATTTGGCGGATCGGATTGAATTAACCGAGCTGGCAGAAGATAAAGTAACGGTTTCTTCGCATAACCGCTTTGTTCCCGACGATCAGCGAAACCTTGCTTATCAGGCTGCAATGCTCATGAAAGAACGATACGGCATTAAAAAAGGTGTTTCTATATTTATTACGAAAGTGATTCCCGTTGCTGCGGGGCTTGCGGGAGGAAGCAGCGATGCGGCTGCCGTCTTCAGAGGGCTGAACCGGCTGTGGGATTTGAAGCTTTCGATGAATGAACTGGCTGAGCTTGGCGCTGAGATCGGATCTGATGTCTCCTTTTGCGTACATGGAGGAACGGCTCTTGCAACGGGAAGAGGAGAGAAAATCCGTCATATCGAGACTCCGCCGCACTGCTGGGTTGTGCTGGCAAAGCCGACGATCGGCGTATCAACTGCAGAAGTGTACAAGCAGCTAAAAGTCGATGAGATTGAACATCCGGATGTTCAAGGTATGATTTCTGCGATCGAAGAGAAGAATTTTCAAAAAATGTGCGACAAACTCGGCAATGTTCTCGAATCTGTTACATTGAATATGCATCCCGAAGTCGCGATGATCAAAAATCAAATGAAGCGGTTTGGCGCCGATGCTGTGCTGATGAGCGGGAGCGGCCCCACTGTGTTCGGATTGGTTCAATACGAATCAAAAGTACAAAGAATCTATAACGGATTAAGAGGGTTTTGCGATCAGGTTTATGCGGTGCGGATGATCGGAGAACAAAATGAACTTGATTAAATCCGTATGTTAAGTTATATTATTTTTAAAAATATTCGGATTTTGGAGGTAAGTGCATGAAGTTTCGTCGAAGCGGCAGATTGGTGGATCTGACAAATTATTTGTTGACCCATCCGCATGTCTTAGTGCCATTAACCTTCTTTTCAGAACGGTATCAATCTGCTAAATCATCCATTAGTGAAGATTTAACCATTATTAAGCAGACCTTCGAGCAGCAGGGGATCGGGACGCTTCAGACCGTGCCGGGAGCAGCAGGCGGCGTTAAATACATTCCAAAGGTAAAACGCGATGAAGCGGAGGAATTTGTAAAGTCGCTCGGTGAGTCATTGATCGATTCGGAACGGATATTGCCCGGCGGATATTTGTATTTAACCGATATCCTTGGCAAGCCCTCTGTATTAACGAAGGCCGGCAAGATTTTTGCTTCAGCTTTTTCAGACAGGGAGATCGATGTCGTGATGACGGTGGCGACAAAAGGAATTCCTCTGGCATATGCGGTAGCCAGCTACCTTGATGTGCCGACAGTGGTCGTCAGAAAAGACAATAAGGTAACTGAAGGTTCAACGGTCAGCATTAACTATGTGTCTGGATCTTCCAACCGCATTCAGACGATGTCTCTTGCAAAACGCAACTTGCAGACGGGCTCGCGCGTTTTGATTATAGACGACTTTATGAAAGCGGGAGGAACGATCAACGGTATGATCAATCTTCTCGAGGAATTCAATGCCCATGTAGCAGGCATCGGTGTTCTTGTGGAGGCTCAGGGAGTCAAGGAGCGACTGGTCGATGAGTACATGTCCCTTTTGACTCTTTCTGAAATTGATATGAAGGAAAAAAAGGTGGAAATCCAAAACGGAAACTTTCAGCGTTTTTTTGCAGACAATGAATAGGAAATGGGGAGTTTGAGATGACAAAGGTTGTTCAGACAAAAGAAGCACCGGCGGCGATCGGACCGTATTCACAAGGAATTGTTGTCAATAATATGTTTTACAGTTCAGGGCAAATTCCACTGACCCCGTCGGGTGAAATGGTGACTGGAGACATCATAGAACAGACGCATCAAGTTTTCCGCAATTTAAAAGCCGTGCTGAAAGAAGCGAACGCCTCTCTGGAGACTGTCGTCAAAGCAACTGTGTTTTTGGCGGATATGAATCAGTTCGCAGAGGTGAATGAAGTTTACGGACAGTACTTCGATACCCACAAACCGGCGAGATCATGTGTTGAGGTGGCAAGGCTGCCGAAAGACGCGCTCGTTGAAATAGAAGTCGTCGCATTAGTAAAATAGAAAAAACTCCGAAAAGATGGTTTTGGTCTCCAAAATCATCTTTTTTGTTTGGAAAATTTGTCAATTCAGTGTTTTTTTATCCCAATATTACAAAAATATTTTTAATTATGCAGGAAAACAAAAAAAACCGTTGAATAGTTACACTAATGTTTTTATATTGGGAAAAGGTGGTGAACTACTGTGGAAGTTACCGACGTAAGATTACGCCGCGTGAATACCGATGGTCGCATGAGAGCGATTGCATCCATCACGCTGGATCACGAATTTGTAGTGCATGATATTCGTGTAATTGATGGAAACAATGGTCTTTTCGTTGCGATGCCAAGTAAGCGTACACCTGATGGAGAATTTCGTGATATCGCTCATCCAATCAACTCAAGCACCCGCGGAAAAATTCAGGACGCGGTGTTAAATGAATATCATCGTTTGGGTGACGTTGAGGAAATAGAATATGAAGAAGCTGGAGCTTCTTAAAAAAAGAAGGGCTTATGGATAAGCCCTTTTTGTTTTGAAAAAAAATAATCTTATCAT
The DNA here is from genome assembly GCF_018333035.1 of Bacillus sp. J41TS8. NCBI lineage: Bacteria > Bacillati > Bacillota > Bacilli > Caryophanales > Bacillaceae > Bacillus > Bacillus sp. J41TS8. The sequence goes on from NZ_BORF01000022.1 coordinate 21,287, forward strand.
AATAAAATGACAATATATGGTTTGTGATTGCGTATAAACAGAAAAAGGAGGTAAAACATATGGCGGTTTGAGAATCCCATCCCGAAGGAATCAATTTGTCTCCCTGATCAGTGAATCCTAAATATACTCTGAATATCCAAAATATGCTGTATTGATTTTCTGATTTCTCATTTTGGCTTGCTTGAAATCAACTCATATTTAGGATATATTTTTCTATGGATAATAGGGATAATGGAGGCCAATACATGGATAAGCGGTTTGCAGTTGTGTTAGCAGCTGGTCAAGGAACAAGAATGAAATCAAAGCTTTATAAAGTTCTTCATCCGGTTTGCGGAAAACCTATGGTCGAGCATGTTGTCGACGAAGCTCGCAAGCTATCATTAGAAAAACTTGTCACAATAGTTGGACATGGAGCCGAAGATGTCAAAAAACAGCTCGGGGAAAAAAGCGAATATGCCCTGCAGGCTGAACAGCTCGGAACAGCCCATGCCGTTAAGCAGGCCAAGTCGATTCTTGGAAGCGAAAAAGGAACGACTATCGTCATTTGCGGAGATACACCGCTTTTAACTGCCGAAACGATGGAAGCCATGCTCAATGAGCACCAGAAAAAAGCAGCAAAAGTGACGATTTTAACCGCTGTAGCGGAGGATCCGACAGGCTACGGACGCATTATTCGCAATGAAAACGGCGATGTTGCAAAAATTGTCGAACATAAAGATGCAACAGACGAGGAAAGACTTGTCAAAGAAATTAACACAGGAACTTATTGTTTTGACAACGAAGCTCTTTTTCAAACGATCGAGCAGGTTTCCAATGACAACGTACAAGGGGAATATTATCTTCCGGATGTCATTGAGATCTTGAAAAATCAAGGTGAAACTGTAGCCGCTTATCAGACTGGCAACTTCCAGGAAACGCTCGGAGTCAATGACAGAGTCGCCCTTTCACAAGCGGAAATTTATATGAAGCAGCGGATCAATAAACGCCACATGCGAAACGGCGTAAGCTTAATCGACCCCGACAACACATATATTTCACCGGAAGCCGTCATCGGCAGAGATACCGTGATTTATCCCGGCACCGTTATTAAAGGGCGGGTTGTCATCGGTGAGGACGCGGTCATCGGACAGAACAGCGAACTCGAAAACAGTACGATCGGCAGCAGAACGGTTATTAAGCAGTCCGTTGTCGTGAACAGTGAAGTCGGTGACGATGTTACGATTGGGCCGTTTGCTCATATCAGACCCGATTCAAAGATCGGCAATGAGGTAAGGATCGGGAATTTCGTCGAAGTGAAAAAATCGGAATTTGGTGATCGCAGCAAAGCATCTCATTTAAGCTACATAGGGGACGCGGAAATCGGAACGGATGTCAATCTTGGCTGCGGGTCGATTACCGTAAATTATGATGGGAAACATAAGTTCAAAACGAAGATTGAAAATGGGGCATTTATCGGCTGCAACTCCAATTTGGTCGCTCCGGTGACAATCGGCGAAGGCGCATACGTAGCTGCGGGTTCAACGATTACCGACGATGTACCAGGCAGGGCTTTGTCTATTGCCAGAGCAAGACAAGTCAACAAAGAAGACTACGCTGAGAACATACACAAAAAATAATCCTAAATCGGAGGTTTACCATGTCTAAATATGAAGACGACAATTTGAAGATTTTTTCTTTAAACTCAAATCCGGGTCTTGCGAAGGAAATCGCAGATGCCGTCGGAGTTGAGCTGGGAAAGAGTTCTGTTAAACGCTTTAGCGACGGTGAGGTCCAAATTAATATTGAAGAAAGCATCCGCGGCTGCGATTGCTATGTCATCCAATCGACAAGCGCACCGGTGAACGAGCATATTATGGAGCTTTTGATTATGGTGGATGCGCTGAAACGCGCGTCGGCGAAAACGATTAATATCGTGATGCCTTACTACGGCTATGCCCGTCAGGACCGTAAAGCCCGTTCCCGTGAGCCGATCACAGCCAAACTGGTGGCAAACCTGCTGGAAACCGCCGGAGCTACCCGTGTGATTGCACTTGATCTGCACGCGCCGCAAATCCAAGGTTTCTTTGATATACCGATCGATCATTTAATGGGTGTTCCGATTTTAGGTAATTATTTTGAAGAGAAAAATTTCAAGGATGTCGTGATCGTGTCCCCTGACCACGGCGGTGTGACGCGTGCCCGCAAATTGGCGGACCGCTTGAAAGCGCCGATTGCGATTATCGATAAACGCCGACCTAAGCCGAATGTAGCCGAGGTTATGAATATCATCGGACATATTGAAGGAAAAACAGCCATTTTAATTGATGATATTATTGATACGGCAGGAACGATTACGCTTGCGGCCAATGCGCTCGTCGAAAGCGGCGCAGAGGAAGTGTATGCATGCTGTACACACCCGGTTCTTTCCGGTCCGGCAATCGAAAGAATCGACAATTCGAAAATTAAAGAGCTCGTTGTGACCAACAGCATTGAGCTTCCTGAAGAAAAGAAAATCGCGAAGTTCAAGCAGCTTTCTGTTGCACCGCTTCTGGCAGAAGCGATTATTCGTGTGCATGAAAAACAATCTGTCAGCTTCCTGTTCGATTAATTTGCTGATTCTGGTTTAAAGTTTTGTCGTTATGGGTATGGTTTTAGAAAGACCAATCTAACGATAGGATGGTGCTGAACATGGCAATTTTAAAAGCGGAAGAAAGAACGGATTCCAGACGGTCTTCTTTAAGGAAGATCCGGCAATCCGGGTATGTGCCGGGTGTCATTTACGGAAGAAACCTGGAAAACAAATCCGTTGCGTTAGACAGTATCGAGCTTTTAAAAATCTTGCGCGCTGAGGGCAAAAATACGATTATCAACTTGGATATAAACGGAGACCAGCACTCTGTTATGGTGACTGAGCTGCAGACGGATCCATTAAAAGATTCAATCGTACATGCCGATTTTAAAGTGGTTGATATGGAAGCGGAAATGGAGGCGACGGTTCCTGTAAACCTTACGGGTGAAGCAGAGGGCATTAAACAGGGCGGTGTTCTTCAGCAGCCGCTTTACGAGCTGTCTGTCACAGCGAAGCCGAAGAACATTCCGCAAACGATCGAGGTCGAGATTTCCAGTCTCGAAGTCAACGATGTTCTAACCGTCGGCGATATTCCGTCTACAGGCGATTATTCATACAACCATGAGCCTGATGAAGTTGTTGCATCCATTCTTCCTCCTCAAAAGCAGGAAGAAACGGAAGCCGAATCAGCCGCTCAAGACGTTGAGGAACCAGAAAAAGGCACTGAAGAGGAAAAAGAAGAATAAATACGCAAGACGTAATCCTCCCGCGGTTACGTCTTTTGTGCTAGAATGAGGGGAAATTAGGATGCTCCCCCTCAGTATGCTGAGGCAGGGTTTTGCTTAAGGGAGGATATAGAATAATGCTTGTGTTTGCAGGATTGGGCAATCCGGGTAAAACATATGAAAATACGAGACACAATGTAGGTTTTATGACAATCGACGAGCTCTCAAAAGAGTGGAACATTCCGCTAGATAAAACAAAGTTCAACGGTCAATACGGAATCGGATTTGTTTCCGGCAAAAAGGTTCTACTTGTTAAGCCGCTTACATATATGAATTTATCGGGAGAATGTTTGAGGCCGCTTTTGGACTATTATGAAATCCCTGTTGACAATATGAAAGTGATTTACGATGACTTGGATCTTCCGACCGGAAGAATCCGTCTGAGGACGAAAGGAAGCGCAGGAGGCCATAACGGCATCAAATCGATGATTCAGCATCTGGGAACAACGGAGTTTAACCGGATCAGAATCGGAATCGGCCGTCCGGTCAACGGCATGAAAATCGTCGACTATGTGCTTGGCGCTTTTACAGATGAAGAAGAGCCGGCGATACAAGAGGCCGTCAGACAATCGGCCAAGGCCTGTGAAGCTTCTCTGGAAAAACCTTTTTTAGAAGTTATGAATGAATTTAATGCCAAGGTATAAGGCAAAAGGGAACGGAACATACTAGTTTTAAAAAGACTCGGTATGGAGGTTCCTTTATGGCTTTACATTATTATTGCCGGCATTGCGGCGTTAAAGTCGGAAGTCTTGACCATTCTTATGTAAACAGTGAACAGTTAGGCTTTAACCACTTAACAAACGATGAAAGAAACGATATGATTTCTTATATGGATAATGGGGATTTACATGTGAAGACGATATGTGAAGATTGTCAAGAGGCGCTTGAGCGAAACCCGGATTATCACCAATATCATTCGTTTATTCAATAAATAGCTTTGGTGTAGAGACTAGACCAAAGCATTTTTCTATTTGAGGAAGAGAGGAGGGGCTCATTTGAACAATATTCAATCCTATATTACAAAAAGCGATGATTTTAAATCCATCGTCAACGGCTTGAACGAAGGGCTGAAGGAACAGCTGCTTGCGGGGCTCTCCGGATCTGCCCGGTCGTTATTTACAGCCGCTCTTACAAAAGAAACGAGACGGCCGGTATTTTTAATTACGCATAACCTTTATCAGGCTCAAAAAATTACAGATGACTTGACAGGGCTGATAAAAGATCAGCCTGTCCTTTTATATCCTGTCAACGAATTGATTTCTTCTGAAATTGCGGTGGCAAGCCCTGAGCTGCGCTCGCAAAGGCTTGATGTCTTAAATCGGCTTGCAAGCGGTGAAACGCCAATCGTTATTGCTCCGGCAGCAGCCGTCAGAAGAATGCTGCCCCCTGTCGAAGTATGGCAAAACAGTCAGATTCGCATTGAGACGGGGCGCGACATCGACCCGGAACAGCTGCTTCAGAAGCTTGTTCAAATGGGGTATGAGCGTACGGATATGGTGGCGGCTCCAGGCGAATTCAGCATTCGCGGAGGGATTATCGATGTCTATTCATTGACCGAAGAAAACCCTGTCCGGATTGAATTGTTTGATACAGAAGTTGACTCGATTCGTATATTCAATACGGATGATCAGCGCTCACTGGAAACGCGCGATGAAGTAACGATCGGCCCTGCGAAGGAACTGATCGTGCGGGATGAAGATCGGCAAAGAGCGCTTGAACAAATCGATAAAGGCCTTGCCAACAGTCTTAAAAAGCTGAAGCTTGATAAACAAAAGGAAATTCTCGACCAAAATATCGCGGAAGATAAAGAGCGGCTCAAGGAAGGGCATATCGGCCAGGAAATGGTTAAATACCTTTCTTATTTCTATGAGAAGCCTGCTAGTTTACTAGATTATTTCCCGAAAAATACTTTGCTGATACTAGATGAGATCAGCCGTATTCATGAAATGGAAGACCAGCTGCAAAAGGAAGAGGCAGAATGGGTAACGAGCCTGCTGGAAGAAGGGAAAATCCTTCATGATTCGGCAATGTCATTTCCTTTTCACAGCCTCATTTCAAAACAGTCCCGCCCGATTTTGTATTACTCGCTGTTTTTAAGGCATGTGCAGCACACCAGTCCGCAAAACATCGTCAATGTTTCAAGCAAGCAAATGCAGAGCTTTCACGGACAAATGAATGTGCTCAAAAATGAGATTGAACGGTTTAAGAAATCGAAATATACAACGGTTTTTCTAGGGGACAGCAAAGAGCGCGTCGAAAAACTTGCGTCTGTATTGTCCGATTATGACATCGAAGCCGCCCAGGCCGACCAGGATGCAGCGCTTGCCCAAGGCCAGATTTACATTATGGAAGGCGGTCTTCAATCCGGCTTTGAACTTCCGATGATCAAGCTGGCCGTCATTACCGAGGAAGAGCTGTTTAAAAAGCGTGTCAAAAAGCAGGCGCGCAAACAAAAACTGACCAATGCCGAACGGATCAAAAGCTACTCGGAGCTTCAGATCGGCGATTATGTCGTCCATGTGAACCACGGTATCGGAAAGTATTTAGGGATCGAAACGCTGGAGATCAACGGCATTCATAAGGATTACCTGAATATTCACTACCAGGGAAGCGACAAGCTTTACGTACCGGTTGACCAAATTGATCAGGTGCAAAAATACGTCGGTTCCGAAGGCAAAGAGCCGAAGCTTTATAAACTCGGGGGAAGCGAATGGAAACGGGTTAAGAAAAAGGTTGAAAGCTCTGTCCAGGATATCGCCGATGACTTGATCAAGCTTTATGCCGAAAGGGAAGCAAGCAAAGGTTACGCGTTTTCTCCCGACCATGAAATGCAGCGTGAGTTTGAAGCCGCATTTCCTTATCAGGAGACAGAGGATCAGCTGAGATCGATTCATGAGATTAAAAGAGACATGGAAAAAGAAAGACCGATGGATCGGCTCCTTTGCGGCGATGTGGGCTACGGCAAAACGGAAGTGGCGATCCGCGCCGCCTTTAAAGCGATTGCAGACGGAAAACAGGTCGCGATCCTTGTGCCGACTACGATCCTCGCACAGCAGCACTATGAAACGATATTGGAACGCTTCCAGGACTACCCGATTAATATCGGTTTGCTCAGCCGGTTCCGGACGAGAAAAGAAGCAAATGAAACGATCAAGGGCTTGAAAAACGGAACGATTGACATCGTAATCGGCACTCACAGACTGTTGTCCAAGGATGTCGTGTACAAAGATCTTGGACTGCTTATCATCGATGAAGAACAAAGGTTTGGTGTCACGCACAAGGAAAAGATTAAACGCATTAAAGCGAATGTCGACGTTTTGACATTAACGGCAACTCCGATACCTCGAACCCTTCATATGTCCATGCTCGGTGTCAGAGATTTGTCAGTCATTGAAACGCCTCCGGAAAACCGCTTCCCGGTACAGACGTACGTTGTCGAATACAACGGAGCCCTGGTCAGAGAAGCGATAGAACGCGAGCTGGCCAGAGGCGGTCAGGTTTACTTCTTGTACAATCGGGTGGAGGATATTGAAAGAAAAGCGGAAGAAATCTCGATGCTTGTGCCTGACGCCAAGGTGGCCTATGCCCATGGGAAGATGACAGAAAACGAACTCGAATCGGTCATGCTGAATTTCTTAGAGGGAGAATCGGATGTGCTCGTCAGCACAACGATTATTGAAACGGGCGTTGATATTCCAAACGTCAATACCCTGATCGTATTTGACGCAGATAAGATGGGGCTTTCCCAGCTGTACCAGCTGAGGGGCCGCGTGGGCCGCTCAAACCGTGTAGCTTACGCTTACTTTACGTACCGGAAGGACAAAGTCCTTACGGAAGTGGCCGAAAAAAGGCTTCAGGCGATTAAAGAATTTACAGAACTCGGGTCAGGATTTAAAATCGCGATGCGCGATTTGACGATCCGCGGCGCCGGAAATCTTTTAGGTGCGCAGCAGCACGGGTTCATCGATTCTGTCGGTTTCGATTTATATTCGCAAATGCTCAAGGAAGCAATAGAAGCTCGCAAGGGAGATGTACCGCAAGCTGAAAAATTTGAGCCGGAAATCGATTTGGAGCTTGACGCATATATTCCGCAGACTTATGTGACAGACGGCAAGCAAAAAATAGATATGTATAAACGGTTCAGAGCGATTTCAACCATTGAAGAAAAGAGCGAGCTTCAAGATGAGATGATCGACCGCTTCGGCGAATACCCGAAAGAAGTCGAATATTTATTCGCCATCGCAGAGGCGAAGGTATATGCCATCACAGAACGCGTCGAGCTGATCAAACAGGATAAAGACGCCGTCAGACTGACGATTGACGAAAAAGCGAGTGCCGAAATTGACGGCCAAAAACTGTTTGAACTCGGCAGCAAGTACGGCAGACAAATCGGCCTCGGGATGGAAGGGAAGAAATTGAAAATTTCGATTCAAGTGAAAAACCGACAACCGGAAGAGTGGCTTGAAACGCTTCTCGAAATATTGAAAGGCCTTCAAAACGTTAAAAAGCAAACGATCGCTTCATCATAAAAATTTGTTGTTTCTCGCGTATATTACATTTGATGTGAAGGATACTAAAACCAATCAAGAGTGGAGAGTGTTACATAAGTACACAGCTCTATTTATATCCACCAGATATATCATCAAATGAAAGAGAGGCAGCAGAGATGAAAGCAACTGGTATCGTACGTCGAATTGATGATTTAGGCCGGGTCGTGATCCCGAAGGAAATCCGCAGAACTTTGCGCATTCGTGAAGGAGATCCTTTGGAAATATTTGTGGATCGGGATGGGGAGGTTATTTTAAAAAAATATTCTCCGATCAGCGAGCTCGGCGACTTTGCAAAGGAGTATGCTGATGCGCTTTATGACAGCATGGGCCATTCCGTGCTGATTTGCGACCGGGATGTGTATATCGCAGTATCCGGGGGGTCTAAAAAAGACTATTTAAACAAATCGATCAGCGACATGGTCGAAAAGGCGATGGATCAGCGCAGTTCTGTTTTGGAAGGAGACGCGAAGACAATTCAGCTTATTGATGGTATTGACGAAGAGGTTGCTTCTTATACCGTCGGTCCGATTGTTGCAAACGGTGATCCGATCGGAGCGGTTGTCATTTTTTCGAAAGACCAGTCAATCGGCGAAGTGGAACATAAAGCGGTTGAAACCGCCGCCGGTTTTTTGGCCCGTCAAATGGAACAATAGGTCTCATTCCTTTTATTTTGACATTCCTGCTCGAACGAATGAGCTGGAATGCCGAAAGCGTTTTTCTCAGCTTGAATCAGCATCAGCAGTTGGAACAGCACCTTTTGGGCTGTTCTTTTTTAATTCACAGTTGCAGGCGGGGTACGAGCCCTGAATATGGTATAATAAGCACGTTTCGTGCGCTTTTTAGAAAGCGGAGAGAAAGCGCATTGGAAGGAGCTTAAAGGAATGGGGTTTTTAAGAGGCCAAAGACAATGGATTTGGCAAGGTGCCTTTGTATTATCATTGGCGGGGATATTATCAAAGATATTAAGCGCTGTATATAGAGTGCCTTTTCAAAATATAGTTGGAGATGTCGGTTTTTATATTTTTCAGCAGGTGTATCCGATGATCGGAATATCTGTGATGCTTGCCACCTCCGGGTTCCCGGTCATCATTTCAAAGTTATTGAATGATTACGGGTCGGCAAACCGGGCAAAAATTCTCCGGGTGTCTATGCTTTTTTTATCGGCTGTGGGCCTTGGCTTTTTTCTTCTCTTGTTTGCCGGAGCCGGAGCCATCGCAGGGTTTATGGGTGATCCCGACCTTGCCGGAGTGATCCGCGCCGTGTCGTTTTCTTATTTGCTGCTGCCGTTCGTGTCTTCGCTGAGAGGCTATTTTCAAGGAGGCGAACGGATGCTTCCGACGGCACTTTCTCAAATTGGAGAACAGACACTCCGGGTCGGGGCGATCCTCATTTTGACGTGGTGGCTCGTCAAAAACGGCTTTTCCTTATATGACGCCGGGGCAGGGGCTGCTTTTGGCTCCCTTGTCGGCGGCCTTGCGGCGTTTTTCATTCTCGCCGTGTTTTGGGCCAAGCGTGAAAAGCATTCCGCGGCCGCCGGGATAGAGGCCGGTACAGGCGATATTTTGAAACATCTGTGTCTGTACTCGGTTACGATTTGCACCGCCGGCCTCATGCTGATTCTCATCCAGCTCGTCGACGCATTGAACTTGTATTCATTGCTGGCCGGACAAGGAATGGACGAACTTCAGGCGAAACATACAAAAGGGGTGTATGACAGGGGACAGCCGCTTTTGCAGCTGGGAACCGTTTTTGCTGCGAGCATTGCGACAGCTCTTGTCCCGTCCCTTACAAAAGCGAAGAAAAAGGGAGAAACGGCGGTTCTGGAGGAAAAGATCCGGTATTCGCTAAAAATGAGCTTCGTCATCGGGGCTGGAGCAGCCGTCGGTCTGATATGCATTTTGGAGCCGGTGAATGTCATGCTGTTTAAGAACAGCGATGGAACGGCTGCTCTTCAAATTTTCAGCGTGTCGATTCTGTTTGCATCGTTGGCGATCACGATGACTGCTGTTTTGCAAGGACTCGGCCATACATGTCTTCCGGCTGTTTCCGTCTGCTGCGGCTTTTTTGTGAAAGCCGTATTGAACGAGCTCCTGATCCCCGGTTTCGGTATTTCCGGCGCCGCTTTTGCGACTATGATGTCATTCGCCGCTGTCGCTGGTCTCAATTTTTTTCAGCTGAAAAGGAAAGGCTGGATCAAGCTGCCTGAATACAGGATAGCCGGTGTTTTGCTGTCGGCTCTGATCATGTCGGCCGCTCTGGCGGTGTGGCTTTTTGCTTTTGAAGCGGCCATACCTCATAAAAGCAGATGGATCGCGGCGGCGGAAAGTCTTAGCGCCGTTTTCGTCGGCGGCGTTGTCTTTTTGTCCGGTATCTTCACATTACGCGTGTTTTCAGAAAAAGAACTTGAGCTTGTACCTTTTGGCAGCAAGCTCCTGACATTAAAACGAGAAAGGGGCGGCAGGCATGGCCGGTAAAATCACGGTAGTCGGCCTGGGGGCAGGCGATATGAATCAATTAACCCTCGGTGTTTATAAACGGCTTACACAAGCGGAGGTTCTTTTTGTCAGGACGAAAGACCATCCATTAATAGAAGACCTGAAAAAAGAAATAGCGGAGATTCATTTTTTTGATGAGGTCTATGAAAAGCATGATCAATTCGAAGATGTTTACGAGGAGATCGTAGATAGGCTGTTTGAGGAGGCGAAGCAGCGCGATGTGCTCTATGCCGTTCCGGGCCATCCGTTCGTCGCTGAAAAAACGGTCCAGCTTTTGCTTGAGAGGCGGGGCGCTTATCAGGCCGATGTCGTTGTCGAGGGAGGCCACAGCTTTATTGATGCGACGTTAAATGCTTTGCAGATCGATCCGATTGACGGGTTTCAGTTTGTCGACGCCGTCCGGTTTTCCGCTGACGAAGTCGAGCTCCGTCATCATTTGATTATTTGCCAGGTGTATGATCAAATGACGGCATCAGAGGTCAAGCTGACATTGATGGAAAAGCTTCCTGATGACTATGAAGTCGTCATTGTCACAGCGGCAGGAAGCAGTATGCAAGACATTCGGACAGTGCCTCTTTACGAATTGGACAGAAGCGTGGGCATCAACAATTTAACGAGCGTCTACGTTCCGCCTGTCAGAGACGAAGAAATTCTGTACCAGGAGTTTTCGATGTTCCGCAGCGTCATCAGGAAGCTGCGCGGACCGGACGGCTGCCCGTGGGATCAAAAACAAACCCATGAATCGCTCAAAAAATACTTAATTGAGGAATGCTATGAGGTGCTCGAGGCGATTGATGAAGAAGATCCAGACCACCTTGTGGAAGAGCTCGGCGATGTGATGCTCCAGGTTCTGCTGCATGCGCAGATCGGCGAGGATGACGGCCTTTTTGCAATTGACGATGTGATTCGCGGGATCACCGCAAAAATGATCAGAAGACATCCGCATGTCTTCGGAGAAGTATCTGTTCGTGATGAGGCCGACGTCATGGTAAACTGGGAAGAGATCAAGAAGCAGGAGAAACAAGCGGACGATCCATCCCTCCTCGACGACATTCCAAAGCCGCTTCCCGCTTTGTCAAAAGCGAACAAACTTCAGAAAAAGGCGGCAAAGACCGGGTTCGACTGGTCGAATGTCCAGGATATTTGGGATAAAGTCCACGAGGAAATGAAAGAGTTTTCTTCAGAAATTTCGGAAACCGAACAGACCAGCGAAAAAATGAAAGAAGAGTTCGGCGACCTTTTATTCGCGCTCGTCAACATCGGCCGGTTTTATAAAATTGAACCGGAAGAGGCCCTTGCGATGACAAATGCCAAGTTTTACAGAAGGTTCACGCATATTGAACAATCTGCAAAGCGCATGGGCAAGGATCTGGAAAGTATGACGCTTGAAGAAATGGACGAATTGTGGAATGAAGCGAAAGACATTGAAAGGAGCTGACAAGTGATGAGACTCGACAAATTTCTCAAAGTATCAAGGCTGATTAAAAGACGGACGCTTGCAAAAGAAGTGGCTGACCAGGGAAGAATTTCGATCAATGGCCAGCAGGCGAAAGCAAGCTCTGTTGTCAAAGCGGGAGACGAGCTTGCGGTGCGTTTCGGCCAAAAGCTTGTAACCGTCAAAGTCAATGAATTGAAGGATACGACAAAAAAAGAAGAAGCCGCTGATATGTATACCGTTCTCAAAGAAGAGAAGCTGGGAGGAGAATAGGCTTGTTCTAAAAAAATCCCCCGTCTCATACAATGCAATATCGAATCTTTAGTATGAGGATATGGGGGATGAATCGATGAATGTATATTATGATCAGCACAACCCTTCCGGCGGGGCATCTGGTCCTGAACATAATGTGACGATGAAGGGCCGCAAGCTGCTGGATATATCCGGTGTCAAACAGGTCGAGAGTTTTGACAATGAGGAATTCTTACTTGAGACGGTCATGGGCATGCTGGCGGTCAGAGGCGAAAACCTGCAGATGAAGAATCTTGATGTGGAAAAAGGCGTTGTCTCCATCAAGGGAAGAGTGCTTGATCTCGTCTATTTGGATGAGCAGCAGGGGGAGAAAGCTAAAGGATTTTTTAGCAAGTTGTTTAAATGACGCTGACCACTCAGTTCTATACGATGCTGGCCATGGCCGGAATGGGGGCATGGCTTGGCGCTTCTCTTGACACCTACACCCGTTTTGTCGTCCGCTCGAAAACAGCAAGGTGGCTGTTGTTTTTCCATGACTTTTTGTTTTGGGTGGTACAAGGTCTCCTTTTTTTCTATGTTTTGCTGAGCGTGAATGAAGGGGAATTCCGAATTTATATCTTTCTGGCGGTCATGCTTGGATTTGCCGCTTATCAAAGCCTTTTTAAGCAGATCTATATCAAGCTTTTGGAATGGATGATTTCCTTTTTTATATTCATCTCCAGGCTGGTCTCAAAGATGATGCGGATGATGGTGTTTCGGCCTGTTGTATGGGCGTTTCAAGCTATTTTAGCCATCATTCTCTTTACAATGAGAAATATCTATGTTCTTTTTCGTTTTTTTGCGGTATGTTTATATAAGATATTAAAATTTGCAGGATATCCGATTTATTTTATACTATATCAATGCTGCAGGCTTCTTCCCGCCCCGGTTCGGGGATTGTTGAGACGCTTTTTGCAAAAAGGAGCAGGATTTTTCGAAAAGGGGAAGAAACTATTCATAACCATTAAGGCAAAACTTTTAAAAAAATGAAGGGAGGCCGTCTGGAATGAATGATCCCACGAGACGCAACATATCGCAAATACAGAACGAATACAAAGAGCAGATGGAGCGAAAACAGCAGCAGCTGAAAAGAAAAAGACGCGGTCTATACAGACGGTTGATGGTTTTCGGCGCCGTTGTGCTGCTGTCGGCGATTGTGATTGTCAGTTCGCTTTGGTCGCAGACTTCGGATATCAGCGCGAAGCAAGAGAAGAAAGCAGAGCTTTTGAAACAATTGGAACAACTGGAAGCAAAAAAATCGGATTTGAAAGATGAGATTGTGAAATTAAAGGATGAGGACTACGTTGCAGAGCTTGCCAGAAAGGATTATTACCTCTCAAAAGATGGCGAAATCATCTTCAAGTTTGAAGATAAGAGCAAGTAGCCTTGTTGACACTTAATTTTTTCTTTATGTATAATTAAACAAATGATCTTTTTTAAGTCTAAGGAGGAGCACTTTTTTTATGTCGATTGAAGTTGGCAGCAAGTTGCAAGGGAAAGTAACAGGTATTACAAATTTCGGAGCGTTTGTTGAACTGCCTGGAGGATCAACAGGTCTTGTTCATATCAGCGAAGTAGCCGATAACTATGTGAAGGACATTAATGATCATCTGAAGGTTGGTGATCAAGTAGAAGTTAAAGTCATCAATGTTGAGAAAGATGGGAAAATCGGCTTGTCGATCAAAAAGGCTGTAGACCGTCCTCAATCATCAAGACCTGCGAGACCTAAAAATGATTTCCGCTCTAAAGAAACGTTTGAACAGAAAATGAATAAGTTTTTAAAAGACAGTGAAGATCGCTTATCGTCTCTAAAACGCAACACGGAATCAAAACGTGGAGGGCGCGGAGCAAGAAGAGGTTAACTTGCTGCTTTCTATATATACGAAAGGCATTCGTCTTATCCCAACGGATGCCTTTTTATTTTCTCATAAAATTTTTATTAAAATTTCTATTGACGGATAGGACAATCCTTTGTATTATAGAACTTGTGCGTTAAAAGAAATTAACAACATGGCGGTGTAGCTCAGCTGGCTAGAGCGTACGGTTCATACCCGTGAGGTCGGGGGTTCGATCCCCTCCGCCGCTACTTATATGAAGGCCCGTTGGTCAAGTGGTTAAGACACCGCCCTTTCACGGCGGTAACACGGGTTCGAATCCCGTACGGGTCATTCCGGAAACCGGCTTCTTCTGAAGCCGGTTTTTTTGCTGCCTAAAAATACGCAAAATAACGGGAATGGACTCGACTTATCAAGAGTGATTGAAGCATGCTACAAAAAGCGTCGAACAGTTCTTTGAATTCATTACCTTCTTTTGACAAAATCCTATTTCATCTTTCGCTATAATGGCAAGCAACGAATAAACGAGTGGGAGATGAGAGCATGGAAAAAGCGGAAAGAAGAGTGAACAGCCCAATAGCTGGACCTGCTGTTCAAAAATTGTATTCATGGTTTGGCAGCACGACGAAGCTTGTGATGCAGCATTTATATTCCCTCTTTTTTTATAAAGGGCTGATCTATATGGTCATCGGTTTTTTATTGGGACGAGCCTTCATTCTGTCAGAGGTCATTCCCTTTGCTCTTCCATTTTTCGGAGCGATGCTTTTAATTAAAAAAGATAAAGCTTTTCTTGCATGCCTGGCGCTTCTTGCCGGGGCTCTGAGCATATCGCCTCAGCATTCGCTGTTCGTGCTTGCGGCTCTGTTTGCATTTGCGATATGTTCCAAAATGACGTCTCTTATTATAAAAGACCGCGTCAGAACGCTGCCTGTCGTCGTCTTTTTAGCGATGGCTGTGACAAGATGCGGATTCGTATATGCCGAATACGGAACAGTTTCGGGTTATCACTATATTATGGCTTTTGTTGAAGCCGGGTTATCGTTTATCCTCACACTGATTTTTTTGCAAAGCCTGCCGATAGTCACCTCAAAGCGGGCGAAACAGTCGCTGAAAATCGAAGAGATCATTTGTTTTATGATTTTAATCGCCTCTGTTCTCACAGGTTTGACAGGCGTTTCTTTTCAAGGCATGCAGGCTGAACTGATATTGGCCCGTTATGTCGTGCTCGCTTTCGCGTTCATCGGGGGCGCGAGCATCGGCTGTACAGTCGGGGTTGTGACCGGGCTGATCCTCAGTCTTTCAAATATCGGCAATTTATATCAGATGAGCCTGCTGGCTTTTTCAGGCCTTCTCGGCGGTTTGTTAAAAGAAGGAAAAAAATTCGGTGCAGCGGTCGGCTTATTGATCGGATCTCTATTGATTTCTCTGTACGGAGAAGGTTCAGCTGAACTTGTGCCGACACTTTATGAATCACTGATTGCAATCGGCCTGTTCCTTTTAACTCCTCAGTCGATTACGAAAAAAGTGGCTAAGTATATACCGGGAACGACTGAACACGCTCAGGAACAGCAGCAGTATGCAAGAAAAATCCGCGATGTCACCGCGCAGAAGGTTGATCAGTTTTCGAGTGTTTTTCACGCATTATCCGAAAGCTTCGCTACCTTTTATCATTCGGTTCCAGATGATGAAGGAAAAGAAAAAGAGATCGATCTGTTTTTGAGCACGGTGACAGAACACTCCTGCCAGTCCTGTTATAAGAAAAACAAGTGCTGGGTTCAGAACTTTGATAAAACATATGACTTGATGAAACGAGTTATGCAGGAAACAGAAGAAAAGCAATATTTTAAAAACCGCAAGCTGAAAAAGGAGTTTCATCAGCACTGCTCCAAATCAAAGCAAGTAGAAGCGCTGATGGAAGACGAGCTGTCTCATTTTAGGGCAAACCAGACATTAAAACAAAAGGTGCATGACAGCAGGCGTCTCGTCGCAGAGCAGCTGCTCGGAGTTTCTCAGGTTATGGCGGACTTTTCTCGGGAAATAAAAAGGGAGAGGGAGCAGCATTTTATTCAAGAAGAACAAATTCGGGATGCGCTGCAGCATTTCGGCATTGAAATTCAACAAGTCGAAATTTACAGTCTTGAGCAGGGAAATATCGATATCGAAATGAGTATCCCGTATTGCAACGGCCACGGGGAGTGTGAAAAAATCATCGCTCCGATGCTGTCCGATATTTTGGAAGAACAAATTATCGTCAAAGCGGAACAGTGTGCCGGCCATCCGAATGGATATTGTCATGTTGCTTTCGGTTCGGCAAAGTCATACAGGGTGGTGACGGGAGCCGCGCATGCAGCAAAAGGAGGAGGGCTTGTCTCCGGCGACAGCTACAATATGATGGAGCTCGGCACCGGCAAATATGCGGCCGCCATCAGCGATGGTATGGGAAATGGCGCAAGGGCCCATTTTGAAAGCAATGAGACGATCAAGCTGCTGGAAAAGATTCTTCAGTCGGGCATCGACGAAAAAGTGGCGATTAAAACGATCAACAGCATTCTTTCATTAAGGACGACAGATGAAATATATTCGACATTGGATTTATCGGTCATCGATCTTCAGGATGCGAGCTGCAAGTTTTTGAAAATCGGCTCCACCCCGAGCTTTATTAAAAGAGGCGATCAGATTATCAAAGTGCAGGCCAGCAATCTGCCGATCGGCATCATTACAGAATTCGATGTTGATGTAGTCAGCGAGCAATTAAAAGCGGGAGACCTTTTGATCATGATGAGCGACGGAATCTTTGAAGGGCCTAGACATGTTGAAAATCATGATCTGTGGATGAAGCGCAAATTGAAATCTCTGAAAACCGAGGAGCCGCAGGAAATCGCCGACTTGATCATGGAAGAAGTGATTCGGACAAGGTCGGGTCTGATTGAGGACGATATGACGGTGATTGTTATCAAGCTGGACCATAATACGCCAAAGTGGGCCTCCATTCCGGCGCCGTCTTTTTTCCAAAAGAATCAAGAGATTTCTTAGCTTTCGTATAAATCAAATTTCTTCTGGCGATGATGGAACTAAATCAAGATATCTTTGTCCAGGAGGAATAAAAACGATGAAAAAGGGGCACTTGAATCAAATCCTGCTTTTGACGGACGGCTGTTCAAACCGCGGCGAAGACCCGCAGGCCATGGCCGCCTTTGCGAAGGAGCAGGGGATTACCGTGAATGTGATTGGGATTATGGACGAGCATGAAATGGATCAGGAGGCGATGAAAGAAGTTGAAGGGATCGCTCTCGCAGGCGGGGGAGTTCACCAGGTTGTTTACGCGTCGCAGCTGTCGCAGACCGTTCAAATGGTGACCAAAAAGGCGATGACGCAAACCCTTCAAGGCGTTGTCAATAGTGAGCTCAAACAAATTCTCGGCAAGCATACCGAAATGGATGAACTGCCTCCTGATAAACGCGGTGAAGTTATGGAAGTCGTAGATGAGCTCGGCGAGACCGTACATCTTCATGTATTGGTTCTTGTCGATACAAGCGCGAGCATGAATCCGAAGCTGCCGACTGTTAAAGAAGCATTGATAGACCTTTCCATCAGTCTCAATTCAAGAATCGGCGAAAACGAATTTGCGATGCTTATATTTCCCGGGAAAAAACAAGAGGTCGAGCTTGTGCTTGATTGGACCCCGAAGTTTGAATCTCTTTCTTCAATATTTTCCAAGCTTTCAGCCGGCGGCATTACGCCGACAGGACCCGCAATACGAGAGGCGATTCAGCATTTTAACAAAATCGGCTCAAGAAGGAGAATGTTAGAAGACGATGAAAAACGCTTCGACGAGTTTGGCGGCTAGTTTAAAGCCGGGTGCAGCCGTTGTTGGAAAGTGGAACAATCATTCCTACAAGATCATCAGACAGCTTGGAAAGGGGGCGAATGGCGTTGTGTATCTGGCCGATTCAGGAAAGGGCCGCGTTGCATTAAAAGTGAGCGATGACAGCCTGTCCATTACCTCGGAAGTGAATGTTCTGAAATCTTTCTCAAAGGCCCAGGCAAAAGCAATGGGGCCTTCTTTTTTTGATGTGGATGACATGATGGTTGCGGGTGCGGGCAAAAAACTTTCATTTTATGTGATGGAATATATTGAAGGTCCGCTTCTTTTAAGATATGTAAACGAAAAAGGCGAGGAATGGATACCGGTGCTGATCAGCCAGCTTCTCTCAAGTTTGTCGGCCATTCATCGCGAAGGATGGGTGTTTGGAGATTTAAAGCCCGAGAATTTAATCGTGACGGGCCCGCCGCCGCAAATCCGCTGCATTGATGTAGGCGGGACGACAAAAGAAGGCCGGGCAATTAAGGAATATACTGAGTTTTTTGACAGAGGCTATTGGGAATTCGGAACCCGTAAGGCTGAGCCGTCGTATGATCTGTTTTCAGTCGCCATGATTATGGTGAACTGTGCGGTGAAAAAAGAATTTAAAAAGACAGCAAGACCTCAGGAACAGCTTATGTCAGTCATCGACGGACATCCGTTTTTAAAGCGGTATAAGCCGATTCTTGCTTCTGCTTTAAAAGGAAGCTATCGAACAGCTGATGAAATGAAGGGAGACCTCCTGGCAATCGGACGGCCGGCCAGAATGCAAAGCAGCCGCCAGTCGAGAGCCGCCCGCTCTTCATCGGCATCCGCCCCGTCTCAAGGCCCGCGGCATAAGCGGGGGACGCCTCAGCAGCAAAGGTTAAGGAGCGGGCGCAGAAAGCAAAGAAACAGTTCTAAATCCGGCGGTGTTTTTGAAACGCTGCTGATCGTCGTAAGCGTTCTTGCCCTTTACTTTGCGTATATCGTTCTCTTTTTTATTTAGCTCTGCTTTGCCGGCGGATAGCTCTTCTTTGCAGGGACCGATTGAAAGTGTTAGGATATTTATATCTTTTGAAATACACCCTGCTCTTAGTGGGAGGACATTGTGAAAAGTATTGAAGATTTCATGAGAAAATACGAACTGTCATTTGATGGAGCGACACTGGTTGCAGGTGTCTCCGGCGGGCCTGACTCGATGGCGCTGCTGCATGCTCTGCAACGTACGGTTCCTGCCTCGGCGACGTTGATTGCCGCACACGTCGATCATATGTTCAGAGGCGAAGAGTCTGAGCATGATATGCGGTTCGTTCAGGACTACTGCGAGGCGGAAGGCATACAATGCGAGGCGGTGCAAATCGATGTCCTGACATTTGCCGCGGAAAACAATCTGAATAAACAGGCTGCTGCGAGAGAATGCCGGTATGCGTTTTTTCAAGAATTAATGAAAAGGCGCCGGGCTGAATACCTGGTTCTGGCTCATCACGGAGATGATCAGGTGGAAACGATGCTGATGAAGATGGCAAAAGGCACCGTTGGGCTCGGGCTTGCCGGAATTCAGCCAAAGCGCCGTTTTGACAGGGGCTGGCTGCTCAGGCCGTTTCTAAGGCTGTCAAAGGATGATCTTTTGGCTTACTGCAAAGAGAATCGATTACCGTATAGAACCGATCCGAGCAACAGTGAGGATGATTACACCAGGAACCGGTTCAGGCACCATGTTCTCCCTTTTCTGAAGAAAGAGTCGGAAGATGTCCATAAAAGGTTTCAATCCGTCAGTGAATTCCTGACAGATGACGAATTATACTTACAGGCATTAACGAAAGACAAAATGAATACAGTAATCACAAGCAAGTCAAGTTCCGGTGTCGAAATCAGCATCGATCGGCTTCTTGCACTCCCTATGCCTTTACAAAGAAGGGGAGTTCATCTAATATTAAACTATCTTTATGAAAACGTTCCATCAGCGTTTTCAGCCCATCATATTCAAGTGTTTCTGGATTGGATTTCACAAGGTGGACCATCCGGTTCCCTTGATTTTCCGAATGGGTTAAAAGTTGCAAAATCTTATCATACATGTTTGTTTACATTTCAGCGTTTACAATGTGAAAATGTTTCCTATCATTATGAAATAAGCGGGGCAGACGAAGAAGAACTGATGCTTCCCGACGGCTCCTCCCTTCATGTGAGCGGACCCGGTTCAACCCGGAAGCTGCAAGGAAACGATGTTTTTGCAACAAGTCCCAAGCAGGTTCAATTTCCCCTTTATGTACGGACAAGGCAAAATGGAGACCGAGTCAAACTTAAAGGGATGAACGGCTCAAAAAAGGTTAAAGATATATTTATTGATGAAAAAGTGCCTCTTGCGAAAAGAGACAGCTGGCCCATTGTAACAGACGCGGTTGGAAACATTATTTGGATACCTGGTCTGAAAAAAACCATTTTTGAGGAACTTGATGTTACAAACAATGATCGCATTGTATTACAATATAGACAGCATGAAAAGTGTAGGGGGCTAGCAAAGAATGAAACAGGATATTGAAAATATCTTGATCTCAGAAGAAGAGATCCAAAAGAAAGTCAAGGAGCTGGGCGCGACTCTGACAGAAGAGTACAGCGGCAAGTTTCCGCTGGCAATCGGTGTGTTAAAGGGAGCCATGCCGTTTATGGCTGATCTTTTGAAGCATATTGATACATATTTGGAAATGGATTTCATGGATGTATCAAGCTACGGCAGTTCAACGGTTTCTTCCGGAGAGGTAAAAATCATTAAGGATTTGGACACATCTGTAGAGGGCCGTGACATCTTAATTATTGAGGATATCATCGACAGTGGGCTGACCTTGAGTTATCTTGTAGAGCTTTTCCGATACCGCAAAGCTAAATCGATTAAAATCGTAACCCTTCTTGATAAACCAAGCGGACGAAAAGCGGATATCAAAGCGGATTACGTCGGCTTTGAAGTTCCCGATGCTTTCGTTGTCGGATACGGTCTCGATTATGCTGAACGCTATCGTAACCTTCCGTACATCGGAGTGCTGAAACCTGCGGTTTATGAGAGCTGATACGGGCTTGTTAGCGAAAGGGATATCTGTTGTATTGGAACGATTTTCTATGATACTATTGAACATAGTTGTGCTTACTGTGGGAGGAGGTAAGGAATGAATCGGGTCTTCCGTAATACCATTTTTTATTTACTTATTTTATTAGTTGTGATCGGAGTTGTGAGCTACTTCCAAACCGCAAATCCGAAAACAGAAAATATGACGTATAGTGACTTTGTTTCAAACCTAGATAACGGGAAGGTTGAAAATGTCTCCATCCAGCCTGTCAGGGGTGTGTACGAGGTTCGGGGACAGCTGACGACCTATGAGAAAGATCAATATTTCCTGACCCATGTTCCTGAAGGAAAAGGGGCAGATCAAATCATTGATCAAGTGAAAAAAACGAAGATACAAGTAGAACCTGCACAGGAAGCAAATGGATGGATGACGTTCTTTACCACCATCATCCCTTTTGTTATTATCTTCATTCTTTTCTTCTTCCTGCTTAATCAGGCTCAAGGCGGCGGAAGCCGTGTTATGAACTTTGGAAAAAGCAAGGCGAAGCTCTATACAGAAGAAAAGAAACGCGTCAAATTCAAAGATGTGGCAGGAGCGGATGAAGAAAAGCAAGAGCTTGTGGAAGTCGTTGATTTCCTCAAGGATCCCCGCAAATTCGCCGAACTCGGAGCAAGGATTCCGAAAGGCGTGCTTTTGGTCGGACCTCCGGGTACCGGTAAAACATTGCTGGCGAAAGCTTGTGCCGGTGAAGCAGGGGTGCCTTTCTTCAGCATCAGCGGATCTGACTTCGTTGAAATGTTCGTCGGGGTTGGTGCATCACGTGTTCGCGACTTGTTCGAAAACGCCAAGAAAAATGCACCGTGTCTGATTTTCATCGATGAAATTGATGCTGTCGGACGCCAGCGGGGAGCAGGTCTTGGCGGAGGGCACGATGAACGTGAACAGACGCTCAACCAGCTTCTTGTTGAAATGGACGGATTCAGCGCCAATGAAGGAATCATCATTATCGCTGCGACAAACCGCGCCGATATTTTAGACCCTGCATTGCTGCGTCCGGGACGTTTTGACCGTCAAATTACCGTTGACCGCCCAGATGTCAAAGGCCGTGAAGCTGTACTTCAAGTACACGCAAGAAACAAGCCGCTTGATGAATCCGTAAACTTAAAAGCGATCGCGATGCGGACGCCTGGATTCTCAGGTGCAGATCTTGAAAACCTTCTAAATGAAGCGGCTCTCGTAGCGGCGCGTCAAGATAAGAAAAAGATCGATATGCGAGACATCGATGAAGCGACAGACCGCGTCATCGCCGGACCTGCAAAGAAAAGCAGGGTAATTTCGAAAAAAGAACGCAATATCGTGGCTTATCACGAGGCGGGACACACCGTAATCGGACTTGTCTTGGATGAAGCGGATATGGTGCATAAAGTAACGATCGTACCGCGCGGCCAAGCGGGCGGATACGCCGTCATGCTTCCTAAGGAAGACCGTTATTTCCAAACCAAACCCGAACTTCTCGATAAGATCGTCGGCTTGCTTGGAGGCCGTGTAGCTGAAGAAATCATCTTCGGCGAGGTCAGCACGGGTGCCCATAACGACTTCCAGCGCGCTACAGGCATTGCCAGACGAATGGTAACCGAATTCGGTATGTCTGAAAAGCTCGGTCCTCTTCAATTCGGACAATCGCAAGGCGGGCAAGTGTTCTTAGGACGCGATTTCAACAATGACCAGAACTACAGCGACGCGATAGCGTATGAAATCGATAAAGAAATTCAGCGCTTCATTAAGGAATGTTATGAACGTGCGAAAACAATCCTTACTGAAAATCGCGACAAACTTGAGCTGATCGCTCAAACGTTACTGGAAGTTGAAACGCTCGACGCTGAGCAAATCAAACATTTGTCTGAGCACGGAAGACTTCCTGATCGCACATATTCTGATGATCAGGAAAAGACAGACGATGTGAAAGTTAACATCAATAAACGAGATGACGAAGAGAAAAATGAGGATGAAAAAGAGTAACGACTCTATTCCGCCTCTTCAGGAAAACTGCCAAGCGCTGCTTTTGGCAGTTTTCTTTTTTATGGTTGAAAAAACCTCTTTGGAAAATCTTTGTTCACTACGATTTGATTCGTTTACAAACAGAATCGGCATCGTGTATTGTATGATGGTAGAATGTTTTATGCCCAAGTAAGAGAAACTAGTCAAAAGTGGTGATCAGAATGTTGCTTGTTATAGATGTGGGAAATACAAACACCGTCCTCGGCATCTACCACGAAGGAGAGCTCGAATATCATTGGCGGATTGAGACAAGCCGCCATAAAACGGAAGATGAATTCGGCATGCTTCTTCGTTCTTTATTTGATTATGTCGGACTGATGTTTGACCAGATCGAAGGAATTATTATTTCATCAGTTGTACCTCCGATCATGTTCTCCCTCGAAAGAATGTGTATTAAATATTTTCAGATCGAGCCTCAGATTGTCGGTCCGGGAATGAAAACAGGATTAAACATAAAATACGATAATCCGAAAGAAGTCGGAGCAGACCGCATTGTCAATGCAGTGGCGGCTATTCATCTCTATGGAAGCCCCCTGATTGTCGTTGATTTTGGAACCGCTACAACGTACTGTTATATTAACGAGCGCAAGGAGTACATGGGCGGTGCGATCGCGCCGGGTATCACGATTTCAACTGAAGCGCTTTATTCGAGAGCTGCCAAGCTTCCCAGAATTGAAATTGCACGGCCTGATCATATTGTCGGCAAAAGTACGGTCAGCGCGATGCAGTCCGGAATCCTTTACGGTTATGTCGGACAGGTTGAAGGCATTGTCAAACGGATGAAGTGGCAGTCCAAGAAAAATCCGAAAGTCATTGCGACGGGCGGTCTTGCTTCATTGATAGCAGACGAATCGGACTGCATCGATATCGTTGACCCGTTCCTTACGTTGAAGGGACTAGAGCTTATTTATGAACGGAATCGTGTTGAAAGTGTATAGGAGGATGAGGTATGGATTATTTAGTGAAAGCCATCGCATATGACGGCAAAGTGAGAGCATATGCAGCGAATACAACAGAAACAATTCATGAAGCCCAAAGAAGGCATAACACATGGCCTACCGCTTCCGCCGCTTTAGGAAGAACGATGACGGCGGCTGTCATGCTCGGTGCCATGCTGAAAGGCGAAGACAAGCTTACCGTCAAGATTGAAGGAGGCGGACCGATCGGCGCGATTGTCGCTGACGGAAATGCAAAAGGAGATGTCAGGGGCTACGTGTCCAATCCGCACGTTCATTTCGACTTAAATGAACACGGCAAACTGGACGTCAGAAGAGCCGTTGGCACGTCCGGCACACTAAGCGTAGTAAAAGATCTCGGTCTCCGCGATTTATTTACAGGCCAGGTTGAGATCGTTTCCGGAGAAATCGGCGAGGATTTTACATATTATCTCGTATCTTCTGAACAGGTTCCTTCTTCGGTGGGTGTAGGGGTGCTCGTCAATCCCGACAATACGATTTTAGCTGCAGGCGGATTTATCCTTCAGCTGCTGCCGGGCACGGACGATGAAACCATCACGAAGCTTGAAACAAACCTTTCTCAAGTGGAGCCCATTTCAAAGCTGATACAGAAAGGTCTGACACCTGAGGAAGTGCTGGCTGCGGTATTGGGAGAAGAACCGGAAGTACTGGAAACCGTTCCTGTCCAGTTTACATGCAATTGTTCAAAAGAGCGTTTCACAAGAGGCATCATCGGTCTTGGCAAAGATGAAATTCAACAGATGATTGATGAAGATGGCCAAGCTGAGGCTCAATGCCATTTTTGCAATGAAACGTATCTGTTTACAAAGGAAGAGCTAGAAGCGATTCGAGATGAAATATAAGCCCGCTATGCAGTAGCGGGTCTTTTACAATGGGGAAAGGGGAGACACGATATTGAAATCAAGAACACTTTGGCCGATTATTTTAGGTGTGATTTTTGTCAATTGTATCGTGATCGCGTATGTTCTGACGAAATCGCAGACAGCTTCTTCACCGTCCGCTCAAGAAGTCATTGCACATATCGGAAAAAACGGCATCACGCGTGAAGAATGGCTGAGCGAAATGGAAGAGCGCTACGGAAAATCAACGCTTGAAGATATGATCAACGACCGCGTTGTCACCCAAATGGCCGAAAAAAATAAGATCAAAGTGTCTGATGAAGACATTGAAAGAGAATTTCTGCTGATTAAAGCTGTGTACAATTCCTTCTACGAAGACGAAGACACGACAGAAAAAGAATGGAAAGAGCAGATCAAGCATAATATTCTTCTAGAAGAGCTCCTGACAAAAGATATTGTCATTTCTGACAGCGAATTGAAGTCATTCTATAACAAGAATAAGGACTTATATAAATTCGATGATTCTTATCGCCTCAAGCATATCGTTGTCAAAGATAAAGACGAAGCAGAACAAGTTCTTAAAGAGCTGAAAGAAGGATCCAGCTTTGAAGCGGCTGCGGCTGAACACTCGACTGACCGGTACACGGCTCCTTACGGCGGCGACCTCGGGTTCGTCAATGATCAGCACGAAAACATTCCGGCCGAATATTTAGAGAAAGCTCAGCAGCTAAAGGAAAATCAATGGGTGGATGAACCGATAAAAACGAGCCAGGGCTATGCAATCATCCAGCTCAAAGAAAAGCTCCCGGGGCAAGCTTTCACTTACAGCGAAGTGAAAAATCAAATCAGAAGGCAGATCGCGATGGATCAATTAGGCGACAAAGCTTCGGTGAAGACGCTTTGGAAAGATGCGAAAGTATCTTGGTTTTATGATGATAAAAAATAAAGATTGACAAAATATTTTGATATTGATAAATTAGATATAATCCCAATAAAATTACTCGGAAATTGAGGTGTTCAAATGGTTCGCGTTGCAAACTCTGTTTATGACTTAATCGGAAATACACCTGTCGTTAAATTAAATCGACTAGTTGATGAAGACAGTGCTGAAGTATATGTGAAACTGGAGTATATGAACCCTGGAAGCAGCGTAAAAGACCGGATTGCGCTTGCCATGATAGAAGACGCTGAAGAGAAAGGCCTTCTGAAAGAAGGAGATACACTGATTGAACCGACCAGCGGAAATACGGGAATCGGACTTGCCATGGTCGCTGCAGCGAAGGGCATCAAAGCGATTCTTGTTATGCCTGATACAATGAGTTCTGAGCGTCGCAACCTTCTGCGTGCATATGGAGCTGAGCTTGTGCTGACTCCGGGTGCAGAAGGAATGAAAGGCGCGATTAAAAAAGCGGAAGAACTGGCTGAGGAACACGGCTATTTTATGCCTCAGCAATTTAACAATCCTGCGAACGCAGAAGTTCACCGCCGCACGACGGGAAAAGAAATCGCCGAACAATTCGGAGACGGTTTAGATGCATTCATTGCAGGTATCGGAACCGGCGGAACGATAACAGGTGCCGGAGAAGTCCTGAAAGAAAAAAATCCGTCCATCAAGATTTTCGCGGTGGAACCGACTGATTCTCCCGTTCTTTCCGGTGGAAAACCAGGTCCGCACAAAATTCAGGGAATCGGAGCGGGATTCGTTCCGGAAATCTTGAATACGGAAATTTACGATGAAATCATCACAGTGAAAAACGAAGAAGCCTTTGAATTTGCCCGTAAAGCGGCGAGAGAAGAAGGAATTCTCGGAGGAATTTCTTCAGGCGCGGCGATCTATGCTGCTCTTCAAGTCGCTAAAAAGCTTGGGAAAGGCAAAAAAGTTCTCGCTGTGCTTCCTAGTAACGGAGAGAGATACTTAAGCACGCCTCTTTATCAATTTGAATAGGCTCAGCTGAAACGGGAGGCTGCCGACGATGTCGGCGGCCTTTTGTTATTCACGGGCGAAGAGCTCGGTGTCCTTGAGTGAACATGCTCAAGGACTTTTTTCTATATTGGAAATGAAATTCTCTTTTCCTAGAAAAAAGATATGCATTACAATAAGGACATTAGACTAACGGCAGAGGAATGATATGATGAGACAACGAAGGCCTGTAGCCAGAGCGTTCCCATTTTCCAATCAACGGTTTTTAGAGCAATTTGAAAGCCTGTCGAAAGGAAAGCAATACCGCGTTCTGCTCGAAAGTGCGAGAGGCGGAGAATACAGCATAGCCGGGCTCGACCCTGTCGCAATAGCAAAAGGGAAAGACGGCATCACGACGATTCAATACAAAGGGGACATCATATTCAAAGAGGGGGATCCGTTTCAGCAGTTTTCTCAGTGGTTTGAAACGCTGAAAACGGAGACGGTTGCAGATTTTCCCGACTTTCAGGGCGGGGCTGTCGGTTTTCTAAGCTATGACTATGCCCGATATATTGAGAAATTCAAAATCCTGTCTATCGATGATCTGCAAACGCCGGATTTATTCTTTCTCGTATTTGATGATATAGCCGTCTATGATCATAAGCAGCAGCAGCTTTGGGTGATTACCCACACCGTTGAAGAATCGCCGGCCGCTTCGGAAGAGAAACTGGACAGGCTTGAGCAAATGTGGAAGACGGAACATCCGAAGACCGCTGGCGGTCATCAATCAAATGATAATAAAAGCCCGTCATTCGCAGCTTCATTTACAGAAGCCGGCTTTTCTCAGGCTGTTGAGAAGGTGAAGCAATACATTGCAAGCGGCGACGTATTTCAGGTGAACCTTTCTGTTCGCCAGTCGGAGCGCCTGTCTGCGCCTCCTTATGAGGTATACAAAATGTTAAGAGAAATCAACCCTTCGCCGTACATGTCCTACTTGGAAACCCCGGATTTTCAAATCATCTGCGGGTCGCCCGAACTGCTCATTAAGAAAAAGGGCACCAGGCTTGAGACAAGACCGATTGCCGGGACGAGATCCCGCGGGGCGGATGAAGCGGAGGATGAAGCGCTCGCGAACGAACTGATCATGAATGAAAAAGAGCGCGCCGAACATGTGATGCTCGTTGATTTAGAGCGTAATGACCTCGGCAGGGTCTCCAAGTACGGTTCGGTCAGGGTCGATGAATTCATGGTGATTGAGAAGTATTCCCATGTCATGCATATCGTCTCTAATGTGTGCGGGGAACTAAGGGACGAATGCGATGCCGTGGATGTCATCCATGCCGTGTTTCCCGGCGGTACGATTACAGGAGCGCCGAAAGTTAGAACGATGGAAATTATAGAGGAGCTTGAGCCGACGAGACGGGGGCTTTATACTGGTTCTATAGGATGGTTCGGATATAATCAGGATATGCACTTTAATATCGTTATCCGAACGATATATGTGAAAGCGGGCCAGGCGTTCATGCAGTCCGGAGCTGGAATCGTCATCGATTCCAACCCTAAGCATGAATATAAAGAGTCAATTAAAAAGGCCCTGGCGATGAAAAAGGCGCTGCAGTTGAGTGAAGAAGAGAAAAAAGAGCAGAGGAGAGCTGAGATATGATTCTAATGATCGACAATTACGATTCATTTACGTACAATTTGGTTCAGTATTTAGGCGAGCTTGGCGAGGAGTTAGTCGTCAAGCGGAACGATGAGATCACGCTTCAGGAAATAGAGGATATGTCGCCTGACTTTTTGATGATATCTCCCGGTCCTTGCAGTCCGGATGAGGCTGGGATCAGCCTTGAAGCGATCCGCCATTTTGCCGGGAAGATACCGATTTTCGGGGTCTGTCTCGGACATCAGTCGATCGCCCAGGTTTTCGGAGGCGATGTCGTCAGGGCGGAACGGTTAATGCATGGGAAAACTTCCGAGATCTTGCACGACGGGTTGACGGTCTTTAAAGACTTGGAACATCCGCTCACGGCCACGAGGTATCATTCGTTGATCGTCAAACCGGATACGCTGCCCGGTTGTTTTGTGACATCGGCTTGGACAGAAGAAGGGGAGATTATGGCCATCAGGCATAAAGAACTGCCTATTGAAGGCGTTCAGTTCCATCCGGAGTCGATTATGACTGCCTCCGGAAAAGAAATGCTGAAGAATTTTATTGAGACTTACCGAAAGAAAGTGAACACATGATCATTTACCTGAACGGTCAATATGTGAAGGAGGAGGAAGCAAGACTTTCTCCTTTTGACCATGGTTTTTTATACGGAATCGGGGTATTTGAAACGTTCCGCCTTTATGAAGGGGAGCCCTTCCTTTTAGACTGGCATATGGACAGACTGAACAACGCTTTGGAACAGCTGAGAATTGAGCTTGAGCTGACAAAAAGCGAAGTGCTTGCCATTCTTGACAGGCTGCTTCAGTTGAATCAGCCCCCAAATCTGAATGCCAAGGTCCGTTTAAATATATCTGCTGGTCCCGGTGACTCAGGTCTTTTTCCTGATTCATACAAAAAACCCGGTGTTATGGTAATGATGAATCCTTTTCATCCTGAATCGATTCCGGTTGAAAAGGAGGGTGTCATTTTACAGGTCCGACGCAATACGCCAGAAGGTCCGTTCCGCTTGAAATCACATCACTTTTTAAATAATCTGTTCGGAAAAAGAGAGCTCGGACCAGACGCTGCCAAAGAAGGGATTTTTCTTACCGAAGGCGGAGCTGTAGCCGAAGGGATCATTTCCAACATTTTTTGGGAAAAAGACGGTTGTGTGTATACACCTTCTCTTGATACCGGCATATTAGGCGGCGTCACCCGGCGTTATGTCATCGAGCGCCTTGCAGATATGGGGATCGAAGTTATGCAGGGGGTATACCCTTTAAAGGAGCTTCTCTTTGCGGACGAAGCATGGATGACCAATTCCGTTCAGGAAATCGTTCCATTCCGGAGAATCGGCAGCACTCAATTTCCGGGAAAGGATGGAAATTTGTCGAAACGTCTGCAAGAGGCATACACTAACGATAGAAAAGCAGCAAAAGACTATATTTCAATTAAAGGGTGAAGGATATGGCGCTTCAAACAGCGGTGCGTTCAAAGAAGTTGACCGCAAAGCAATACACATTGTCTTATGAAGATAAAACATTGATCATGGGGATTTTAAATGTGACGCCCGATTCTTTTTCAGACGGCGGAAAATATAACAGCATCGACCGCGCCGTTATTCATGCAAAGCAAATGATCGAAGACGGCGCCCATATCCTTGATATCGGAGGAGAATCAACGAGGCCGGGGGCGGAAAAGGTTTCTCTTGATGAGGAGCTGTCAAGGGTCATACCTGTAATTGAAAAACTTGTTCAGGAAATCGACGTGCCGATTTCTGTTGACACTTATAAAGCAAAAGTGGCGGATGAAGCCCTTAAGGCCGGTGCAACGATTATCAATGATGTCTGGGG
This sequence comes from Bacillus sp. J41TS8, assembly GCF_018333035.1. Lineage (NCBI taxonomy): Bacteria > Bacillati > Bacillota > Bacilli > Caryophanales > Bacillaceae > Bacillus > Bacillus sp. J41TS8. Next base: position 51,404 of record NZ_BORF01000022.1, read on the forward strand.
AGCAAAAGCAGACCATGACATGGCCCGGGTTGCGGCCGCTCATAATGTGCCGATTATCTTGATGCATAACCGCGAGGAACGAAATTATAAGGACTTGATCCCGGACATGCTGTCTGATTTGATGGAATGTGTGAGCATTGCAAAATCAGCAGGCGTTCAAGATCATCACATCGTACTTGATCCGGGTATCGGCTTTGCCAAAACGTATCATGACAATCTGGCGGTCATGAACCAGCTTGAGAAATTCAGCGAACTCGGATACCCGGTTTTATTGGGGACGTCACGCAAAAAATTTATCGGCCGCGTTCTGGATCTGCCGCCTGAGGAGAGGGCGGAAGGCACGGGCGCGACGGTATGCCTCGGTATTCAAAAAGGGTGCGATATCGTCAGGGTGCATGACGTCAAGCAAATTTCCAGGATGGCAAAAATGATGGATGCCATGATTGATAAAGGAGGCGTTTATCATCGATAAAGTGTATGTAGAGGGCATGGAGTTTTACGGATATCACGGTGTTTTCAAAGAAGAAAACAAACTTGGCCAAAGATTCCGCGTTGATCTGACAGCATTTCTAGACTTAAGCGAAGCCGGAAAAACGGATCGTATTGATGCCACCATTAATTATGCTGATTTGTATAAGCTGTGCAAAGAGGTTGTGGAGGGAGAGCCGGTCAACCTTGTGGAGACCCTCGCAGAAACGATTGCCGCAAAAGTGCTGAAGCATTTTGAAGCGGTTCAGGAATGCACGGTCAAAGTCGTCAAGCCTGACCCGCCTATACCGGGACACTATAAATCGGTGGCCATCGAGATGACGAGGAAACGACAATGAACAATTCGGCATATATAGCGCTCGGCTCGAATATCGGCCAGCGGGAAGAATATTTAAAAAAAGCTGTCTCTCTCCTCCATCAACATCCGTCTGTACAGGTGACAGACATCTCGTCGATTTATGAAACAGATCCTGTCGGGTATACAGACCAAGATCTATTTTTAAACATGGCTGCAGCTGTTAAAACATCTCTTTCACCGTTTGAATTGCTTGATTTGACTCAGCGTATTGAAAAAGAACTCGGCCGCAAACGCGACATCAGATGGGGGCCGAGAACTGTAGACCTTGACATTTTGTTGTATAATCGTGAAAATATTGAGACAGAGCAACTTATCGTTCCTCATCCTAGAATGCATGAACGTTTGTTTGTGCTCATCCCGCTGCTGGAGATTTATCCCGAGCTTGAGGGAGCTGTCAATCATGCGAAAAATCAAGAAGGTGTAAGAGTATGGAAGCAGAAATCTGGGGTAGACGAATTCGTGCATATCGAAAGCTGAAGGGTTATACTCAAGAAGGGTTTGCAAAAGCATTGGGTATATCCGTTTCTGTGCTTGGTGAAGTAGAACGCGGGAATCGTATGCCGTCGGAAAGCATGCTCAGGGATGTAGCCAATACTTTAAATATAACAGTGGAGGAATTATCTCCATCAGAAGAATAAGAAAGGAGGACTAAAAATGTTTAAAATCGGTGATATAGAATTAAAAAACAGGGTTGTGCTTGCGCCGATGGCCGGTGTCTGCAACTCCGCCTTCCGCTTGACGGTTAAGGAATTCGGAGCGGGTTTAGTCTGCGCCGAAATGGTCAGCGATAAAGCGATCCTTTACAATAATGCAAAAACGATGGGAATGCTTTATATCGATGAACGTGAAAAACCGCTCAGCCTGCAGATCTTCGGCGGCGAAAAAGAAACGCTTGTCGAAGCGGCGAGGTTTGTTGACCAAAACACAACTGCGGATATTATTGATATAAACATGGGATGTCCGGTGCCAAAGATCACAAAATGTGATGCAGGAGCCAAATGGCTGCTTGATCCGAATAAAATTTATGAAATGGTTTCAGCAGTAGTGGAGGCTGTTGACAAGCCGGTGACCGTAAAAATGAGAATGGGCTGGGATGAAGACCATATCTTTGCCGTTGAGAATGCGAAAGCTGTAGAGCGCGCCGGCGGAAAAGCGGTCGCTCTTCACGGGCGGACCCGCGTACAAATGTACGAAGGAACGGCGAACTGGGATATTATCAAAGAAGTGAAGCAGTCCGTTTCAATACCGGTAATCGGAAACGGTGATGTCAAAACTCCGCAAGATGCAAAACGCATGCTTGATGAAACAGGGGTTGACGGTGTCATGATCGGCCGTGCAGCGCTGGGTAACCCGTGGATGATTTACCGTACGGTTCACTATTTGGAAACAGGCGAATTGAAAGATGAGCCGAAAGTGCGTGAGAAAATGTCTGTCTGCAAACTTCACCTTGACCGATTAATCGGGCTGAAAGGCGAAAATGTTGCGGTCCGCGAAATGAGAAAGCACGCAGCCTGGTATCTAAAAGGCATAAGAGGAAACGCAAAGGTCCGGAATGAAATCAACCATTGCGAAACGAGGGATGAGCTCGTTCAGCTTTTAGACGCGTTTACGATTGAAGCCGAGGCAAAAGAGCTTCAGGATGCAAAAGTAGGATAAATCCGACCTCTGCTCACTGCCAGTTTTCACTGGCAGTTTTTCTGCTTTTTTCCTGAAAGACTAAAAGTAACGGAGTGATATATGATGAGTCATGAAGAGCATAACCATGAAGAATTAAACGACCAGCTGCAAGTCAGACGCGATAAAATGAATCAATTGAGAGAAAACGGGAAAGATCCTTTCGGGCAGCGTTTTGACCGCACCCATCAATCAACTGATCTCATTGAATCGTATAATGAGTTCTCAAAAGAGGAATTAGAGGAAAAAGCAATTAAAGTGACGATTGCCGGCCGGATGATGACAAAGCGCGGAAAAGGAAAAGCGGGATTCGCGCACATTCAGGATTTAAAGGGCCAGATTCAGATCTATGTCAGAAAAGACAGTGTCGGTGAAGAGCAGTACGAATGGTTTAAAAGCTCTGACCTCGGGGACATCGTCGGCGTTACAGGCGTCATGTTTAAAACGAATGTAGGCGAATTGTCTGTAAAAGCTACATCTTTTGATTTATTAACAAAAGCACTTCGTCCGCTTCCAGACAAATATCACGGATTAAAAGACATCGAACAGCGCTACCGTCAGCGTTATTTAGACTTGATCGTAAATCCGGAAAGCAAAAATACGTTTATTACACGCAGCAAAATCATTCAATCGATGAGAAGATACTTAGATGACCACGGATACTTAGAAGTTGAGACGCCTACGATGCACGCGATTCCGGGCGGAGCGTCTGCCCGTCCGTTCATTACGCATCATAATGCGCTTGATATGCCGCTTTACATGAGGATCGCTATCGAGCTCCATTTGAAAAGGCTGATTGTCGGCGGATTGGAAAAAGTCTATGAAATCGGACGTGTATTCCGAAATGAAGGTGTTTCCACACGACACAATCCTGAATTTACGATGATCGAACTTTACGAAGCTTATGCTGACTATAAAGATATTATGAGCTTGACGGAAAACCTTATCGCTCATATTGCACAAGAAGTGCTTGGCACTACAACCGTTCAATACGGAGATTATGAAGTTGACCTCAAGCCTGAATGGAAAAGACTTCATATGGTCGATGCTGTTAAAGAAGCCACCGGTGTAGACTTCTGGAAGGAAGTATCGGTAGAAGAAGCAAGAGCATTCGCGAAAGAACACGGAATTGAAATTTCTGAAAGCATGTCAGTAGGACATATCATTAATGAGTTCTTCGAGCAAAAAGTTGAAGAAACGTTGATTCAGCCTACTTTTATATACGGACACCCTGTGGAGATTTCTCCGCTCGCTAAGAAAAACCCTGAAGACCCTCGATTTACCGACCGTTTTGAGCTGTTTATCGTAGGCCGTGAACACGCGAATGCATTTACTGAATTAAATGATCCTATCGACCAAAAAGAACGCTTTGAAGCGCAATTAAAAGAACGTGAAGAAGGAAACGATGAAGCGCATATGATGGATGAAGACTTTGTCGAAGCACTGGAGTACGGAATGCCTCCTACCGGCGGTCTTGGAATCGGCATTGACAGACTGATTATGCTTTTGACGAATTCTCCTTCAATCAGGGACGTTTTACTATTCCCGCAAATGAGACATCGTTAAATGACGTTTGCGCAGCAGCCGCGTAATAAGCGGCTGCTGCCCATTTAAAACAAATTAAATTTTTTCTCGAAAAAGTATTGCACAATCATAAATACGGTGGTATATTATTATTCGTTGCCGCAAAACGGCGGCGAAAGAAAAAAAGAACTCAAAAAAAGTTCTTGACTTAATATCCGAGATTGGATATAATATAAAAGTCGCTTTAATAATGATCTTTGAAAACTAAACAAGACAAACGTACCTGTTAATTCATTAAATAAATCGCACACATGTTGTGCGTAGTCATTATCAAACTTCATGGAGAGTTTGATCCTGGCTCAGGACGAACGCTGGCGGCGTGCCTAATACATGCAAGTCGAGCGGACAGATGGGAGCTTGCTCCCTGATGTTAGCGGCG
>NZ_BORF01000023.1:0-49255 GCF_018333035.1 Bacillus sp. J41TS8
CAAAAAGCTGGCGAATTGGACTTGGAAAGGTCCTCATCGCCAGAACTCTCATCGAAAAAACAGAATAAATTGGACAAAAATAGGCCGGATTATAAAAATTCGACCTATTTTGTCAACGGTCTGAGGCTCTTTTTAAAAAGAGCCTTTCATAATGGAGTCAATAACGATAAGCAAGAGAGGAGAACATGTAAAATAAGGAGAAGGTCATAGGTTATTGCTGACTTTTATTTAAAACGGAAACTTTTTAGAACTTAATAGCCTCCATAACCACCGCCGAACCAGCTGGCACCAATGATGATTAAGAGAATGAACAGGACAACAATTAAAGCAAAACCGCTTCCGTATCCGTAACCTCCGCTCATATGTTTCACCTCCCTAAAGATACATAGTTTATCCTATGTCACTTCATAAATTCGGTATAGGATATTGATTTACATTTTTAAAAATAGATAACCCATTTGCAACTGCGCCCTTATGCGGAGTCTTCGTGCAGAGAGGATGAAAATGGTGATTGGCACCCTTTAAACGGAATATAATGCAATAAATCCACCGAAAAGGGCGCTGAGTAAATTGAATTTTCAATTAACTGAGGGAGACATGCTTCATATCATTAGAAACGGCCTTCAAACAACACAGTATCCCAAGCAAGTAATGATCGTTGGTGCCGGGTTGTCCGGGCTTGTCGCAGCGTCTTTATTAAAGAGTGCCGGGCACAGAGTGACGATCGTGGAAGCGAATGACAGAGCGGGAGGACGTGTTTTTACTTCCCGTGCGCCCTTTAGCGAAGGGTTGTATTTCAATGCCGGTCCGATGCGCATCCCCGATATTCATACTTTAACGATAGAATACATTAAGAAATTTAATCTGCCTGTCAATGAGTTTATCAACAGAACCCCCATGGATATTCTTTACGTCAACGGCGTGAAAACTCGTCTTCATGAGTTTGAAAGACATCCGGGTGTTTTAAGATTCCCGGCTGCTCCCCATGAGCAGGGGAAAACGGCTGAACAGCTGATGCTTTCTGCATTGCAGCCTATCCTCAATTTTATCAGCCAAGATCCGGCGAGAAATTGGCGTATTGTTGAAAAACAATACAGAAACGAATCGTTGGGCTCTTTTCTCAACACTCATTTTTCACACGGCTCCATTGATATGATTGGTGTGCTTTTGGACATGGAAGCGTACATGGGATTGTCACTTGTTGAAGTATTAAGGGAATCGATCTTTTTTACATCGCCGTCTCGTTTCTATGAGATTACAGGTGGCATGGACTTGCTGACGCAAGCTTTTCTTCCGCAATTAAAGGGCGATATTTTATTTGGTCATAAATTGATGAAAATATCTCAAACTGAAAACAGTGTGACAGCCCATTGTATCCACCAACAGTCGGCAGAACATTCAGCTCTGACAAGTGATTTCACAATCGTAACAATTCCTTTTTCAACTTTGCGATTTGTGACATTTGAGCCGTTTGATTCGTTTTCCTACCATAAGCGGAGAGCGATTCGGGAGCTTAACTATATTGCCGCGACAAAAATAGGAATCGAATTTAAGAGCAGGTTTTGGGAAAGAGTCGGGCAGCGCGGCGGGAGATCCATTACCGATTTGCCGATTCGCTTTTCATATTACCCAAGCAGCGGCATAGGGGCACACGGTCATGCTGTTATTTTAGCGAGCTATACGTGGGCTGATGAAGCGCTGATATGGGACAGTCAGCCGGAAGAAGAGCGGATCCGCTATACGCTGAAAAATTTAGCGAGAATATATGGAGATATCGTGTATTCCGAGTTTGTATCAGGCGCTTCTTTCAGCTGGACGCAAAATCCTTTTTCAGCGGGAGCATTTACAGCTTTCGAACCTGGTCAGGAATTGGAGCTGTATCCTTATATTCCTATGCCTGAGGGAAGGGTGTATTTTGCCGGGGAGCACGCTTCCCTCACTCACGGGTGGATGCAGGGAGCGATTGAATCGGGAATACGGGCGGCATATGAAGTGAATCAGTCCTCCCGCGTGTAACCATGAACTTTGCAAGTATTGAAGGAATGGGAAAGAGTCGCTTTTAAAAGGCGGCTCGTTCGTTTTTATTTAAGGCAAACAGACGGATCATGCAATAAACGCCGATCGGCTGCTTCCTAAACAGTAAGAAATGTGTTCCCGGTTCTTAAAAACAAGTTTTTAAGAACTTCATTTATAAAAAATTTTAATGCTTATGATACAATTGAATTGTAGATGTAACACGATGAGCGATAAGTGTTTTGCTGAGGTGCATGATCGGATCGCCCGCATTTTTTCGTTAAGAACCCCTCTTTTTCTAACAATAAAAAAGCCCCCAAATCGAGTTTTCCCTTAGGAAAGGCTCATGACATACCGGATGGAATGGTTTAACATTCCGCCGGGCAGAATAGCTTCGAAAGGATTGAATCACATTGAATGCTGCTCTTGAACGAAACATCATGCTTTTGCTTCTCTGTTTGACAGCAGGTATTGTAGATGTGATTGGGTACTTAAGTATCGGTCACGTATTTACTGCTAATATGACCGGGAATATCGTACTGTTAGGATTATCAATCGGCAATTCTCTTCATGCGACCGCCGTGTACTCGCTGATCGCATTGTTCGGATTTATCATCGGCGTGATTATTTCAGCAGCCATTGTCGGAAAACAAGAAAAATCGTTCTGGCCGTCAGGCGTCACGATTGCACTTGCTGTTGAAGCAGCCGTATTGCTTCTATTTGCTTGTCTGACTTTCTATGAAAGTTCGCCACACTTTTTGATCTTGCTGTTAAGCATGGCGATGGGGCTTCAGACTACAGCAGCCAGAAAGCTCGGCATTGCAGGGATTTCCACTACTGTCCTAACGGGGACGCTCGCAAACTTTTTCGAAGATGTGACAAAACGGTTCCTCAGCAAAAACGACCAAAAGGTCATCCATAAGGACGCATGGCTTCGCGCTTTGACGATTGTGCTCTATTGCCTGGGGGCCGTCATCGCCGCACTTGCTGAGCCTGCGCATCCGTTTGCCGTGATTTGGATTCCAATCACAATCATTATTGGGATTATTGCGATTGCAGGCACAAAGTTTCACGGACGGAGTGAAGACTGAAGGACGGTCCCATACACGAGCATACGCGAACATCGTTTGTTACATACGTTTTATGAGGGTGCCTGTTCGGGTAAAAGAACGGGGGACAGCACCAGTATCGGTTAAGATTGGGAGGAGGATAAATGGTTGGAACACATTAATATGGAGCAGTTTATTTTATTAGCGGCCTTATTGCTGATTATCGGTGTACTGACAACGAAATTTTCGACTAGGCTCGGAGTGCCCGCTCTCGTCTTGTTCTTGATTGTCGGGATGATCATGGGGAGCGACGGTCTCGGAATTATTTATTTTAATAATCCCGAGTTAGCCCAGCTGATCGGAGTTATCGCACTCGTCGTCATCCTTTTTGAAGGCGGTCTGCAAACAAAATGGTCTTCAATCAAAGCGGTCGCCGTTCCTTCATTGTCGCTCGCAACGATTGGCGTTTTGCTGACCACCTGTGTGGTTGCGGTTGCGGCCAAACTGATTTTTAATGTTTCCTGGATGGAAGGCTTTTTATTCGGAGCGATTGTCGGTTCTACAGATGCGGCCGCGATTTTCGCCGTTTTGAAAGGCCAGAATATTAGAGACAGATTGAGCTCTACACTGGAAGCAGAGTCGGGTACAAATGATCCGATGGCGATGTTTTTGACTTTATCGCTCATCCAGCTGCTGACGGCTGATCATTCATCTTATTTCATGCTTGTGATTTCATTTTTCTGGCAGATGGGAATGGGGCTTTTGCTCGGATATGTACTCGGGCGGTTCGCCAGCTTTGCCATCAATAAAATCAACTTGGATTCAAGCGGACTTTATCCGATCTTTGCTCTTGCTTTTGCGCTTCTTACCTACAGTCTTACAGATGTCATCGGGGCGAGCGGCTTGCTTGCCGTCTACATTGCTGCGCTTGTCATCGGAAATCAAGATTTGACTTACCGACATTCTATTTTCAGGTTTAATGAAGGCTTTGCCTGGATGATGCAGATTTTGATGTTTATTATTCTAGGATTATTGGTTTTTCCTGCCCAATTTTTATCTTTCGATATCATTTTCAAAGGCTTCCTGCTTTCGCTGATTTTAATTTTTATCGCCAGACCGGTTGCCGTTTTTCTGTCGACCATCAAAATGGGCTTTCATTTTAACGAAAAAATCTTCTTGTCGTGGGCCGGATTAAAAGGGGCCGTTCCGATCGTTCTCGCAACATTCCCCATGACGATGGGGCTTGAAAACAGCCAATTGGTCTTCAATGTCGTATTCTTCGTCGTTTTAACATCTGCTTTGATCCAAGGATCAACCATATCGGTCTTCGCAGAAAAATTGAAATTGAACGGACCGCAGAAAGTCGAAGCGCCGCATTCGCTCGAGCTTGTTTCCATCGGCAAGGCGAACGCCGAAATTATCGAATTTGAAGTCGATGACCAAACAGCCATCACCGGGCAGGCACTGAAAGACATCAGCTTTCCGAAAGATGCCCTGATCAATGCGATCATCCGAAACGGGGATTTGGTCACGCCGCACGGAGAAACGAAAATTAAATCAGGCGATATTTTGTATATTCTCGTATCGAAAAAACAAAAAAAGGAACTGAAAAAATTATTAAACAGGGAATTTGATTAAGCTTTCGGAAAAGCACAGGACAAGGCTGGCTTGCTCAGTATGTCACGAATAAAGGTCAATGAAGGGTACTGCACCGGTATTCTTCATTGGCCTTTTTTGCAATGTGAAAGTTCAGCTTATGTTCCTTACATTGATCCCTTTGTTGATCAATTGTATAATTTAAAAATCAAATATGAGGAGGCGCATGAATGATGAAGTGCAAAAAAATAAATGGGTTAACATTCGAGGGGAAAGCGCATCATTAACCCTATAAACTGCGTGATTCCCCTATAATTTTGGGGGTATCATTCAATTGAAAAACATTAAAATGCAGTCCTTCAAGCATCAAAAGAAGGCGTTTTGGTGGCTTAGCTTTGTCGCTTTCTTCAGTGTGATGAACGAAACCGTATTTAATGTTGCATTGCCGGACATAAAAAATCAATTTGGCGTGTCGCCTGCCGCGGCAAATTGGGTGAATACGAGTTTTATCATTTCCTTTGCTGCTGGTTCGGTCGTTTACAGCAGGCTTTCTGATATGTATGGTGTCAGAAAGCTGTTTGTGGCCGGACTAATCATCTATGGCGGAGGTTCATTAATAGGTCTTTCGGCTCAGTCTTATTTCACGGCCGTGATCTTTGCGCGCTTTGTTCAAGGAGCCGGGGCTTCCGCTGTACCCGCGCTTATCCTGGTCATCATTACACGCTATGTTCGTCCGGAGGGCCGGGGCAAAGCGTTCGGCCTTGTCGGATCACTAGTGGCAATGGGCGAGGGAATAGGTCCGGCTATCGGCGGAATGATTGTACATCATATTCATTGGTCGTTTCTGTTCCTTCTTCCGATGGCGGCGCTGATGTCGATTCCTTTCTTCCTCAGAAATATGCCTGCTGAAGCCGCTGTAAAAGCAAATCTGGATATCATTGGGATCGTCCTGCTGACAATCAGCATTGTGATGTTCGCTGTATATATATCGCTGTATCATGTCTTTTATTTAGCGGCGGGCATTTTTTGCTTGATTGGAGCTGCGGTTCATACCCGATATGCGGAACATCCTTTTATTGACCGGTCTTTAATCAAGAATCGCAGATATATAGGCGTCGTTTTGGCAGGATGTGTCGTATTGGGAAGCGTTGCGGGAATCGTCTCTGTCGTTCCATATATGATGAGAGTCTTGTTCAGTTTAAATGCCGATATTATCGGAAGCGGCATTATGCTTCCGGGTAGTGTGGGCGTTATCTTTTTCGGCGTCGCGGGGGGAGCCCTTACCGATCGCTTCGGCAGCCGGTTTGTTTTTACTCTTGGATGGTTATTGATCTTGGCAACCATAGCGGCCGCGTCACAGTTCGGTGACCGGACACCATGGTTGATGACGATGCTGCTCGTGTTTATATTTGGCGGTCTTTCATTTGTGAAGACGTCGATTTCCAATAGTGCCGCAGAAAGCTTGGAAGAAGAGGCTGCAGGCGCTGGAATGGGGATGCTGAATTTTGCCTGTTTTTTATCTGAAGGAATAGGCGTGGCATTTGCAGGAGGCTTGATGGCAGTGCGCGGGTTCGGCTATTCTGCGCTTCCGGCAATGGACAATGCCTGGGGCGCTGTATTCAGCCGCTCGTTTGCCATATTCACAGTCTTTGTATTGGCTGGCGGATTGCTATATTTATTGACTTGCAAACGCAAAAAATCTTAACATATTCGAATGGTTGGGCGGGACCGCCCAGCCGTTTTTTATGTTGACTGGTTTTTCTGAAACATAATGAAAAGAAAATCGTATTTAATATAAAGCTTCCTGAGAGGATGAAAATGATGAAAAGAAGCATCGGCACCTTTGAAATTGACGGACTGACAATTGAATATTCGCGAGTAGGTGAAGGGAAGCCGATTCTTGTGATGCACGGTGGGCATTCGAATTGCCGCGAGGAATTTGGGTATCGAGATCTTTATGAGAGCCGATTCTCTATCATCACGCCTTCCCGTGCAGGGTATGGCCGGACATCGAAAGAAATCGGGGACAGTTTGGAACTTGCCTGCTATTACTATATGAAACTGCTTGATCATTTGAATATCGAGAAAGTTCATGTGGTTGCGGTGTCAGCCGGCGGGCCAAGCGGAATATGTTTTGCATCCAAATACTCGGAAAGAGTAGAATCCTTAATTTTGCAAAGTGCTGTCACAAAGCAGTGGCTGACAGCGAAGGATATTGAATATAAAGTTGGTCAGATCATCTTTCGACCGCCTGTTGAAAAGGCCGTATGGAAGCTGATATCGGCGCTTAACAATCGGTTTCCGGAATGGATCTTTAAGAAAATGCTATCCTCCTTTACTACACTCCCTGTTGATCAGGCGATGCTGAAAGTAACGGAGGAAGATATTGAAGAAATGAGAAAAATGAACAACAGACAGCGTTCAAGTCGAGGGTTTTTGCTTGATTTAAAAAATATAGACGATTTATCTTGCCATCATTTGCAGGAGATTTCTTGTCCGGTATTAATTATGCATTGCCGATATGATCGTCTTGTTCCAGCCGAGCATGCTTATCATGCAAAAGAACTGATCCCTTTTTCAGAAGTCTACCAGGCAGACAGCTGGGGTCATCTCATTTGGCTGGGAACAGAGGGTAAATCTATCTCGCAGAAGGTCATCAGCTTTTTAAAAACCACATCATCTTGATCATAAGATGAATAAAATTGTAGGGTCGCAGCCCACCCGCAAATGATGTAGTGCAATTTTTTAATCAAGAACAGAACGATCTTTCCGAACAGATCTGATGAATATCGTACAAGAATTGCAAATAAGATGAATGAGAAGTCCTCCCCTGCTTTCGGAGCACAAGGGAAACTTATGTATAAGAATCTATGCCGATTGGGGGTACAGGTACGGGAATTACCGTTGACACCGGTTTCCCAGGGAAGAGAGTTGCTTTGCTTGGCATTCTTTTAGTCAATATGTCTTTTTTTGCGACCCGCGTATGCTTTTTTGCAGAAGGCTGTTCATCTTGCTTTTGGTCGGTTTGATTCATGCCTTTGGCATCTGGTACGGTGACATCCTGGTGGTCTATTCGTTGACTGGTGTTTTGCTGCTTTTATTCAGTAATATAAAATCAATATCCGTGCTAAAATGGGCATGGTTTGCGCTGCTCGTTCCGGTTGCTCTGATCGTCCTGAATGTCCTCGCTGCCGAAGCCGGGGGGTTGAAAGATACGGCCGGCGCCGCTTTTGTCGAAGATAACATAAGCGAATCGCTTGCTGCATACGGGCGGGCACGTTGTCGGAAATCATGGAGCAGAGAGCAGCGGGTTACTTGGTTGGCGGATTGCTTTATTTATTGACTTGCAAACACAAAAGGTTTTGAGATTTTTGGATGGTTGGGCGTCTAAGCCCAGCCGTTTTTTATGTGAAAAAAGAAAATCGTATTTGACGTAAAACTTCCTAAGAAAAATATTTTAAAAGAAAGATAGGCGCTTTTCGCGAGTAGGTGAAGGGAAGCCGATTCTTGTGATGCGCGGAGGGTATTCGAATGGCCGCAAGGAATTTTGGGATCGAGAGTTCCTCTGAAGGGTCGACGGCAGGGAACCGCTCACATTACCTCTTGACACGGAAATTCAACTGTTCTTTATTAAAAAGTTTAAAACAAGTCGGACGAATCCTGTACACTATAGTTATGATCAAGGAGGGATTACGGTGTACGAGTCCAAGAAACATTTAAAAGAAGAAATTCATAAGCGCTATTTGTTACTAGATGGGGAGTTTGACGATATCCCCGATCAGTTGAGAGATGTTCGGGATCGAGATGTAGATCGAACGCCAGGGGAAATCCTTGCTTATCAGCTCGGATGGTTAAACCTGTTGATGAGCTGGGACAGGGATGAGCGCTTGGGGAAAACCGTTATAACTCCCTCTCCTCATTATAAATGGAACCAATTGGGGGCCCTTTATCAATCTTTTTACGATCTGTATGCTCACTTTTCGTTAACCGAGCTTCGCCAAGAATTCAAGAAAGCAGAGTCACAACTTCAGTCTTGGATTGATACGCTCACAGATGAAGAATTATTCACCCAAGGTACTTTGAATTGGACAGGTGAAAACCCGAAGTGGCCTGCTATAAGGTTCATTCACATCAACTCTGTGGCTCCATTTAAAAGCTTCAGGACTAAAATAAGAAAGTGGAAGAAGAATCAACTGGGTTAGGAAACTTTGATGCCATGTTTCAAGAGAATAACTTAATATAAATGAAAAATTTTTTGACTTTCCAATTTGCGAAGCATATTGATAAAAAGCAAAAAGCAGGTTTTTCTTCTATTGAGCTACTGCTTATGTAGACCCATTTCAAATTCGAAATCTTGACAGATAACAAAATAAAAAGTGTTTAAAACATCCTGGTCAAAGACAATCATTAAATCTTCTTTTTCAAGCTGGCACTGTACCCTGTACTTTTCTCTTTCCTCAGTCGATGCAAGTCTAATTCTATCTGTATCAAAATAAACTGGACAATTGATATAATCAACTTCCCGAAAAGTTATTTTAACTTCATAATAATAAGCTAAGTCAAAACTGCCTTTTAAAACAAGTGTATCTCCATCAAATTCATCAATTGTGTAATCGCAAATATTAGTATCCAAGAGTGCTCTTTGGAATTCTTCCATCCGTTCTTTATACATCGTTTACCTCACTTCTATATACGGTTCTCTTTTTTGGCTTGATTCAGTTTGACTTACGGCAAGCGGCAGCCTTTTCTTAAGGCCGGCGATTAAAACGGTCCGGCTATGCAGCATGGTGAAACTTTGCATGAAAAACTTAACATTTTAAAAATCCAGCCGATATGATGGATAAATAACTGCACGCTTCCGGCGGATATGGTATGGTAGCTAGTAAGTTTAGGAAAAGGGAGGATATTAATGATCATCGTCACAACAGATACAATCGCGAATCAAAATATCGTCGAAGTCAAAGGGCTTGTCACCAGCAGCATCGTTCAGTCGCGGAATATCGGAAAAGATATTCTGTCAGGATTGAAGTCGGTCATTGGCGGAGAATTAAAAAATTACACCCAAATGCTTGAGGATTCGAAAAAAGCTGTGAGGGAACGGCTCGTGAATCAAGCTGAAGAACTCGGAGCAAACGCGATCGTCGGTCTAAGGTTCGAACTATCTGCAGGCCAGGGTACCTCCGAACTCATCGGATATGGTACGGCTGTTGTAATCGGCTGACGTTCAACTGAAAAACGAAGGCGGCTATCATTGCCGCCTCAGCGGGTCAAGAAGGTTTCCCTGTCTGTTTCGTCTCTTTATGTTTTTGAGTCAGATGGGGATACTTTCTGTAGATGACAAGCGCGATGATCGCCATGTATAAGCCGTAGACACCGATAGAGATCAGCTTGTTTTCACTGAAATTGGCACCTGCGATAGAGACGACGAGAACGTTAGGGATTTTTCCAAGTGTCGAAGCCGTGAAAAAGACAGCCCATTTCACCTTGCTTAAACCGCAGACAATATTCATGACAACGGCGGGGATAACGGGGATCAGTCTGCCCAATAGTACGGCTGTAAAAGCATTTTGGTTAAAATAGGCTTCATATGCGCTCATTTTCGGGTATTTCGTTAAGCGTTTGCGAGCCAAATCTCTGAATCCGTAACGTGAGAGGAAGAACAGGAGCATGGTGCCGAGCATCGACCCTGTCAGCGTGATCAGCACGCCGTTTGCGATTCCGAACAAAGCGCCGTTTAATCCGGCAATGAGCGCAAACGGGACGATTGGGAAAAATACACAGGCCGCCACAAGCAGCATGCTGAATAGCACCGAATAAACGCCTCCGTCCCTGATGACACCGAGCCAGGAATCTTTAAAGACGAATCCGATCGCGATGATACTTGCCATGATGATGATAGTGAATAGTTTTCTGATCATACCGTTCCCGCTGCCTTTCATTGTTTTTAGCTTCTACATTTGCAATAAAGCTTGTTCCAAGTTTGCCAAAATCTCGTCTGTTTTTGACAGGTTGCAATTGCTGAGCATAATCAGCACTTTTTTCTCATCCATGTATCGGTTAATCGAGCTGATAAAACCGTGGATTTCTCCATCATGCCATATTTTATACTTGTTTTGATGATTAATAAACCATCCGTATCCGATCGAATTGTTTTGAATGAGTGCCGGAGAAGGGCCCTCGGCTGCAAAAGCCGGCTTTTTGACGCAGCTGTAAAGCGCTTCTTTCAAAGCGCTTTTTGTGACAAGCTTTTCAGTGTAAAGCGCCCTGTCCCATAAGTACAAGTCTTCAACGGTTGAATACAGCCCGCTTTCCCCGTAGCCGTATACGATAGGCGCTTTGATCATTTCGCGATTCAGGCATAAATATCCGACTGTGGGCGAAATATCTTCCGGAGAAGTGAAGAAACCGGAGTTTTTCATGCCTAAAGGGTCAAAGATCAATTGTTGAATGACGTCTCCATAAGCTTCATTTGTGATTGTTTCAATGATTTTTGTGAGCAGTATGTATCCTGAATTGCTGTAATTAAACCTTTGTCCCGGGCGAAATTCGAGCGGCTTGTCAATAAAACGGCCGATAAATTGGTCTAACGGTGCGCGCTCCAGCTCAATATCGAGCAATTCATCCTCTAGAAAATCGGGAATTCCGGACGTATGGCTTAATAAATGTTTGATGGTAATGCTGTCCCCGTTCGGATAGCCTTCTAAATAGTTTTGTACCGGATCATCTGTACGAAGCAGTCCCTTTTCTTGCAGCTGCATGACCGCTATGGCTGTGAATTGCTTTGTCAGCGAAGCAATTTGGTAGCGTGTAGACGGTTTATTCTTCACTTTGTCCTTGCAATTAGCATAACCGTATCCTTTCGATAACAGAATACCGTTTGAGTCTGCCAGCAAAATGCTGCCGTGAAAATGATTGTTGGATGCTTGTTCCATTAAATAATCATCAAGATGTTCCGCTGTATATACCAATAACAACAGTCCTTTCATATCTAATTATGATGAGAAGGAAACGATAAACGATAGTTTTGAAAGGAAATGAAGCAGGAAGCGCGACAAAATAACATTATAAAAATTTTTTTGGATTTACCATCATTTACAGAATAATTTAAACTAAATTTAAAATATGGCAATTTCATGACATCCGTTAAAACGAGTGCTGTTTTGACGGATGTTTTTTGTTTTAAAACGATTGAAATATAAGTCGACGGTAACAAAAAGGGGAATAAAGTCGAGTGTTGCCTTAAACTAAGGGCTAAAGTTCGGTGTTTTTTTGTGAGAAAAAGGACTATATTAGTATTTTTTAATTTTAATTTAATTTTGAAGGGTTTTTCCTTTATTATCTATAATATGTTGTTTAACATAGTGAAAGAGATTTAAAATCATCGTTACTGTTATGAAATGAAAAATAACGGGAGGTTAAAAAATGGGCCAAAAACATATCGCGATTTTTAATATTCCCGCTCACGGGCATATTAATCCGACGCTTGCTTTAACGGCAAGCCTTGTCAAACGCGGTTATCGGGTAACATATCCGGTAACGGATGAGTTTGTGAAAGCTGTTGAGGAAACTGGGGCAGAGCCGCTTAACTACCGCTCAACTTTAAATATCGATCCGCAGCAAATTCGGGAGCTGATGAAAAATAAAAAAGATATGACGCAGGCTCCGATGATGTTTATGAAAGAAATGGAGGAGGTTCTTCCTCAGCTTGAAGCGCTTTATGAGAATGACAAGCCTGACCTCATCCTTTTTGACTTTATGGCCATGGCGGGAAAAATGCTGGCTGAAAAGTTTGGAATAGAGGCGGTTCGCCTTTGTTCTTCATATGCACAGAACGAACATTTTTCATTCAAATCAATGTCTGAAGAGTTTAAGATCGAGCTCACGCCTGAGCAAGAAGCCGCTTTGAAAAATGCGAATCTTCCGTCATTTAGTTTTGAAGAGATGTTCGAACCGGCAAAATTGAACATTGTCTTTATGCCTCGTGCTTTTCAGCCTTATGGCGAAACGTTTGATAAACGGTTCTCTTTTGTCGGTCCTTCTCTAGCCAAACGCAAGTTTCAGGAAAAAGACACGCCGGTTATTTCGGACAGCGGCCGTCCTGTCATGCTCATTTCTTTAGGAACGGCGTTCAATGCCTGGACGGAATTTTATCATATGTGCATCGAAGCATTCAGGGACACGAAGTGGCAGGTGGTCATGGCTGTCGGCGCGACAATCGATCCTGAAAGCTTTGACGACATACCTGATAACTTTTCGATTCATCAGCGCGTTCCCCAGCTGGAAATCCTGAAGAAAGCGGAGCTGTTCATCACCCATGGGGGTATGAACAGCACGATGGAAGGATTGAATGCCGGTGTACCGCTTGTTGCCGTCCCGCAAATGATTGAACAGGAAATCACTGCCCGCCGTGTCGAAGAACTCGGACTTGGCAAGCATTTGCAGCCGGAGGACACAACAGTTGCTTCATTGCGGGAAGCCGTCTCCCAGACGGACGGTAACCCGGATGTCCTGAAACGAGTACAGGACATGCAAAAGTATATTAAACAAGCAGGAGGGGCCGAGAAAGCCGCAGATGAAATTGAGGCATTTTTAGCACCGGCAGGAGTGAAATAACCATATGAAGGAACCCGGGAAATCCCCGGGTTTTTTGTTGCAGCCGAAAGGAAGCGGGAAAAGTATACAGAGGCGCTTTTTGAATATACTACCTTCTATTAAATGCATTAAAAAGGAGGAAGTGATTTGTCAAATCAGGGCAATTTCAAAAAAACGATCTCTCTGCTTGACCTGATTTTGATCGGCATGGGTGCGATATTTGGATCGGCTTGGCTGTTTGCCGTCAGCAATGTCGTTTCAAAAGCCGGGCCTGCGGGAAGCTTTTCGTGGATTATCGGCGGTGTCATTATCCTTCTAATCGGCCTTGTTTATGCTGAGCTGGGAGCTGCTTTGCCGCGGACGGGCGGAATTATCCGCTATCCGGTGTATACCCACGGCCACCTTGTCGGATACTTGATTTCATTTATCACGATCGTTGCCTATACAAGCCTGATTTCAATCGAAGTGACGGCTGTCAGGCAATATGTAGCTTATTGGTTTCCCGGTTTGACGATAAAAGGTTCTGAATCGCCGACGATTATCGGCTGGCTTTTGCAGTTTGCGCTGCTTTGTTTGTTCTTTTTACTCAATTATTGGAGTGTCAAAGCGTTTGCGAAATCAAATTTAATTATTTCGGTTTTTAAGTATTTTGTTCCTTTGACGATCATTGTCGTGTTGATATTCCATTTTAAGTCGGCCAACTTTGCGGGAGAATTTGCGCCGTTTGGCTTTGGCGGGGTGCAGGCGTCCATTTCGACCGGCGGGGTGATGTTCGCATACCTCGGTCTTCATCCGATCGTTTCGGTCGCCGGCGAAGTGAAAAATCCGCAGCGGAACATCCCGGTTGCTTTGCTGATTTGCATCATTGTTTCGGCTTGCATTTATACGATACTGCAAGTGGTGTTTATCGGAGCCATTCCGACTGATATGTTGAATAACGGCTGGAAAGCGATCGGCAAGGAGTTTTCTCTTCCATTCAAAGACATCGCGGTGCTTCTTGGGATGGGCTGGCTTGCCACTCTTGTCGTTCTGGATGCGATCTTATCACCCGGCGGAAACGGCAATATTTTTATGAATACGACATCGCGCTTGGTTTATGCATGGGCGCGGAACGGCACGTTGTTCAAAGTGTTTGCCAAGGTCAATAAACCGACGGGAATTCCGCGTCCGTCGTTGTGGCTGTCGTTTGCGCTCGCCGTTTTTTGGACGCTTCCTTTTCCGTCTTGGGACGCGCTCGTCAATGTTTGCTCTGTAGCCCTGATTCTTTCCTATGCGATCGCTCCGGTTTCAGCCGCAGCGCTGAATGTGAATGCCAAGCAGCTCAACAAGCCTCTGCAAATCAAGGGGATGGCTGTCATTGCCCCTGTCTCCTTCGTATTTGCGTCGTATATCGTCTATTGGTCAGGCTGGAACACTGTGTCGTGGCTGCTCGGATCACAGCTTGTGATGTTTGCTGTTTATTGCGCGTGTAAAAAATACGTTCCGCAAGACGATGTTCCGTTTGCACAGCAACTTAAATCAAGCTGGTGGATTGTCGGGTATTATATGATGCTCCTGGTTTTGTCGTATCTGGGCTCATTCGGTAACGGCCTGGGTCTATTGAGAACGCCGGTCGATTTAATCTTGATCGCGCTAGGATCCATTGCGGTATTTTACTGGGCGAAATATACGGCACTGCCAAAGGCAGTCATTGATTATGATGAGAAAAAAGAAGAAACCGTTTAAATAAGAATACCCCGCTGTATGGACTGCGGGGTATTCATGTGTTTTTTTCATTACAGTTGCGGAAGATCTTTAGCCGTTTCGGCAGCTTTGGTATCAATCTGAATTTGTTCAGATAAATTGGCAGGATGGTAGTAACCTTTTGACATCATATAGTTTGCGATCTGTTCATGAGTGTCAATCGCGTCGTTTAAATACTGCTTAAGCGTTTCGCGCACTTCTGGAGAAGATGTTTCCGTGATAGCTGTGGCAATGTTTTTTACACCGGTTTTCGCCGAGATTAAAAAGTCGGTGGCAATCACTTGTTCAGTCATCGCGCCCATCCCTGTCATGTTTTGGATGAATTCGTTCATATGTTTTCACCTCTCACTGACAGCAGACCTTGCAAATGCTCGATCTGATGCTTTGTTTGGGATGCATCACGCTCCAAGATGTCGCGAAGCTCTTGATCCTGCACCATTCCCGTCATTGTTGATGACTTAGTCAGGCAAAGATTTTTAAACATTAACAGCTCATGGAGCTCCAATGTTTCATGAATCGCATTATTCAATTGCAACCATTCCTTTCAGATTTGTTATTGTGCGAAGGACACATCATTAGTATCAGGTTTGTTAGCGGGATTATTCTGTCTGCTATTTTACAATAAATTACATACTGTGTCAGACTTTTCGGACGCGAAAGAATTTGGTCAAGAGCCATGTTCCTTGCGGAAAACTGAGTGTGAGCTGCCATACGCCGCCGCCGTTAAGTCCGTATTCGATGATCAGCTGCAGTTTTTTTCCGATGCTGCGCGCGTCTTCAAACCATACGACATGCCGTCTGCCTTGTTCATCGGTATATCTGAAAAAAGGGGACTCAGACCTTGTATCATATTGAATCGGTACCTGGTGCTTCATGGCGAGCTGAACGGCGTCTTGATTGGCGATTCCCGGGTACACGGCACCGGGCTGATAGGGCAGCGTCCAATTATAGCCGTAAAGCGGAAAGCCGAGAATGATTTTTTCTTTTGGGATATGGCGAAGGGCAAATTGAATCGTTTGCCGGACTTCATTGATCGGAGCAACAGGGCCCGGCTCGCTTGTTCCGTGGTGCCAGTCGTATGCCATAATAAAGATAAGGTCGCTCACTGCACCGATTCCGCCATAGTCATACCCTTTCAGCTAGGCGATATTTTCATTTGTTTTCGGCGGAACGGCAACTGTCAGCACATAACCGGACGGCTTCAGCCGCTCTTTCAACAGGCGGAGAAAACCTGAAAATAAATCTCAGTCTTCCTCTGTTCGAAATCAATATTGACGCCAGCATATCCTTTTCTGGAAATCGTTTGAACAATATTGTCGATGAGTCGGTTTCTTACGTCAGGCTGATTTAATACGCGGTGCGCAAGAGACGGACTAAAGCCTGTTTCTGTCAGATTGGTGACTGTCATGAGGGGAGGAACGCGCCGCCTCCAGGCCGTTTGTACCGCCGGTGAATCATTCAGCTCGCTTAACGATCCGTCGCTTGAAATATGGTATTCAAAAAATGCCAGATATGTGGCGTAGGGGGCAAAATTATGAATCAATTCCTGGTCTAAGCCGGGGTTTCTCAATGTGTAATATCCTAAAGCGGTGATCGGTTTTTTCGGCAATTCCGGAATCGTCACTTTCATCCCCGGCCTCATATTGGCAGGCGTTACAGACGGATTTGCTTTTTGCAATGCTACGGCGGATACAAACGTCCGGCGGGCGATCGAATCATAATTGTCTCCCTGCTGAACCGTATATGTATAAAGCGGTATTAAAAGAGCCTGTCCGGGGACAATGTTTGTTTCGACCAACCCGTTTGCCAATCGGATCTGGTCAATCGAAATTCCGAACCTGGCACCGATGACAAATAATGAATCTCCCGGCTGAACCGTATAAATAAACAACGGGCACACTTCCTTTTGTTCCTCTGTATGTGACAGGGGTTTTATGCTATGTCTATGACCGGCGCTGAAGGATCATGCGCCGATTTTCTCATTCGGAATGGTAAATAGATCTGTGAAACGGATAATTCTTGACTGATGTATTCGGGAAGCTTCATCACGCGGTCAGGCGATATGTTCCTGAATGGACGGTGCTAAAGCCTTCATATTTCATGCAGAATTTTGACCATCAGCATGGCGCTTCGATTCGGAAGAAAAATGAAATCGTCACGGCGTCAGGCAGCGGCAAAGTCGGGTTTATAGAGGCAGACGATATTGCTGAAGTGGCTGTGCGCGCATTGCTTGATCAAAAGCCGCATAATACGAGCCATATCTTGACCGGGCCGGAAGCCTTGAGTTATGCTGAAGCCGCGGCAATCATCGGCAGAGCGGCAGGCCGCGACGTCAGGCATGTCAATGTCGAAGTGCCCGCTTTGAGGGAAAGGTATATAAAAGCAGGATTATCTCCCGATTATGCCGGATTCATGTCGGAACTAGACGAGAAAATCAAGAATGGCAAAGAAAACCGCATCACAGATACAGTAGAACGCATCACGGGAAAAAAACCGCGTTCACTGGCTGATTTCGCCAATGAACACGCCGGACGCTGGCGTCTGCTTTAACCCGTTCCTGAGACTGAACGGTCTTTTCTCTTTATTTTTGACCATTCAGTCTAATTAGTAGAATGTTTCGTTGATTTCCCATGACTCAACTGTACAGTAGGCCAAGTGAGGGTCCATACCCATGCCCATTAAATAAGCCATTGCCGCTACTTCTTCCATGGCGTGGTGATAGGAAGTGGTTTGCGCTTCATTTAAACCGTAATGAACAAAAGGCGCAACTGTGCACAACGTCTTATGTTTCAAGTGCGGAAACAACGGACATTTGATGTGGTGCACGGCTGCTTCGGCGTGCTGATACTGGGGGATATGCATATGCTGTTCGGGAGCCGGTGTCTGCTGTAAATGTTCTACATTCTCCATTTCTTTTCGTCCTTTCTTGCGCGGATTTTCGTTGTATTCTATGTTCCGCTCATGCCCCGTGTGTTAGACGGCTGTCACGGTTTACCGGTTTTTTAGGCAAATCAACAGACAGAAAGGTCAAATACCGGTAGACTTTAAGCAGGATAAAAAAAGGAGGTATTTTTTATGGCTAAACATCATTTTTACCTTCAGGCAGACTGGCCTGGAAAACGTAACGACATCGGAAGGATTGAAAGCGGGAATTTAAAAACAGAAATTTCAATTCCAAAGGAAATGGACGGTCCGGGGGCAGGGACAAACCCTGACGAAATGCTGCTCGGCGCCGCTGCGACTTGCTATATCATCACGCTTGCAGCCATGATGGAAAGAAGCGGATTGGAAAAAGAGAGCCTGACGATGGAATCCGAGGCTGTTGTCGATGTGACAGGCGGGGTGTTTACGTACGAAAAAATCATTCACAGACCTCTGATCCGCCTTCCGAAAGAAGCGGCGGAAAAAGAGGTCCAACTTGCCGAAAGACTGGCTGAAAAGGCGGAGA
The DNA here is from genome assembly GCF_018333035.1 of Bacillus sp. J41TS8. Classification (NCBI taxonomy): domain Bacteria; kingdom Bacillati; phylum Bacillota; class Bacilli; order Caryophanales; family Bacillaceae; genus Bacillus; species Bacillus sp. J41TS8. Next base: position 18,442 of record NZ_BORF01000023.1, read on the forward strand.
CATCCTGTATGATATCAAGGGCGGTTCAGGGCAATGTCGCCATTGAATTAGACCCCAAGATTGTCGTCTCCAAAGCGGATTAGATTTCGATCGTGAGCTGAGCCTTTTGGTCTGCGGCGTCAGCATGCTTTGAATTGAGCAAAAAGACGCCGCCGATGATCAATACAAGCCCAATAAGAGTTTTGAGATTGAATGGCTCCTGAAATATAAAATACCCGATCGCAGCTGTCAAAGCCGTCCCGGTGCCGGCCCAAGTCGCATAAGCCGCAGATAAAGGCAGTGTTTTTAATGAAAAGCTCAGAAACGTAAAAGAAGCCGCAAAACCGATCATGACACCGGCCGCGGGCAGGGGGGCGCTAAAGCCTTCTGACAGCTTCAGCATCGTGCTTCCGAATACTTCGGACAAAATGGCAGCCGCCAAAAAGATCATGCCTTTCATGACATTCTCCTCCTTATGACAGATTGATCAGGACAACGCCTGACACGAGACAAATAATGCCGGCGATATTTCGCCGGTTCAGCTTTTCTTGAAACCACAAGACGCCGATGATTGCAGTCAGTACGGTGCCCGCTCCGCTCCAAGTCGCATAGGAGAGGCTTAGCGGGATGACCTGCAATGTGAGCGACATCATGTAAAATGCGAGACCGTAGCCGATCACTACGAGAACCGACGGCCGCCAGCGCGCGAACCCGTCAGATATTTTCAGCATGGCGGCTGCCGCCGCTTCTGACAAGATGGCGATCATTAGAAAAATGTAGCCTGCAATCATATGAAATCCTCCTCTATCAATGTTATTCCATGATTCAAAAGGAGAGCTTTCTCTTCGTCAGCCAGCAGTTCCAATTGAAACAAAAGACTTTGACCATTTGCCAGCGCTCTTTTCACACAACTCACGCTGCGGTTTAAGACATGCTGCCGCAGCAAGGGCGCTTGTACAAAGTTAGTTTTCATTCGAATATCAAAAAACGCAGCCCATAAACGATCTTAAAGTGTTAAAGGTGTATTCCGCAATCGTCATGAGGCCGCTTCAAAGATTTCTTCTTTTTTAGACATAAAAAAAACCCGTATTACTAACCGGTTGGTAAAATCCATCTTAATTGATGCAAAAGTTCTAAGTCAAGAAAAAAGTTATGTAAAAAGGCCCCTGGAAGAGCCTTTATCTGTCAGAAAAAAGGATAGTAAGGATACGGCGGATACGGATATCCCCAAGGGCCGAGAAGCGCTCCGGCAGTAAGTCCGCCCAAAAAACCTCCGAAGAAGGGGCCCGGACCGAAAAACGGACGCGGGCCGAAAAACGGGCGCCCAAAAGGTCCGCCAAAGAAAGGTCTGCCGATGATGCGCTGGTTGTCGTCGCCGTATACAGGAGCGTGCTCGAAATGATTCATAAAAAAATCCCTCCAATAATAAAATGAAACCTGACTAACATCACTGTATTCTGCCCAGCCGTTTTTGCTTGGGCGCCCGTCGTATTTTTTAGTGAAGCCGCCCTTAAAAAGGAGTGAATGAAACATGACGCTGTATCAGTCGGATTGGTCAAAAGCGCCTCCCCATGCCCACGCCTACAGGGCGAGAACATCGACTGCCAATGGCCATTACCACCTAATTGAAGGCTTTTCCCAGCCGGCAAACGGGAGCAATACAGATGGGCACGTTCATTTTTATTCCGGCATCACTTCTTTCGATAAGGGACATTATCACAGGTATTACGCGATTACGGGGCCCGCGATTCCGCGGGCGGACGGCACGCACTATCATGAAATCGGGGGCACGACCTATCTGGCATATTCTGCGGCTCCCCCGATCAGATTTGGCGGAGTCGTGTATGTAAGCGATGGAAGAAAGGAGAGGCACCGGCATACTTTTAAAGGTTCCACTAGAGAAATTGTGGGGAATGAGCCGATAGGGTGGTGAGGGAATGTTTGGAAAGCAATGAAAACGGGTAAAATGAAATGGATGTTTTTGAACGTGAAATGGTATAATGGGAGGAGCTTGTTTAAAGAGAGTGATCAGCAGTGAATAAAACGAAACCGCCGGTCATCGTTTTGATCGGACCGACCGCTGTCGGTAAAACAAAATTAAGCGTGATGCTGGCCGAGCATTTGAATGCGGAAATTATCAGCGGAGATTCGATGCAGATTTACAAAAGAATGGATATCGGCACAGCAAAAATTAAAGAAGAAGAAATGAACGGGGTTCCGCATCACTTGATCGATATTAAAGAACCGACGGAATCTTTCTCGGTTGCTGAATATCAGGAGATCGTCAGACAAAAAATCGCAGAGATTGGCAGGCGAGGGAAGCTTCCGATGATTGTGGGGGGGACAGGGCTCTATATCCAGTCTGTCCTTTACGACTATTCATTCACAGAGGAAGCGGGCGACCCTGAGTTCCGAGCGGAGATGGAGGCGCTCTCTGACAAGAGAGGAGCCGAATATGTTCACTGTCTATTGAAAGAGCGCGATCCCGGAGCGGCAAAAGCCATACATCCAAACAATAAACGAAGGGTCATCAGGGCGCTTGAAATTTTCCATACGACAGGAAAAACGATGTCTGAACATATTGAAGGACAGCGGAAAGAGCTTTTATACACCACGGCTCTCATCGGTTTGACGATGGAGCGGGAAGTGCTGTATGACAGGATCAACAGCCGCGTAGACCAGATGATGGATGAGGGGCTGCTGAATGAAGTGAAACAGCTTTATGATGAAAACATAAGAAATTGCCAGTCTGTTCAGGCCATCGGGTACAAAGAGCTTTATGCGCACCTTGAAGGCAGAGCGTCCTTGGAAGAGGCGGTTGAGACGTTGAAGCGGAATTCGAGACGCTACGCCAAAAGACAGCTGACATGGTTCAGAAATCAAATGGATGTCGCCTGGTATGACATGACGCCCCCTGTCAATATCGAGCAGAAAAAACAGGAAATTTTCACTTACATAGCAGGAAAGCTCGAACTTTAATCGAAACAGTATGGTATAGAGAAACAAGGAGGACCAGAAACATGAAATCGATAAATATTCAAGATCAGTTTTTGAATCAGATTCGGAAAGAAAGTACATTTGTCACGGTCTTTTTACTGAATGGATTTCAGCTGCGCGGACAAGTAAAAGGATTTGACAACTTTACAGTGTTGATTGAATCGGAAGGAAAGCAGCAGCTTATATACAAACATGCCATTTCCACATTTGCACCGCAAAAAAACGTTCAACTCGAACTCGAATAGCGATTTACGGCTAAAAGACCATGCCTGGCATGGTCTTTTCAGATTGCCTGACAAAATCCTGAAACAGTTTACTGTTTACTGTTTTGGGATTTTGTCGTTTTCGAGGCGACTTTACAATCAACTGCGGCCGTTGCCGGTCCTGCCGAGCAGGAGTCTGGGAATAAAAGGAACGGCGGCCAATTGCCGGACATCCTGTCTAAAACGCCGCCGTCATCACGTCCTGTGAAAGACCGAGGCATTCAAATTTACAAAGCGGCATCTAATCGCTAAACTAAGTAGTGTTTACATCAATTCAGTTTGAAAATGAAAAGGAATGAGCGAACAATGAAACCTAAGATCGTCATCAACCATTGGGAAGAGACGTGTGAAGATGATTCCTGCTATGAATACGGCACAAGTATTCTCGTCAACGGAAAAGAACTTGTCAGGGAAGCGTCGATCATGACGGCTGTTCAGTCGGTTCTTAAGGAACTCGGCATCGAAGCCGATATTAAAGAGGTATGCGAGAACAAGTGCTGTGACACTTACAAAAAATAAGCGAAAAAGTCTAGTCTACTAACTCAATTTTTTTCGTGTTATGATAGATTTCGGTTTGTGAGTAGGATGAGCGAACGGCTCTCATTCTACTCATATTTCTTTGGCCTTAGGCCTCCTAAGCTGAAGCAAATTGTGAACTTTCATCAACCTGAGCACAATATATTGTGTTTTCTTGAATGATAGTATACTATATATTGTGTAAGGTTCGAGTTGAAAGACTCGGAAACAATTTTACTAGGTCGTGATAATGATGATTCAGATCGTATTTGATTCAAAAACGGGAAACGTTCAGCGCTTTGTGGATAAGACGCCTTTTCGCAATAAACGGAAAGTCAGCACAGAGGAGTATCTAGACGAACCGTTTGTTTTGATCACGTACACGACAGGGTTTGGGGAAGTTCCGAAAACGACTGAGATGTTTCTTGAGAAAAACGCCCATCTTCTTTTGGGAGTTGCGGCAAGCGGAAACAGAGTGTGGGGAGACAATTTTGCGAAAAGCGCAGAAAAAATCTCGAAGCAGTATCAGGTTCCGATTCTCGGCAAATTTGAGCTCAGCGGGACGGCCAAAGACGTTGAACTGTTTACTCAGGAGGTAGAAAGAATTGTCACAAAATCAAGTGCCAAAATGGATCCAGTTAAACAATGAGATCATGATCCAAAAAGACGGGAAATTCCAGTTTGATAAAGATAAAGAAGCTGTACATAGTTATTTTGTAGACTATATCAACCAAAATACGGTATTTTTCCATGATCTGAAAGAGAAAATCGATTACTTAATCAAGAATGACTACTATGAAGAAGAGTTTTTAAGCCGCTACACGTTCGAAGAAATCAAGGAAGTGTTCAAAGAGGCTTACGCTAAAAAATTCAGATTCCCGTCCTTTATGAGCGCTTTTAAGTTTTACAATGACTATGCGCTGAAGACAAACGACAAGAAAAAAATTCTTGAACGCTATGAAGACAGAATCTCTATCGTAGCTTTATTTTTTGCAAACGGGGATAAGGAGAAGGCGAAGGAATTCGTCAGAATGATGATCAACCAGGAGTATCAGCCGAGCACGCCGACGTTCTTAAATGCCGGCCGCAAACGCCGCGGAGAGCTGGTCAGCTGCTTCCTCTTGGAAGTCAATGATTCCTTGAACGACATCTCGAGAGCGATTGATATTTCAATGCAGCTGTCAAAGCTAGGCGGAGGCGTATCGTTGAACCTTTCAAAACTGCGTGCGAAAGGCGAAGCGATCAAAGACGTCGAAAACGCGACAAAAGGCGTTGTCGGCGTGATGAAGCTTCTTGACAACGCATTCCGTTACGCTGATCAGATGGGACAAAGACAAGGCTCAGGGGCTGCATACTTAAACATTTTCCACCGCGACATCAACGATTTCCTTGATACGAAGAAGATTTCCGCTGATGAGGATGTCCGGGTGAAAACATTGTCCATCGGAGTCGTCATTCCAGATAAATTCATCGAGCTTGCAAGAGAGGATAAAGCGGCATACGTATTCTATCCGCACACCGTTTATAAAGCGTACGGCGAGCACCTCGATGAAATGGACATGAACGAGATGTACGACCGGCTTGTGGAAGATCCGCGCGTCAAAAAAGAAAAAATCCACCCGCGCAAGATGCTCGAAAAGCTTGCGATGTTAAGATCGGAATCAGGATATCCGTACATTATGTTCCGGGACAATGTCAACAACGCGCATGCGAACAATCATATTTCCAAGGTTAAATTTTCCAACCTTTGCTCAGAGGTGCTTCAGGCTTCACAGGTTTCTTCATACACAGACTACGGTCAAGAAGATGAGATCGGCCTTGACATCTCCTGCAACCTTGGTTCATTGAACATATTGAACGTCATGAAAAACAAATCGCTTGAGCAGACGGTTAAGCTTGCAACCGATTCGCTGACGCACGTTTCTGAAACGACGAACATCACGAACGCACCGGCGGTCAAAAAAGCGAACAAAGCGATGAAATCCATCGGCCTTGGAGCGATGAACCTGCACGGATTCCTGGCACAGAACAATATCGCCTACGAAAGTGAGGAAGCGAGGGACTTCGCGAACACTTTCTTTATGATGATGAACTTTTACTCGATTGAACGGTCTGCCGAAATCGCCAAAGAAAAAGGTGAGACGTACCATAACTACGAAGGTTCGGCTTACGCAACGGGTGAATACTTCGAAAAGTATGTTACACAAGATTTCTCGCCTAAATTCGAAAAAGTGGCCAAGCTTTTTGAAGGCATGCACATCCCGACAAAAGAAGACTGGGAACAGCTGAAACAGTTTGTCAAAGAACACGGATTGTACCACAGCTACAGGCTGTGCATCGCACCGACCGGGTCCATTTCATATGTACAGTCAAGCACGGCATCAGTCATGCCGATCATGGAGCGGATTGAAGAAAGAACTTACGGCAACTCCAAGACGTATTATCCGATGCCTGGACTTGCGCCGAGCAACTGGTTCTACTATAAAGAAGCGTATGATATGGACATGTTCAGAGTTGTCGACATGATCTCGACGATTCAGCAGCACGTTGACCAAGGCATAAGCTTTACATTGTTCCTGAAAGATACAATGACGACACGCGATCTGAACCGGATCGATCTTTATGCCCACCATAAAGGAATCAAAACACTTTACTATGCAAGAACGAAGGATACAGGGCAAGAAGGCTGCCTTTCTTGTGTCGTTTGATTAAAGGAGAGTATGCGAAAGTGACGAAAATTTATGATGCAGCAAACTGGTCAAAGCATGAAGATGATTTTACCCAAATGTTTTACAACCAAAATGTGAAGCAATTTTGGCTTCCGGAAGAGATTGCGCTTAATGGAGATCTTCTGACATGGAAGTACTTGGGTAAAAATGAACAGGACACATACATGAAGGTGCTCGCGGGGCTGACGCTTCTCGATACAGAGCAGGGGAACACGGGAATGCCCCTTGTCGCTGAGCATGTGGAAGGGCATCAGCGCAAAGCGGTGCTGAACTTCATGGCGATGATGGAAAACGCGGTCCACGCCAAGTCCTATTCAAACATTTTCATGACGCTTGCCCCGACAGAGACGATCAACGAAGTCTTTGAATGGGTTAAACAAAACAAATATTTGCAGAAAAAAGCTCAGGTCATTGTCGGACTCTATGAGAAAATCCGCCAGGGCGATAAAATTTCGCTGTTTAAAGCGATGGTCGCATCCGTTTATTTAGAAAGCTTCCTGTTCTACAGCGGCTTCTACTACCCGCTTTATTTTTACGGACAGGGCAAGCTGATGCAAAGCGGCGAAATCATCAACCTGATCTTGCGGGACGAAGCGATTCACGGCGTCTATGTCGGCCTGCTCGCTCAGGAAATTTACAATCAGCAGACACCTGAGAAAAAAGAAGAGCTGTACGCGTTTGCCATTGATCTATTAAAAGAGCTTTATGAAAATGAGCTTGAATATACAGAAGATCTGTACGACCAGGTCGGCCTTTCACACGACGTGAAGAAGTTCATCCGCTATAATGCCAACAAAGCGCTGATGAACCTTGGCTTTGAAGCTTATTTTGAAGAAGAAGAGATCAATCCGATCGTGTTGAACGGGTTGAATACGAAAACAAAGTCACACGACTTCTTCTCAATGAAAGGGAACGGCTACAAAAAAGCAACAGTTGAACCGATAAGAGACGACGATTTTTACTTTGACGATAAGTAAGCCGGCCGGGCTAAAAGGGCGCATCCGCGCCCAAGCCCCGCCTTTCAGTTATAGATACACGGCAAAATGAGAGCAGAACGAATCTGCTCTTTTCACTTTGAGGAGGAAACGGATACAATGGGAAAAATGGATGAAATCATTCTCGTGGTCCCGCGGGAAAACGTATTTGCAAATGAAACGCTGACCTTCCAAGGCGTCAACAGCGACGGTGAGAAGGTCGGGAAGATCATGGCGCATATTGAACAGCACTTTAGTGAAATGAGAAGGGGAGACGCCGAAGAAGATCCTGCGTTTAAACAGCCGATCCCTTATGTTGTCATCAAAAGAGAAGACGAAATATTTGTATACGAGCGGCTCGAAGGCGGAGGGGAAGCGCGGCTTCACAACAAGCTGTCACTCGGCTTCGGCGGCCACATGAACTTTGCCGAAGGGCTTGATTTTTCCGGTATTCTGAAGTTAAACACAGACCGTGAACTTGATGAAGAGCTTCTGATTGAGGAATCAGATAAAGAAAAAATGGTGACGCTCGGACTGATTAATGATGATGAAAACAGCGTCGGAAAAGTACATATCGGAATCCTTTCAGCGCTTGAATTAAAACCGGGCGCACACGTTGAAGTTAAAGAAAAGGAGCAGATTGCCGGCCGGTGGATGAAAGCCAGTGATCTGAAAGATAAAAGCGTCTATGACAGACTTGAATCTTGGTCACAGTTTGTCGTTGATATCTTAGTTTAAATGGGAAAACTCGCTGATTCAGCGAGTTTTCTTTTCGTATTGGACCGGTTTCCATTGAAAAAGTGAGCCCTGCTTTTCGATTAACCCGAAACCAGGGTAGGGGAAATGACACCCGTGGAGCAGGACCTGTCCGTTATAAGCCTGCCGGGCCAGCAGTCTTCTTGTCTTTTCTCCCTCTTTAGGGTCATGCTCAAGCGAAACCCGCAGCTTTGGATTGGAGATGCTTTCGGGAATGTGAAATGCGTCATTGATGATCTGACAGACCCCGTCTTTTGTCTGTAATTCAATAGTCAAGTGTCCAGGCGTATGTCCGGGCGTATGGATCAGCTTCAGTCCGGGAAGCAGTTCGGTATCTTCTGTCAGCAGCTTCAGAAGCGGCCGGACAGTGGAGAGAATGCGAAACTGTTTAGAAGCCGGCGTTTGTTTTGCGTACAGCCATTCTGCTTCACTGATCAGATGAACAGCGTTTGGAAAAGCGGGTTTCCCGTTATTCAGAAGACCTCCCGTATGATCTAAATGACTGTGTGACAAAATGACATAGTCTATGGAGTCAGGCATAATTCCCGCCTGTGTCAGGTGATGAATCAAGTGCCCGCTTTCTTGTCCGCCTGTTTCGCCAAATCCCGTATCAATCAGTATCCGTTTTTCGTTCGTTTCCAGGCAGATAAAGTTCAGCGCTACTTCAAATTCTTCAGGATAATGTTCTGCTTCATGAGGGTCTCCTCCCGCCAAAAAGAAATCCCTTGAAACTCGAAATGCTCCATCAGATAAAATTGTCATTTGAAAAGAATCGAGTTGAATGCGGTCTGGCTCCTTCATAATAAATCTTCCCCCTTTGCGTTTGACCGATCTGTCTCTTTATTAGAAGAGGCAGTTTCATTGTGTCTTTTCATTTGCGGTGAGCTTCTTGATCGGTTATTATTAAATCGTAATGATTACGATTTAATAACGGAAGTATAACTAAATCCGTTTGTTCTTTCAACCAAAATACAACTGTTTAAAAGGGAAGGAGCATCATTTCATGCCGAAACTGGAAGAGCTGTATCGGTCCGTCATTATGGATCATGCAAGATACAGGCGAAATTTTCGAAAAATCGATAAACACAGCGCGTATTACGTCCATTACAAAAATCCAACATGCGGTGATGTGATGACTTTGTTTATCGACATTAAAAATGAAAAGATCGAAGACGCAGCTTTTATCGGAGATGGGTGCAGCATCAGCATGGCTTCCTCATCAATCATGACTGAACTGATAAAAGGAAAGACGTTAAAAGAAGCCGGGCTAATGCGTGAAGCGATGGAAAATATGATCAGAAAAGGAGAAGAACCGGCAGAGGATCTGCTGGGAGATGCCGTTTCCCTGATTGGCGTCCATCCGTTACGGGCCCGCCATAACTGTGCCCTGATGCCTTGGCAGGCGCTCGATCGGATCAAGGAGAACGTTTATTAAATGAACATCACATCTAAAGCACTCCGTTTCTAAGGCAGCCAGGCAAAGAATATCGGAAGATTCAAGGGAAAAAAGGGGCAGTGACGAAAGAGGTATGGAAAACGAAACGAATGTAAAGCAGGAAGCGATGGCGCAGCTTAAACGGAAAGGCATTCGAATGACGCCGCAGCGGCTGGCCATCTACCATTATTTTTTAGCCAACAGGAACCACCCTACAATAGCTGAAATTCAACAATCATTGAGGGAGATATATCCTGCCGTCAGTACAGCGACGATATACAACACCATCCGCTATTTTAAACAAGAGGGCCTTATAAAAGAAATGGGGTTTACCGATCCGCTTCGTTTTGATCTGGCTCTAGAGGAACATGATCATGTCATATGCGAAGTATGCGGGAAAATCGTCGATTTTCATTGTCCGCAACTGGAGAAAGTAAAAGACATTGCGGCACGGCTGACCGGATTTAAAGTGACACATCACCGATTGGAACTGTACGGCATCTGCAAAGATTGCCAGGCGAAAAGAAAATACGCCGCTAAAGAGAAAGGGGTTAGATAAAAAATTTGGTTGTGCATAAAACCAAAATCCGATATATTGGTTTTATGATGAAAAATAACATTAAACGAATCAAACGAATTTCGCTTCGGGAAGAAGTGTATCAAACGCTGAAGCGCACCATCGTACATTTGGAACTAAAGCCGGGGGAGCGCTTGCATGATCAGGAGCTTGCAGAGCAGTTTGGCATCAGCCGCACACCTGTCAGGGAGGCGCTCAAACGCCTGGAAGATGAAGGACTTGTTGAAACTGTTCCGGGTTCAGCAACACGTGTAGCACCGTTAAATCGCGAGGAAGCTGAACATGCTTTTACAGTCACTGCAGCACTGCATGCGCTGGCTGTCAAGCTGTCGTTTCCTTTTTTAACGGATTCAGACCTTGATCAACTGGAGGCGCATAATCAAACGTTGCAGCAAGCGATTCAAAAAGAAGACATTATCGAAGCAATCGAATCGGATGCTGCTTTTCATGAGGTGTTTTTACAAGCATCAAAAAACCCGGAAATTACCCGGGCATTGGAGAGAATTTCTTCAAAAATTTACCGCCTTGAGATGTCGCAGTTTTCCTCGATCGGCAGCTTGAAATCTGTCGAACAGCATCAGAACATCATCGATGCCTGCAGACAGGGGGATCGGAATGCGGCCATCAAGCTTGCCGAGGAAAACTGGCTCAGTCTTGGAGACCGATTGGCCGGACATCAGGAAAAGGAGTGAGGGGATTGTGAGGCCGATTATACTGGGCGTTTTTGCAGCCTTCTTTTTTGCTTTTACATTCGTTTTAAACAGGGCGATGGAGCTTGAAGGGGGAAGCTGGATCTGGAGCGCATCGCTAAGATTTATCTTTATGGCGCCTCTTTTATTTGTCATTGTTTGGCTGAGGGGGAACGTAAAAGAACTTTTTCAGGAAATCAAAAAAGCACCGGGCATTTGGCTGAGATGGAGCATCGTCGGCTTCGGCCTCTTTTATGCGCCGCTCTGTTTTGCGGCGGCTTACGGGCCGGGCTGGCTGATTGCAGGAACATGGCAAATCACGATTATTTCCGGCTCCCTTTTGGCGCCGCTTTTTTACGAAACCATCCAAACAAAAACAGGTCCCGTACAGATGAGGGGCAAAATTCCCTGTAAAGGGCTGGCGATGTCGTTGATCATTTTAATCGGGGTGGCGCTGATGCAGGCTGAGCATGCGGCACAGCTTTCTTTGCATGAGATGCTGCTGTGCGTCGTGCCGGTTATGTTGGCTTCATTTGCATATCCGCTTGGGAACAGAAAAATGATGGAAGCATGCGCCGGGCGCCTTGATGCTTATCAGCGGGTATTGGGGATGACGTTGGCAAGCCTTCCGTTTTGGCTGATCCTCTCACTGTACGGGCTGGCATCGGCGGGTGCGCCCAGCCGGGGACAAGTCATTCAGTCAGGTTTGGTGGCTGTCTTTTCCGGAATATGCGCAACTGTGCTGTTCTTTGCCGCAACCGATCTTGTAAAAGGGGATATGCGAAAATTAGGGGCTGTCGAGGCCACACAATCGTTTGAAGTGCTGTTTGCTGCCGCTGGTGAAATTTTGCTTCTTTCAAGTCCGCTTCCTGGTGCCATCTCATGGAGCGGCATGGCACTTGTGATTATCGGAATGGTGTTGAACAGCCATGCATCGAATCAAACGCAAAAGCCGGCGATTCAAAGTAAAGCTGCAAAAGCATAAAAAAAGCCTGCGATCTATACGAGACAGATCGCGGGCTTTTCTTGATGATTGTCCCTATTCCTGGTAAATGAAAGCGTCAAATCCGGCGTTTTTGGCTTGCTGAACGAGCGCTTCGGCATTTTCTTTTGAAGAAAAAGCGCCAATTTGCACTTTGTAAAGGCTGTCCCTGTAAATCACAAGGGCATCAAACCCTTTCGCTTCCGCTTGAGCGGCAAGCGAATCGGCATTGGCTTTGGTCCTGAAAGCGCCGATCTGCACTTTATAGAGAGCTGCTGCGTTTTTGGAAAGGTTAAATGCCCTTGCGAGTCCGTTGGCGTGGCCTCTGGCAATGGATTGAATAAACGCGGAAGACTTCAGTTTCTCGGCGTCGCTTGTATTGTCTACAAAGCCATTTTCCGTAAGGAGTGCGGGCATGGCTGTTTCTCTAAGAACATGAAAATTGGCCGTTTTCTTGCCGCGATCCCTGAAATCGACAACTTTTAAAATCTCTTCATGCATGATATCCCGATAGGTGGTGGTAGGTGCGCCGACGCCGGGATAAATGTAATCCTCGAAACCTGTCCCGCCCCCGGCATTCATGTGAATCGATAGAAAGTAGTCCGCTCCCCAGCTGTTCGCGGCGTTCGTGCGTTGCGTCAGACTGACGGTTTGGTCGCTTGTCCTGCTCAACAGGACTGAAACATTTTGATATTCATTCAGCAGCATGTTTCTTAAAGCCAAGGCGGTTTGCAATGTTAACTGTTTTTCTTGCAAACCATTAGCTGAAGCACCTGTATCAGACCCGCCATGGCCGGGATCGATAAAAATTTTTACCACAAGACATCACCTCAATAGACAGTCTATGAACAGATGGACATGAAGGGTTGTACGAACGCCACAATATTGCAGAATTTTGTAAATATTCAACTTATTATAGAGCGTCATATTCTCTTCAGGCAAGAGGTTGCATTTTTAATGTTTTTATCATATAATTCAATTACGCTGCATTGTACGTAATGATAATTAAGTTTTAACCTTTAAGCTGTAATAGGGAGTTTTATATCGGAACCGGAATGTCATGCCTTCCTCGAAAGGACGACAGGAACGTTTCTGCAGACACCCACTTTGAGGAGTGTGGTTTAAAACTTTCTTACTTGCATACGGCAATTGCAGCACTTCACTTAAGTCATTTGAATAAAATGGCTTTTTTTATTTGCTTAAAATCGGTTTACTGTAAATGTTTTATGTAAACTAACTTGCTGTAAATAAAGGGCGGACACCGCCCTTTTATTCATTTTAAAGGTAGAAGGTGCAAAAATGACTGGCATCAAAAATGCTGAATGATGATAATTCCCGTGATCATCAGGACAATTCCCAGCATGCGCTGCACATTTAAGCGGTGTTTGGGGGTTCCGAACCAGCCAAAATGATCGATGATGAGGGCGATGATCATTTGGCCGCTTAAAGCCAAAACAACAGTAAGTGACGCTCCGACAATCGGCAAAAGCAAAATATTGGATGTGATAAAGATGACGCCAAGTATTCCACCAGTCCAGAGCCACCAAGGGCTGCCCGTGATAAAGGTTTTTGCTGTATGTAAATTGTTTAAATGAAATAACCGCCGATGTTCAATGATCGACGTAAGAAAGAGAAGAATGACCATTCCAACCAAAAACGAAATAAGTGAAGCGATAAAAGGTGATTGGAGAGCATTTCTCAGCTCTGAATTAATAGATGTTTGAATCGGTGATGCCATTCCGGCAAAAAGCCCGAGCATCATGTAAAGAAAAACGTTCATAGTGTTGTTTTTCATCGTTGATGAACTCCCTTGCTATTAATATTTTTTGATAATGAAAACCCCGGAGATGATGAACAAAATGCCGATGATTCTAGGAAAGTTTAATTCATGAACGGGAATATGAAACCATCCGAAGTGATCGATGGCCAGAGCCATCACCATCTGTCCAAGCAAAGTGACGACAACTGTCAGTGCTGATCCAAGACGCGGAAGCAACAAAATATTTGAAGTTAAATAAAAAACGCCTAAACATCCGCCTCCAATGAGGATCCACAAGGGGATGGAAGGGAGAAGTCCGATGATAGACAAAAAATGGCGCTCTGTCACTAAGGCGACAATGACCAGGATAAGCGTACCGGCAAAAAAAGATATGGCCGCCGCCCCGTAAGGAGACCCGATCTTCATGCCTAGCCGTGAATTAATTGAGGTTTGAACAGGAATGGCCATTCCGGCCAAAATCCCGGCTATAAGTATTAAAATGATCATATTTTTAAAAACTCCTTTTTGCGGTAATTGGAACGATTATTTCAAAGCTGAAAGTCTTGCTGTTTTTGAGGGACACTTTGTATTTTGGCGAAAAGGAGTTCATGATGCAAGTGCTGATTGATGAAAAGAATTCAAAATTTGCAGCTTTGTATCTATATCATGTTTTTCTTTTTTGAAAATCATGTTTTAAGAAGATGCTGAGATTCAACAAGGTGATGTAGCGGCGCTTGAAGGCCTTAAAAAAAGCCAAAGAGGACTCAACATGAGTCCTCTTATGTTTCTTAGTGCTTTAGTTCATTCCAGTCCGGTTCCTCGTGTTCAAAGCCGTAAAATCCTTTAATTTTGACATCTCCACAGCCGTCAGACACCTTAGTGATTTCTAAGTAATGGTTTCGATTCGGTGTTCCTGCTACTTTGTCAGTGGCACTGAAGTCGAAGTGATTTCCAGTAAACTCTTTTTCGCTTAATGTAAAATATCTATTGCTTATTGTGATCCTCTGCAATTTAATGTTGAGAGTGCATCCTTCCGCATTAAATATCGTAAATCTGTAGTAAGGCCAAGTGGGATAATAATTTGGATTATTGCTATCCGCCATAAAAAAACCTATGGTATCCTCAGTCATTGTAAAGCTCACTTTTGTCTGTTCTTTTGTGATCTTTGCCATTGCATTCTGCACATTGAAATTTAAAGCCAATAAGAATGTCAATACTGTACAAGCTAATAGTCTTTTCATGAAAAACCCTCCTTCATTTTTACATATCATAAATATTTTACCATAAAAAGTGAATTGAAATCTCGCAAAATCCCGCTCATCCAAATCGAACACGCAAATTTTTAAGAAAGAAGAATTGTTAAACTGAAAAAAGTCCTATAAACTACAAGTAATATTTTGTTAGGGGGTGGGAACGTGTTCAACGAAAGAGAGGCGCTCCGATTAAGACTGGAACAACTGAACAATGCCGAGATACAAGCCATACGCGAACTCCAAAATGAGCGGAAAGACATTTATTCCAGGCTGCGGGAATTAGATTGTCAAAAAGTTTCATCATCACATCATAAAAAAACGTTATTAGAATTAGTCGATGAAACTGTAAATCTCTTGAAAAAATAAACCAAAAGCCGTTTGATCCAGTGGCCGTGAGAGGGATGAAAGAATGAAATAGAGGTTTTGCTTTGCTCATATTTTGTAATTGCGCGAAAAATGGAAAGGTTATCAACTTGACTAGGAAAAGAACATTGTATAAGATTATTCTTACAAATCCAATAGGAATAACGGCCCTAAAACTGACTGACTTGTCAATCGAGATTCAGGGTAAGGAGGAAAACACTTGGGAAATACGGATACAAGAGAGGAATTGCTACATATCGCGCTTGAGATTTTTGCTACGAAAGGATATCATGCGACAAAAATATCAGACATCGTAAAACAGGCTGGCGTTGCACAGGGAACTTTTTACTGGCACTTCAAAAGCAAAGAAGAAATCGCCAAGGAAATCATAGACAAGGGGAAAGAAAACCTTCTTGCAGCCATTCATCAAGGCTACAGGCAGACGTTTGCTCTTACAGATGATATGATCCAATCCACGACAGCCCTTATGAAAAGAATTTTTACGTTTGCACAGGAGAACCGAAACTTAATGACGTTTTTATTAGTCAAGGGACAAGGCGCCGATCCGGAAATCAGGGAGGCAATCGAAGAGGCGCTGATCAGTGTTGAACAAGCATTTAAAAAGAACATCCAAAGGGCTACAGAGCTTGGCATGCTAAATTCCTCCCATAATACTGATCTGCAGGCCACCATGTTAACAAGTCTTGTGTTGGGCACACTATCAAAATGGCTGTTTGGACCAAAGCATGATCTGAATTATGTCCCTAAGTTTTCAGTTGATGAAATGACTGAAGAATTGGTTCATTTTGAATTTTTCGGGCTGATTGGCCAAAGGAGGAATTAAATTTGTCTATTATCCAAAAAACAAATGGAGAGTTTGGGATTTTTCATGAAGCCGGTATGCAGGCCAAGGGGTCTTTCACTCCGAATTCAGACGGCCTTTCGCCGATTGAGCTGTTGGAAGCTTCATTAGGGATGTGTATCACCATTTCTTTGCAAAGGATGTTTGAAAGGGACGGCATAGAAGTGCAGGAGGATGAATTTTCAGTTTCTGTTTCCGCCGCTAAAGCGCCCGATGGCCCGTCTCGTGTTGAAAAATGTACGGTTAGCGTCAAATTGCCCGAGCATCTTCCGACCGACTATAAAAAGAAATTAATCACCTCTGCTGAAAGGGCATGTACAATCGGCAATACGTTAAAACGAGGGGTAACGATTGATACGAATATGGTGTAACAACCTACATGATGAAACGAAGGAGCATGAAAATGGAAAACAACAGTAAAAAACCTTCCTATACAAATGCTGATGATTTTGCTGTTACATCAGTGCCTGAAAATAAGAGAAAATCGATTTTTAACATTACGATTACAAGCTGTGCCTGGATTATCTCATTGTCGACGATTGTGACTGGAGGAGCGCTGATCCAGGGATTGAATTTTGCGCACGCCGTTTTGGCTGCCGTCTTAGGTATGCTGATTCTTGCGGTCTATGGCTTTTTTCAAGGTGTAATGGGTGCAAAATACGGAATATCGACAACCGTTCTTGCCCGTCAGGCTTTTGGACGCTACGGATCGGGCCTTTTTGGAATCGTCTTGGCGCTGACGCTGGGAATCGGCTGGTTTGGCTGGCAGGTTGCTTTTTTCGGCACGACCATTTCTGAAATGTTTCCGGGTGTTTGGCTTGCGAAGCCTGAAGTCGCCATCGTTTGGGGCGGTATTTTAATGATCCTTACCGCTTTTATAGGATATCGCGGACTTGCCGCTTTAAGCTTTATCGCTGTACCTTTAGTCGTCATCTTTTCTATATGGGGCATTGTGAGTGCTGTCAATTATTCTGGAAGCTGGCATAACTTGCTGACGTTTCATCCGACAGGGGACCCTATGACGATATTTGGCGGAATTACAATCGTAGTTGGAAATGCTGCATTGGGTGCGGTTGTTTTTCCTGATGTGACGAGATATGCAAAAGGAGCGGTTTCAGGAGGAATAGGTGCGTCTGTCGGTTATTTCCTTGGAGGTGTTTTCTGTCTTGTTGCAGGAGCGGCAATGGCCATTGCTGCGAATGTTCCGGATATCGGGTCAACACCGAATATTCCTGCCGCGATGAGCAAGCTCGGACTTGGATTTTTGGCATTTTTCATCATCGTTTTTGCACAGTGGACGACGAATGATAACAATTTGTATACCGGATCTCTGGGGCTTCGCAATGTTGTGAATATTCCTAAGAAAGCACTTGTGGCGATCATGGGCGTGATCGGCATCATGATTGCATTATTAGGTGTCCAGAATATGTTTGTGCCATTCTTAACATTTTTAGGTTTGTATGTTCCGCCGATCGCAGGCGTGATGATCGCAGATCATTGGATCACAGCACCTGTCATCAAGAAAAAACAATATCGATTCGGGGCTGGAACAACTTATTCGAAGCTGAATGTTGCGGCGATTCTTTCGGTGATCATCGGGGGTTTTACCGCTTCAAAGGTAACATTCGGCATCGGACCGATTAACTCTACTGTACTTGCATTTTTGATTTATATCGTTTTTACATTTATTTTCACAAAATTAAATCTCCGTTACGAAATCGGAGAAGCGACAGAGGAATCGTCTGGTTTTTAAGCGGATAAGGAGGAAAGGTTTTCAATGATGAATGAAAAAAACCAATGGGTATTTGGAATTGATGTCGGCGGGACGTTTACAGATTTAGTGGCTGTCAACAAGGGAGGGAAAATGGTTTCGACGAAGACGCCTTCAACCCCTGATCAGTCTGATGGTGTCATGAACGGAATTAAAAAAATGGCTGAAATCATCGGAATAGACGTAAAGGACCTGTTAGCCAATAGTCCATTAGTGGTCCATGGAACAACAGTTGCCACTAACGCTTTGCTGGAATATAACGGAGCAAAGGTGGGGCTTCTCACAACGGAAGGCTTTCGGGACGAAATCGAATTCCGCCGCGCGTACAAAGAAAGCGTGTTTTCTCCGCGCTTGGAAGCACCTTATCAAATTGTCCCAAGAAGATATCGTGTGGGGATTCCTGAACGACTGGATCATACAGGAAATGTCGTAACTGAGCTTGATGAAGAAGCCGTCCGCCGGGCAGTCCGAGGGTTTATCCAAGAGGGGATCGAGGCGATTGCTGTATGCTTTCTGTTCAGCTTCATGAATCCATCGCACGAAGTCCGCGTTAAAGAGATTATTCAAGAGGAAGCTCCCGGCATGTTTGTATCGTTATCGTATGAAGTGCTGCCGCAGATTCGGGAATTTGAACGGGTGAGCACGACCATTGTCAACGCGTTTACCGGCCCTTCCATGCAAAGCTACTTGAACCATCTTGACGAACGGCTTCGCGAAGACGGATTTGCCGGAGAACTGTTTGTCATGCAATCTAACGGCGGGGTCCAAAATGTCATTCAAAGCGGAAAATTTGCCGCAGGAGGCCTTCTCTCAGGTCCAGCCGGAGGAGTGACGGCTGCTTCCTTTATCGGAGAAAAATCGGGCTACGAGAACGTCATTACCGTAGACATGGGTGGAACAAGCTACGATGTCTCGGTTATCGAAAAGTTAAATCCGGCGATCACGACTGAGAACTGGATCAGCAGATACCGGGTTGCCTTGCCGATGATGGATATTCACACGATCGGCTCCGGCGGCGGAAGCATCGCCTGGATTGACAGCGGCGGAGCTTTACAAGTCGGCCCGCGAAGCGCAGGCTCCAATCCGGGGCCGGCCTGCTACGGAAGAGGCGGAGAAGAACCGACAGTTACGGACGTGAATGTTTTCTTAGGCTATATTAACCCAGATAACTTTCTAGGCGGAGAAATGAAGCTTGACCGTTCACTGGCTGAAAAGGCGATCCGCACACGAATTGCCGAACCGCTCGGAATATCGACAGTGGAAGCCGCTCTTGCAATCTCACAAATCGTCAATAGCGATATGTCAAATGCAGTCCACTTTGTGACGACACAACGGGGTCATGATCCAAGGAATTTCGCCCTAATGGCTGTCGGCGGCGCCGGAGCCATCCATGCAGGCAAGCAGGCGGAAGACCTCGGCATTAAAACCGTTATTGTTCCGTCCCTTGCCCCGGTCTTCTGTGCGCTCGGCGATGTGGCAGCAAACCTTAAAGTAACGGAGCTCAGGACGCGCTTTGAAAGTCTGAAAAACGTTGACCTGCAAGCGATGAATGCCGATTTTGAAAAGATGGAACAGACGGCCCGCGAAAAACTTGGAGGCCAGTCGGTCACCAATCAATATGAAACCCGCCGCTTTATCGATATGCGCTACGCCGGGGAAGTCCATGAAGTAACCGTACCGGTAAAATCGAGGACGCGGAGGATTACAGAATTGAATCTTGAAGCAACGGCGGCAGATTTCCATGACCTTCATGAAAGAATGTTTGTCCATAAAGATCCCGAGCACGACATTGAAATTTTAAATCTCCGCCTTGACCTGGTTGGCGTCAGAGAGCCGTTAAAGCTTAAAGAGGAGCCGTTTGAGCAGGAGGACCCTTCAAAAGCGAAAACAGGTGAACGCGATATGTATTTTGACATCGAACCGACGAGGACGCCTATTTTCAACGGATCAATGCTTGAGCCGGGCAACTTGATTGTCGGTCCGGCCATCATTGAGCAATGGGGTACGACCATTGTTGTTTATCCGGGACATGAGGCTCTAATCGATTCTTACCGCAACTGTGTCATTGAAGTAAAGCACTCTCAGCAGACGACTAGAGGTGGAAATGCATGATCCAAGCTCAAATTCTTTATAGCAAGCTGCAATCGATCGGCAGAGAAATCGGGGATAATTTGCAGCGAATCTCCCGTTCCCCTTTGCTTTCGCAAGACCGGGCATTTGCTACAGCGATTTTTACGAATGAGCTGAAAATCGCGGTTCAACATCAATATGAGCCTGAACATTTGTTCGCATTAAAAGAAAGCGTGGAAAATCTGTTCGACTATTTTTCATTTGATATCGCAGATGGAGATGTGTTGCTCGTCGCAGATCCATACAGCGGCGGAACGAAAGGACAGTCGCTCACCATGGCGGCGCCGTTATTTCTTGAAGGGGAGCTCGTACTCTTCCCCGCTGTCCGCGCTCAGATGATCGATTTGGCCGGCGAGTATCCGGGCGGATTCCATCCCGATGCATTTGAAGTATGGCAGGAAAATATCAGAATTACACCTGTTAAGCTTTATAAGCAAGGCGTTCTACAGACCGATATTCTTCGTTTCTTATTATCAAACAGCCGGGTGCCCGCTTCTTTTAAAGCGGATTTGGAAGCCATGTATACATGTTTGCATGGCGCCAAACAGCAATTGAAAACGTTTCTTGGCAGCTACGGCCAGAAAACAGTGACCGAATCGATCGACAGCATGTTTGAATACAGCCGCAAAAGGGTTGAGCACCATGTCTCTTATCTGCCTGAAACAGAAATGAGCGCTGTCCAGGAGTTTGAAGTTTCCGAAGGAAGCAAGAGTACAATTCATGTGCAAATTTCAAAGAAGGACGATGCGGTTGAAATCGATTTGAGCAGATCATCGGCGCAATCCGTAAAGCCGGTTAATTCGCCTGCCGCTTTAACGAAGGCGTTTGCCGTTTGGCCGTTCCTGGCGAGAATTGCCGATGAAATACCGATCAATGAAGGAACGCTTCAACCTTTTCAAACGAAGACGAGGCTGGGTACGATTTTGGATCCGGGATTTCCTGCAGCGACAGCATTAGCTCCAAGCATTACCGGCCATTTCATCGCTGAAGCGGTATATAAAGCCATTCAAAACGGACAAAGCACGAATGAAGAATTTCCGCCGATTTACGGGACAGGTCCGCAGGCCGTTTTTTATCCGGAGCTTGGCGCGGAAGCAGAAACGAAATCAATCGTTTTGGCGCCCGGGTATCCATCAGCTTCAAAAGGCTTCGGGCCGCCTGCTTTATTTGGTCAACGGATGCTTGTCTCTGCAGAGGAATTGGAGCTTTACCACGGTTTTAAAATGGTTTCCCGGGAGTGGACGGACAATGGGGAGGAAATGAAAGTGTCTCTGCTTAACCAGGAGGACGATATTTATTTCAACCTTCTTCTGCCTTTTAGTGAAAGGGGAGAATACGGGTCTCTGTCAAGAACGGGAGATCGTGACGAAATCTTTTATGAAAGCACGGTAAACCAACATGTGAAAAAAGGCGAGCTCCTCGTCTTTACGTACTCTCAAAAGGAGGAGCTGCTATGATTAATCAGGACTTTATTCTATCACAGGTGGTCGGCGGTTCCCTTGATGCGGTTGCCAGGGAAATGAGCGCCACTGTTACGAGAACGGCCCGTTCACCATTGTTTAACGAAGCACACGATTTTACGACGGGCGTCTTTGACCTTTCTGGCAAAAAATCGCGCCTTGTCGCGCAAGCCCCGGGCTGTACGCTGCACCTTTATGCGGTAGTAGGCGCAGTTGACCATTTATTGGACGCTTTTCGGTACGATCTTCATCCCGGAGATATTCTCCTGGTGAATGATCCGTATCATGGAGGCTCGCACAGCCTTGACTGGACGATCGTCATGCCGGTTTTTTATAATCGCAAGCCGATCCTGCTTCCTGCTGTCCGAAGCCATATGGCCGATAATGGAGGGCCGGTTGCCGGAGGGTACAATCCGCGCTCAAAAGACATTTGGCATGACGGGCTGCGGATTCCGCCATTAAAAATTTATGAGCGGGGAGAAAAGCGCAGGGATGTATTCGATTTAATTGTTGCAAACAACAGGCTTTCCCATTGGCTTGAAGGCGACTTAAACGCGATGATCGGGGCATGCAAGGTCGCTGCCTCCCGAATCCAAACGATGCTGGATAAGTATGGCGCCGAGAAGGTGATTACGGCCATTGACAACCGGATTCAATATACAGAAAACAGGGTTCGCGATGAAATCACCAGCTGGCCGGACGGCACCTATGTCGGTGAAACATTTGCTGACCACGACTTTCAAGGCAACCGCGATATTAAGGTTCGCGCAACGGTGACCGTCAAAGGCAGCGATCTTCACATTGACTTTACCGGCTCCTCTCCGCAAGTAAAGGGCTTCATCAACAGCCCGCTTTCAAATACGACTTCATTTGCTTTTGTCGGTATTTCGACTTGCTGTGATGAGGATATTCCGATCAATGAAGGATATATGAATCCGGTAACAGTAACTGCACCTGTAGGAACAGTTGTGAACCCGCAGCTGCCGGCACCGTGCGGACACGCAACTGCGTGCGTAGGAGCAGAAATAGCCGAGGCTGTTCTCCAGGCCATTTCCCAATGTGCGCCAAAACGCGTCGGAGTGAACGCCCATAAGCTTCCTCTCGCTTATTCCCACGGAAAATACGACGATGGGAAGCCGTGGGTGAACCTGAATTTTTACGGCTATACCGGCGGTGCGGGGGCTGCATACGAAACGGACGGATGGGGGCTTTATCCGCCTGTTATGACAGGAGTTATTCTGCCATCTATTGAAATGACTGAAGTTCAATACCCGAGCCGTGTATTAAAGCATGAATATACGAGCGATTTTACGGGAGCAGGCCGATGGAGAGGCACCCCCGGGTTGGATGTTCAGATCCAGCACTTAAAGGAAAGCCGCACAAGCGTCATGATGGCAGGGGTCCGAAATACAACAAAAGGCTTCTGCGGAGCTGGCGATGCACCAAGCAACAAGGTGATCGTCGGGTATGGAACAGACGAAGCCAAAGAGATCGAGGAAACGGCTTTTGAAGTCAAAATGCCTGCGGGCGGCATCATCCAATTTTACCGTGCAGGCGGCGGAGGCTGGGGAAATCCGCTGGAACGTGAACCCGAAAAGGTGCTGGACGACGTCTTCAACGAGTTTGTCAGCATTGAATCAGCATTGCAAGATTACGGTGTCGTGATTGACCCTGAGACACTTACCATTAATGAAATGGAAACAAATCGTGTGCGGGCTTCACGCCTTTCATAAATAAAAAAGCTGATCTGAAAGGAATGAAGACACCTTTTCGGATCAGCTTTTTAAATACTCATATGGTAAAAAGAGGATAATCGCTTTCAGGAGAGAATGTAAACATAACCGGTTTGATCTTTTAAGCCGGCGGGTACATAACAGATTAGCAAGTAAAGGAGGACAAATCATATGAAAAACAAAAAAGCGTTTTGGGGACCTTTTCTGTTCGGTGTGGGTATCATCGCCATGATCGATGGCATTGTTTTTCACCAATTACTTCAATGGCACAGCGTGTACATGGACACAGACCGCTCTCACCAAATTATGAGCGACGGACTGTTCCATCTGTTTTCGCTCGTCATTCTTTTTATCGGCGGGATCCTGTTGTGGAACAGAGGTGACTTGAGCAGCAGCCGGCCGCAACACATCTTTTGGGGAGCCTCTTTGCTGGGAGCGGGCTGGTTTAATTTCCTCGAGGGCATCATCAATCATCATCTTCTTCAGATTCACCACGTCAACCCGCTAAGCCCGAACCGCCTCTTATTCGACCTTGCCTATGACGCATCAGGCCTTTTGATCATTCTGGCCGGATGGCTGATCTACAGAAAAGGCAAACAGAAATGAAAAATTGGTTTGACTCGCACAATTATTTCTCGGGAAAGCGCAGGTTTCAACAAGACTTGCCCTGTTTTTGTCAAAATTTGAAGAAATAAAAAACTCCATTTTAAAAATTGACGTGATCAGTAAGCGGCGCTTGAGGAAGTTGTTTTATGTAAACAAGTTATTAAAGTGCAACTGTTCACTCAAGCAAAAAGGGGGTTCAGATATTCAATGGAAAAAAGGTGTTCATATCGTTTGACTGGCATCTTTTAAGAGGAGGTTTCCATATAAAATGTTAAGTGTGCTGCTGCCTAATTAGCTTATCCTTTCCGCTATCATTTTATTTCTATATTACTTGATCGTACTGATAAAGGAAAACAAGATAAATCGCAAACAAAACGAGGAAACTCAACAGTTGCTTAGGGAGATATTAAAGGAAGTGAAAAGCAAAGATTTAGAGCAAAAATAAAAGATACTATATTTCTGGAGTGATTTAGTTGTGCTTCAGAGGAAACATTTGAGGATAAGACTGCACCGTGAAAGTCGAGGGGAGATTTGCAAGGAGGCTATTTCATGCAGCTATTTGTTTGCTGCAGTTTACCCCTAGACACTTATGAAGATTACGGAATCCCGAGCAATTTGTTTCCTCTGTAAATAGAGGTGCATAAAAAAGTCTCACGTTGGTGGAGAAACAAATCACCTGTAATAAGAGGGGATACACATGACAAGTTTCGTTCAGAATACCGTGAATGGTTTAAAGAGTTTATTAGATCAAAATGGAGTCATTAGGAGCCTTGGCTCTGAAGGTGAAATTACAGATGCTCTTGTCACATTCTCTGACAGCGGAGCCTCTCAATGCGATATACGCGCTTTCGAATCGCATCATCAATTATCTCTTCCTGATGATTATCAAAAATTTTTAACTCTACATAATGGAGCTAGAATTTTTGATAGTCTTTTAGATGGAGTGAATATTGGCGGAGGTCTGCATTTATTTAACCTCAAGGAAATTGACACAGAACTGAAAGATGAAGAATTGTATGAGGAAGTTAGCGGTATTCCAATTGGACATTTGCTGGAAGAGTGCGACCTAATGATTGACAGAGACAGGCTCAAGGAAGGAGATCCCAACTACCTTTATTTACTTGAGGATGGTCTTGAGTATAAGCCTCTCGATTTAAATTTTGAGATATTTTTAGACCGATATGTTATGTGTCATGGGCAGCCATTTTGGGAGTGGAGATATTACACAGCTGAGAATTATTATAGAACATGACGACCGGATTTTTAGTCGTCTGTTTTGAATAGGTTGTTTATCCTAATTCTAAGGATTCATTTTAATGGATGACCAGGATTTATTCCCCAATTCCCTTCTATAAAGTGGTAAACTCTAAAATGATTGTAACTTTAGTATTAGAGGAGAGTGCCATGAAGACTCTGGATGTTCAGGCGCTGCACAAAGCCATTGATCAAACGCTGGAACAATTAAAACACCAATCAGAAGAATTTGCTCAAGTCAAAAAAAGCGTTGAGGATATCGCATCTCTTGATGATGCTTTAAAAGGAAAAGGCGGGGACGCAATTCGTGCATTTTATAAGGAGTGCCACACCCCTTTTCTACAGTTCTATGATACTTTTATAGAGGAATACAGTTCTGCGTTAAAGAAAATGAAAACCGCGCTGAACTCTCTCGAACCAAACCACAACGGATTTATTTCACAGTCCTTTCTCGAACACGAGCTGGAGAATGGCTTAAATGCTGCTGATCGAACAACGAAACATTTGGTTTCTAAAACAAACGCCACGATCTCGAAGGTCAGCCATATTGTCGATTTGCCTGATTTGAATGACAGCGATTTTCATGAACAAAATCGAAAAGCATTAAAGGAAATTAATCAGACAATTGAAAAGCTGCATACGTTCGACAGGGAACAGGCAAGCGCCCTCAAAACGGCCGAAAACGATCTGGAAACGATGCAGAGATACATAAGCAGGCTTGAAAAAATGTACACAGGCCCTAAAATTGAAATCACCGGCTATCAAAAAGGCGCGATTTTAAAGCCGGATAAAATGGATGCTTTGCGTGGTGGACAAGACACAGCGATGGGCGTCATGTTGGATAAGCTGGATAAGAGAGCAAAGCTAGAAAAAGAAGTTAGCGAAGTTAGCAAACAGGATAATAACATTTCTAAACTAAAAAAGAAGCTTGATGATTTCAATTTTTCAACGGCTTCAGAGTTTTATGAGATGGCCACGGAAATTGGCTACGAAAACCTTTCCCCTTGGCAACAGCGGTATTTCAATCAAATTGAAGGCGCTCGTGATTTTGGCAACGCAATTAAAGGAAGCACTGAAGGACTCAAAAATGCAGTTGTCGACACTGCTGTAGGCCTATGGGACATGGTCGTTCACGCAGACGAAACGATTGAGGGCATTAACTTTACGCTTCATCATCCTGATGTCACATTCAATATTATAAAAAAAGGAATTGAAGACTCGTATCAACGAGATGTCGTCAATGGTGATTCTTACACCCAAGCCAGATGGTTTAGCTATGCCGTTGGAATGGTCGGGACATCGATTGTCGGCTCTAAAGGCGTTGACAAAGCAGCAAAAGCTGCCAAAGCGGGGAAGGTAGGGCAAGTCGCTGCCAAAGCAACTAAAGCTTCTAAAAAAGTATCGAAACAAGCTTTGGAAAAAAGCGTAGCGTCTTTCAAGAAATCGATGCAAAGGGTTGCTTCAAACATAAAAGGGATTCAAATACACAACCCTTTTGCGCCGCAAATTCAGCTTGCAGGCGGGGGGAAAGTCCCTTATCATGTGCTTAATGGGGAGCATATAAAAGATAGTCTTATTCAATTTGCGAAGAAAGTCTCTGATATAAGCAGAAAACCGTTTACAGGTGGTAAAATCTCAGTACCATGGTTAAATAAAGAGAAGTACAATGCAGTTGAAGTTAAAGGTAAAGTAAAACCAAAAGGAAACTTAAAAGATGTTGACAGAAGAATTTATCAACTTAAAAACATTGACTTCAACATGAAGCATCCAAATAAAAATATAACTAATTTAGAATTAATGAAAAGCGGAAAAGCGCCCATAGGGGAAGATGGCAAACCAATTAATTTACATCATTTAATACAAAAAGAGCCAGGTACGATGTTGGAGATACTTCATACCACTCATAAAAAATACCATAAAGTACTACACCAATTAGTGGAGAAGGGGGATAGCTTTAGAAATAATCCTGAACTGCAACAACAATACGATAGTTTCAGAAGAAAATACTGGATGTGGAGAGCTGAACAATATGAAAAGAGCTTGAAAGGTGGATCTCAATGAATACTAAAGAATTAATTATAGACTTTATAAATAAACATGCTACTCCCCATGATTTTACAGGAGGAATTAATGAGGAAAAAATCAAAAAAATTGAAAATGACTTACAAACCACTCTTCCTGAAAGTTATAAATGGTTTTTAAGAAACTATGGCTCAGGCGGCTCTTTTGGCGTCGAAATATTGGGTCATGGACTTGTATCCCCTGAAGTCGTAGAGTTCACCAAAGACTATAGGGAGCTCTATGACTTACCAAATCACATTGTAGTAGTCGTTGATGTAGATGCATTTGCTTATTGCTTAGATACACAAAAAATGGATAACGGAGAATGTCCTGTAGTTACATGGGTTTATCAAAGCGGATATGATCACCAAAAGGCTCCTAACTTCCTTGAGTTTTTATGGGAATATTTAAATCAAGCTAAAGAAGATTGGTACGAGGAAGAATAATATATTAAATCTCAAGCACTTAATCTTTGATTGGGTGCTTTTTTGTTTAAATCGAGAAAAATCCGAGATGGACATCATCTTCATATAAGAAGTGGTCTGAAATCTATGCAATTTTCCTAATGATGAAAATAACATTAGGTTCTTAGAACAGTATTTAAATTCAAATAGTCCTTCATAATAAGCTCCCTAAGGGAACTTATTATGAAGGAGAAAGCTTAAACAATTGGTCTAATATTTAAAGTGTTTTTGTTAGGAGGTAAAACAGTATTGGATAAGAAAGATATTAAGTTCCTCGAGGAGCTGCTTTATAATACAGATAAAGACGATCTAGTAAGAGTGATGAGAAATATTGAAAACCCTGTTATTCTTCACGTTTTTGCAGCGAATTATAATTGGAATAGTGGTTTTGAAGTTCCAAAAGCAATTCTTGAGAATGAAAATTGCAATTATGGTACGGGGTTATTAATGTTCCATTATGCAGATGGTTATCGTATGCTCGAAAGCCCAGACGATGTTTCAGCATCTGCTTTAGAAGAATGGAAGGATTTCTTAATCGAAACTTATCAAAAGCTTATATTTGCAGTTTAAATCTCAAAATATTTCATCCGATCCTGAAATAACAAGGGTTCAAAGGTTTAAGCTGAAAAAAAAACAACCCGCATATTCCCGATGCTTACTTGATAAGTCACCAGGGAATGTGATTGAAGTTCCGAAAATTTAATGCGTTTTTCACCTTGAACGGCAGTGCCTTTCAAGGTTTTTTGAACAAATTGGAGAAAGCCAGCAAGGAATAGGGCGGAATTGAAGGCGTTTTGGGAAGAATCTGTTAAATATGGCTATCGGAATGGTTACTACGTCTGTCGTCGGCACTAAAGGCGCAGCTATAGAAGAGGAGGTAGCTTTATGCAAAAAGAAGAGTTTGTATCACTTTGGGTAGGCAGTATCAGTTCTCCAGAAGAATTAGAAAAGATTCTTAAAACTTCTTATACTGAAGATGGTGATTTTATTCCTTCAATATTTGCTCATAGCTTTAATATAGAAAGGTATGACGAGTCTGTTCGTGAAGCAGATTTTTATGAAGAGTCTAGTAACTCAGTAAGGCGATTATTAGAAGACTTCTCTTACGATGATACGATTATCCCAGAATTTATTTCAGTATGTGGAAAGCACCTGACAAAAAATTATAACGCGTTGGTACTCTTATATAATTTCAACTATAAAGGTGTCAAAAAGAAGGTATCTATTGGTGATAGTGAATTTGAATTTTTAGGTTCAGTTAAATATATGTAATGAATGCTCAAATTTCAATGATGATAAATGAATATGTAGAAAAAGGTGATTTTTTCGGAGCAGTGCCCGATGAAGATATTTCGAGGGCTGAAGAGAAACTAGGGTGCAAATTTCCAAGGCAATATAAAGAGTTTGTTAAAGCATATGGCTCAGGAGGTATATGTGGGGTTGAAGTTTTGGGTGTTGAAGGAAATGGCTATGCTTCAGTAGTTGAGGCTACAGAAAGATTTAGAAATTTTGGTTTACCTGATAAATACTTAGTTATTCAAAATGTGGACGAATTTGTTTATTGTCTCAATACTGAAGAAAATCACTGTGTAATAAGGTGGGATGACATAAGTAAAAAGGAGATTGAAAGATATTCTATTTTTGATGAGTATTTACAAGACAGTTTTCAAGAAGCAATAGATAACTTGGATTAGAAATCGTATCATGAGAGCCAGTTAGAAGAAAAGGTGATAAGTATGATGCACATCATATAATTGAAAATAGCTTTCACGGAGAACATGAGTGGTAGAATATACCCCCTGCTAAATTTCCAAATGAACATCAATCTGGTATCCATGGTACAGGGTCACCTGCGAATGAATTATTTAAAGGGGGTAAATAAAATGAAATACGATTTTATTAAAGATGATCAAGAAAATCAATTTTATCCGGTAAGTGAGGAAGAAATACAAGAGGTAGAAGAAACATTGGGATTAAAGATGCCTATTGAATTACGGAAGTTTCTATTGGAAGTAGGGTATGGCTTTCTAAAAAGATCAGAATATAACATCAATCGGATTATGGGGCCATCTTCAATACGAGATGCTAGATTGAAAACTAATGATTTTGAATTTTATCCTGATATCGAAATTTATGAGGATTTGGAAGAAGATAAATTAATATTTTTTGAGGCGAATGAAAGTGCGTTATTATTAATTGAATTAAGTGAAGAGCAAAACAATCCGATTTATTATGATGATATAAAGATAGCAGATTCATTAGAAGAATTTCTAATTAAAGTGATGGATGACGACAAATATTATATTGATTTAGCCTAACGAAAAATGAGAGTGATACCGGGGATGAAATTCCCCCTAACAGAGGATATGAAAAAATGGATTATTCTAAAGTGGAAATATTTATAAAAGAAAATGACAACAAACATGCTACTCCCCATGATTTTACAGGAGGAATTAGTGAAGAAAAAATTACAAAAACTGAAAATGACTTACAAACCATTCTTCCTGAAAGTTATAAATGGTTTTTAAGAAACTATGGATCAGGTGGAGTATATGGAGTAGATATACTCGGTTATGATTTTGGTGGAGCATCTGTAGTTGAATTCACAAATGAATATAGAAAACATTATAACCTTACAGATGGGTTAGTAGTTATTGAAGATATTGACTTCTTTGCTTATTGTTTAGATACAAACAAGATGGAGAATGGGGAATGTCCAGTATTTATCTGGGATCGAGAAAATGGATATGAAAATGTTGTAGCCAGCAGTTTTATAGAGTTTTTTTATGATAAACTTAAACGAATGAAAGAAAACTGGGAAGAAGACGAAGAGTTGGACGATGAAGAATAATTTAATATATTCGAGCACTTAATCTCTGATTGAGTGCTTTTTTGTTTAAATCGAGAAAAATCCGCTGATGATGTCATCATCTTCATATGAGGACTTGATTTTAAGTCTGGAGGACGAACTAATTGAACCTTATGGAGACGATGGAATTGTTACTATTTGGTTAGGTGATGAATTATTAAAAGATTGATTTAACACCTGCAAACAAGCTCTCTGTAAAAGAGAGCTTTCAGACCGTTGACAAAATAGGTCGGATTTCTATGATCCGACCTATTTTTGTCCATTTTGTTCTATTTTTTCGACGAAAAAGCTGGCGATGAGGACCTTTCCAGGTCCAATTCGCCAGCTTTTTG
>NZ_BORF01000024.1:0-38868 GCF_018333035.1 Bacillus sp. J41TS8
TTCGCGCTGATCTTTAGAGTGCTTAGACAACATGGAAAAACCTCCAAAAACTAGATTTCACTCACATTTTAACAAAAAAAGCTTGTCGATCAAGCCACTTTTTATGGCTTTGTCGACAAGCTGAAAGAACGCTTGTACAAGCGTTCTTTTTATAACGGGAGTAGCGATCTGCCTGGATACGCCCGCGTTATCTATTACGGCGGCTCCCTTTTCAAAACAGAAAGAGCCTGTCAACGGTTGAGCAGGCTCTGGAAACGTTTATTGGATGCCAAGTGCGATTTTCGCATATCGCGACATTTTGTCCCGTGTCCAAGGCGGATTCCAGACGATATGAACGTCAACTTCCTTGACTTCGGGAATATCTGCGAGCGCTTTTTTGACTTCATCCACAATGATCGGCGCCAGCGGACAGCCCATTGAAGTCAAAGTCATAGTCACGTCAGTTTTGCCGTTTTCATCCATATCCACGTCATATACAAGGCCGAGATTGACGATATCGACGCCCAGTTCAGGGTCAACGACCTGTTCAAGGGCGCCCATGATGTTCTCTTTTAATGCTTCATCCACTCTTCCTCACTCCTTTTTTCATCAGTATAACGCACTTCTTTCATTTTCTAAACCGACAGCACTTAAAGGTGCGCATCAAACCATTCGACTGTTTTCAAAAGGCCTTCCCTTGATACTTTATGCCCGGCCCGCTCATCTTCGATAAAATGCAGCAAATCAGGCCGAGTTTCATACAGCGGAATCGTCGATTCATAGAAGCGGCGCGCCAAAGCAAACGGAACGGTGCCATCCTGTTTGCCGTGCCAAAATAAAAGCGGCCTCATCTTCAATTTGTCCGGCTGCAGACTCAAGTCAAAACGCTTCAGTTTATCGCGCTGCTGTTCGATTTGTCCTTCTGTGAAAGGAAGTTCAATTTTCTTTTCACGCATAAAAGCGAGCTGTTGATCAAAAAATTCTACATAGGCGGGACTGCCCATTAAACTGACGGCAGTTGTAATCCATTCGTATTGTGTCAAAGCGCCGAGCGTGACAATACCGCCCATCGAAGTTCCGGCGGCGCCGATACGGCCCTGTTCAATCAGGTTTTCTTGTTCAAAGTGGTTTTTCAGCACTTCGAGCTCTTTGATTTCATTCGTGACGATCTCCCAAAACCTCGGGGCGAGCTCTTCCTGAGTGAGCTGTTCTTCCCTCTCCCCGTGATAAAGAGCCTCAGGCAGGACCACGCGCATTCCTTTTTCGGCAAGCAGATATGCGAAGTGAAGGTTATGCTCTTTTGCGCTTGTAAAACCATGTATGAAGAAAACAAGAGGAAGAGCTTTCTCTTTTTTCTCCTCTTTTACAATATGCAAAAGAGGAATGTTTGAAATATGTTGCTTCTCGATTATGATCACGACTGTTTCTTCCTCCTTTTAGGATGTCCATCATCATAAGTTTAACATGTAGACAATAAAGAAGGTAAAAAGATACACTATAGGTAAGTCAGAACTTTCAAATTCACAACAAAGGAGCATTTATGGAGACAAAACCATATTTAATTGCATTGGACTTAGACGGTACATTATTAAAAGACGACAAGACCATCTCGGAAAGCTCCAGCGACGTCATCCGCAAGCTGCGGGAAGATGGACATTACGTGTGCATTTCTACGGGAAGACCGTTCCGAGCAAGCTCCGTGTATTATGATCAGCTCCAGCTCGATACGCCGATCGTCAATTTCAACGGGGCGTTTGTCCATCATCCTAAAGATCAAAGCTGGGGACGCTTCCATACATCTCTTGATCTCGAGGTGGTCAAACAGATCATTGAAGTCAGCGAGACATACAACGTACATAATATCCTTGCTGAAATTGTCGATGATGTTTATTTTCATTATCATGACGAAAAACTGATTGATGTCTTTACGATGGGCAGCCCGAATATTACGGTCGGAGATTTAAGGGCAAACCTCGGCCAAGATGTGACAAGCGTACTGATCCACGCAAAAGAGGAGGATGTTCCGGCGATCCGCTCCTACCTGTCAGACGTTCACGCGGAGATGGTCGATCATCGAAGATGGGCGGCTCCGTGGCATGTGATCGAACTGATTAAAAGCGGCATCAATAAAGCGGTCGGCTTAGAGAAAATCACGGACTATTACGGGATACCGCCTGAGCGGGTCATTGCCTTCGGCGATGAAGACAACGACCTTGAAATGCTTGAGTTCGCGGGCTGCGGCGTGGCGATGGGCAACGGCATCGAAGGGGTAAAAAGCGTTGCAAACAAGGTTACAAAATCAAACGAAGAAGACGGAATCGCAGTCTTTTTGAAGGACTACTTCGCTTTATAATATTATAATTTGCCATTCATAAACGGCTTTTCAAAACGGCAATACTATGAGAAGACGGCCGCACCGGACCGTCACTCGTGTTAAGGGGGAATTTCAAGATGGGTAAACGCAGCAAATCAAAACGGTTTATTCAGCAAGGCAAGGATTCGCTTAAACAGCATGCCGCCAGGTTCCCTTACCGCTCCACATTAGAAGAGGCTGAACAAAAGAGCGGCCCGACGGAATGCGGAGGGCTGTAACATGAGAAACGAACTGTTTCAAATGGCCAAAGCAGCCGTTCATGAAGCTGAAGCTTCGACGGATTCAGGCGAAAAGGCGAAAGCCGTTGCAAGAGCCAAAAACGCCCTTTCCTCGGCATACGCCAATTCAACAGATGCCGAACGGCGCCAGCTTCACGATCTTCAGGAGCAGCTAGATCAACGATCATAACAACACGCCGGCTTTTTGACAGCCGGAGAGGAGTCTGTGCCATCGGCACGGCTCCTTTTTTATGTTTCAAATTTCAAAACATAAAAATTTGACATCGCAAGCAAAAGGAAGTACATTATAAAAGGCGAACATTTTATATAACAAATAAATAAATATTCGTTTTTGGGGGTTTTTATATTGGAAAACGTGTTTGATTATGAAGATATTCAACTAATTCCTGCAAAGTGCATCGTCAAGAGCCGCTCTGAATGTGATCCGTCCGTGCAGTTCGGCGGAAGAACATTTAAACTGCCTGTGGTGCCCGCCAATATGCAGACCATTATAGATGAAAAGCTGGCTGTTTCATTAGCGGAAAACGGTTACTTTTATGTGATGCACCGCTTTGAGCCGGAAACACGGATCGATTTTGTAAAAGACATGAAGGCGCGCGGTTTGTTTTCTTCAATCAGCGTCGGAGTCAAAGATGACGAATACGCGTTTATCGAAGAGCTGGTGAAAGAGAATCTCACGCCTGATTACATCACGATCGATATCGCTCACGGTCACTCGAACGCCGTCATCAATATGATTCAGCACATTAAAAAACATCTTCCGGACAGCTTCGTGATCGCAGGAAATGTCGGAACGCCCGAAGCTGTGAGAGAACTTGAAAACGCCGGCGCCGACGCTACAAAAGTCGGCATCGGTCCCGGAAAAGTCTGCATTACAAAAATTAAAACCGGTTTTGGAACGGGCGGCTGGCAGCTGGCTGCGCTGCGCTGGTGTGCAAAAGCGGCGAGCAAGCCGATTATTGCAGACGGCGGCATCCGCACTCACGGGGACATCGCCAAATCGGTCAGATTCGGAGCGACAATGGTCATGATCGGTTCGCTGTTTGCCGGACATGAAGAATCGCCGGGGGCAACGATCGAAAAAGACGGCAAGCTTTACAAAGAATATTTCGGTTCGGCTTCTGAGTACCAAAAAGGTGAAAAGAAAAATGTCGAAGGCAAAAAAATGTACGTGGAGCATAAAGGCGCGATCATGGATACGCTGACAGAAATGGAACAGGATCTGCAGTCATCCATTTCTTACGCGGGAGGAAACAAGCTCGATGCGATCCACAACGTAGACTACGTTATCGTTAAAAATTCTATTTTCAATGGGGATCAATATTAACGGTCACAGGGCGGTGTTCAGGCAGCCGCCTTCCCTTCTGCCTGACAGCATACAAAAAGGCATCCTTCCCGGGATGCCTTTTTTGACGGCTATTTCACTTCAAACGATTTGCCGGCCCTCAAAGTTGCAAACTGTTCCGATCTTCCCAAAAATGTCACGTTTACTTCATATGTGCCGGGTTCAGGCACCTCTTTCCATACATCAGTAAAATCGTAAGACTCTTTCGGTTTGAGCGTCATCGTCTGGAACGCCTGCGTAAACATTTTTCCTTTCGAATAGCGGTACCTTTCATTCCCTTCTTTGTCGCTGACGATCAGTTCAAATTTCTGTCCGCTGCTGAATTCAAACTCTGCCACATCATCCGTATGGTTGACAACCGACATCCGAAATTCGATTTCTCCCTGCTTCTGAACGGGTTCAACCGTTAATGTTACACTCCCGTTATTCACTTCCCCTGATACCTCCTTATCGGGGACTTGATCCCCGTTTTGCCCGCATCCACCGACAAACAGCAACATTACAATCATGGAAATCAGCCGCATTCATTCACCCTTTCATTAATCTTTGCGGAAAAACCCTAAAACCTGCGTTGTCTGCACGACGTTTGTGAAAGCATTTGGATCCACTTCATTAATGATTTTTTCCAAGTCGTATAATTCGTATCTTGTAATCACAATGATCATCATTTCTTTCTGTTCATTCGTAAAGGCGCCTTTCGCCGGAACGGTTGTAATGCCGCGGACCATCTTTCCGTAAATCGCTTCTTTGATCTCCTCCGCTTTCTTTGTGACAATCATAACGGTGAGCTTGGCGTGACGGGTGTGGATGGCATCGATCACCCTGGTTGTCACATATAGTGTAACGAGCGTATATAATGCTTTCTCCCACCCGTTCAATAATCCTGCTGTTAAAATGATCGCACCGTTTAAAATAAAGAAATAGGTGCCGACCGGTTTGTCTTTCCACTTCGCCAGGATCATCGCGATAATATCCAAACCGCCCGTTGAAGCCCCGTATTTAAGGGTCAGGCCGATTCCGACCGCGGCGATCACCCCGCCGAACACGGCGTTCAGCAAAATATCGTTTGACAGGCTCGCCTCAGGGAGCATTCCTAAAAAGACCGTCGTCAAGGCTACGCTCAAAATGCTGTAAACCGTAAATGAGCGCCCGACCTTCAGCCAGCCCAGAATCCCGACGGGAATGTTTAAAATAAACAATAGCGTCCCCGTTGAAAAGTAAATCGGGCTGTACTGGTCAAGCGCACTCGATAAAAGCTGCGCCACCCCCGTAAAGCCGCTGGCGTAAACATCGGCGGGAATCAGAAACAGATTCAATCCGATGGCATTTAACAAGGCGCCGATGATGACAATGAACAATTTTTTTGCTTCAGCTATGACCATATTTAGTTCCTCCGCTACTTTCGTATATATTTGGTTTACCCTTAAAACAATATTTTGAAAACGTCAATGTAAAAATATATGATATAGTTGACCTAAAAAACGAAATATACCGAAGGACAGTTTGGCGTCCTTTTCCACCATTTTTTAGAAAGAAGGGGTTCAAATGAACGTTCACCTTTTAGCAGACAGTGCGGCAGATTTGCCGAAATCTTTTTATGATGAACATCACATCTCATTTATTCCGTTAAAGGTGCTGCTTGATGAAAAAGAGTACGATGACCTTCTGACGATTCAGCCTCTGGACGTTTATGAAGCGATGCGCGAAGGCAAAGCGCCGAAAACGTCCCAGCCGTCCATGATGCGGTTCAAGAATGCATTCAGCGAGCTGGCCGGCGAAAACAAACCCGCTCTCTATATCGCCTTTTCTTCAGAGCTTTCCGGAACATACCAGACGGCTGTGATGGCAGCAAACGAAGTCAAGGAAGAGTTCCCTGATTTCGATCTGCGGATCATCGACTCAAAATGCGCTTCATTAGGCTATGGGCTCGCGGTTAAGCACGCCCTTAAACTCGCAACTAACGGCAATACAATACAAGAAATTGAATCGTCTGTAAAGGACTTTTGCGAACATCTTGAACATATTTTTACCGTAGATGACCTGACTTATTTGGCAAGAGGCGGAAGAATCAGCAAAGCATCGGCTTTTGTCGGCGGTTTGCTGAATATTAACCCGCTCCTGCATGTTGAAGACGGCAAGCTTGTCCCCTTGGAAAAAATCCGGGGCAAAAAAAAGCTGCTCAAACGGATGATCGAATTGATGAAAGAAAGAAGCGTCGATTTGAGCGGACAGACGGTCGGCATCAGCCACGGAGATGACGAAGAGACGGCCGAAGAGGTCAAACGGATGATCGAAGCCGAATTTCAGCCTGGGGAAATCGTCGTCAACATGGTCGGTTCAGCGGTCGGCGCCCATTCCGGCCCCGGAACATTGGCGGTCTTTTTTCCGGGGAAAGACAAAAGATAAGGTAAAACAGAGGCCTGCTTGATAAAAGCAGGCCTTAGATTGTTGACAAAATCCCAAAACGGCTCTTAGTTTTGGGATTTTGTCATCCTATCAGCGTGATTGAAAACCCTTGCAGTTTAGGAAGGCCGAGCATCGGAGCGGAGCGAATGTTGCAATTCGTGAGCACCGACGCGCAGGCCTGACAACGAATGCGAGGGTTTGTCGACACGCTGAGGCCTGCTTGATAAAAGCAGGCCTTCTTCGTCAGCTGTCTTCGGTGACTGTTCCTTCAGCGGCGGCCGGTGTAAGCGCTCCATCAAGAAAACCGGCAGCCGCTGTCGCGACATCAGGACCTCCAGACCCCTCGACCACTTTTTCCATTGTGATCGGACAAATTTTGAAAGCACCGCCAAAATTGACGACTCCTCCTGCCGAAACACTTTGAATGTAAACTGAGCAGCAATGTTTCATACCAAGTCTCCTTTTTTTGGGTCTTATGATATGTGTATGCTGGCGGTACAAGGAGGCATAAACTTCCCGGCAAAAAACATCGCGGTTGGGAGAGTACATAGTTTCGCCGGCAGTGTGCAAGCTAAAAGCGACATTTTGACAGGAGGTGCTTCCTCATGAAAGATGATGATAAAAAGCCAGTTGACAACAACGCCGTCAACCAGCAGAAAAACCGGCTCGCTGAAAAGAACAGACAAGCCGGTAAACACCAGGAATCAAAGAAGCCTGATCACTTGTAAAAAACCGGCGGCGTCCTCATCGGACGCCGCCTCATATTTATTTTTTCTCGTATGTCCAGCCCTCTTCCTGATAGATTTTATCCTGTTTCATCAGATGGCCGAGCGCCCTTTTAAATGCTGCTTTGCTCATGTTGAAGCGCTCTTTGATATCCTCAGGGTCGCTTTTATCCCAGAACGGCATCGCGCCGTTTCTCGTTCTCATATAAGTCAAAATTTGTTCTGCATCAACCGATAAGGCATCCTGCTTTCTTGGCAGAAGCGACAGATTAACAGAACCGTCTTCTTTTACTTTGATCACCCTTGCGGTCAGCTTTTCCCCAAGCCTCGGCTCTTCCTTTCGCTCAGAAGAATGGATAAAGCCTCTGATGCCGGTTTCGGAAATCATAAAAGAGCCTGATGCGATCAAGCGGTAGATCGTTCCGGTGAGCTCTTTATTCATCAGACCGGGTGAAGCTTCACTAAACAGCTCGCTGATCTTATCCTCCGGCGCCGGTTTGGCAAACATCCTTCCGTGCCCCGTGATTTTCAGCATACAGTACAGCCTGTCCCCTTTTTGCGGCCATACTGATTCATACGGCGGGAGATGCTCTGTCGCAACGAGGGCGTCCTTCGAGAGCCCGACATCGACGAAAACCCCCATGCCGCTGACGGCATCAACGACTTCCACCCAGCCGTACTGTTCAGCGCTGATCATCGGCTTTCTCATCGTAGCCGCCAAGCGATCTTCATGATCGACATATAAAAAGACATCGACCTCTTCTCTGTCTTCAATATCCTCCGTGATCTCGCTCTGATGCAGAAGGACCGCCGTTTCGCCGTCCGTCAAAAAGTAACCGTAATCGGCTTTATGATCTATTTTCAATGTTAGCTGCTGTCCTGGTTTCATACTGTTTCTTCCTTTCTTATCCGCCTGTTTTTCTTTTTCTTATTATTCCTCCAATGTTAAAATTATTGCCGGATCGCGGCCAGGCAAACCGCTCGATATTGGAAGTTTCACCTTATTCTACTATAATTGACTCATAAGTAAAATGGATGGAGGTTTTCACATGGCGAAAGAAAGCTCATTTGATATCGTCTCAAAGGTTGAACTGCCTGAAGTTCAAAACGCAATTCAGACCGCTCTCAAGGAAATCGGCACACGCTATGATTTCAAAGGGTCAAAAAGCAGCATCACACTCGAAGGAGACGAGCTCGTTCTCGTATCGGACGACGAATTTAAAATGAACCAGCTGAAAGACGTGCTTGTCGGCAAACTGATCAAGCGGAACGTCCCGACGAAAAACATCGAATACTCAAAGCTTGAGAACGCTTCAGGCGGCACGGTCAGACAGCGCGGAAAACTAGTTCAGGGCATCGACAAAGAAAACGCGAAAAAAATCAATAACCTGATAAAAAAATCGGGTCTGAAAGTTAAATCGCAAGTGCAGGATGATCAAGTCCGCGTAACCGGAAAAAATAAAGACGACCTTCAGCAAATCATCGCGATGGTGAGGGAAGCCGACCTGCCGATTGATGTCCAATTTATAAATTTTCGATAAATTCTTAATTTACTGTTGATTATTCTCCCGATTTTCGGTAAATTGAGTAAAAGTAATCAATAGAAACTAAATAGCTGTTCTTATCAAGAGAGGCAGAGGGACTGGCCCGATGAAGCCTCAGCAACCGGTGAATGAATATTCATGACCAAGGTGCTAAATCCAGCAAGCAGTCTGCTTGGAAGATAAGAAGACGGACAACTGTCGATGAAAAGTCTTCTGCTTCACAGAAGACTTTTTTGTTTATCAAAAATGCTTAAGGGGGAAAACGATGGGTTTTTTGGAGGATATAAAAAGCAAAACGTTAATCGCGGACGGCGCAATGGGCACACTTCTGTATTCCTACGGGATCGACAGGTGTTTTGAGGAACTGAACATCTCCAAGCCCGAAGAAGTGAGACGCGTCCACGAAGCGTATGTACAGGCCGGCGCCGATATCATTCAAACGAACACGTACGGCGCAAACTTCATCAAGCTGTCCAGATACGGGCTCGAAGACGAAACAAAACAAATCAACGAAAAAGCGGTCCGTCTCGCCCGCTCCGCCGCCGGTTCTGCTTATGTTCTCGGTACGCTCGGCGGAATCCGGACGTTCAACAAAAACTCGTATTCTCTCGAGGACATTAAAAGAAGCTTCCGCGAACAGCTCTATCTTCTGTTAAATGAGCAGCTGGACGGACTTCTGCTCGAAACCTATTATGATTTAGAAGAAGCGCGCGAAGTTTTAAAGATTGCCAGAAAGGAAACAGAGCTGCCAATCATTTTGAATGTCTCAATGCACGAAGAGGGCGTTCTTCAGGACGGAACCCCGCTTGCGGACGGCCTGAAGCAGCTGGCATCCCTCGGCGCAGACGTCGTTGGCATCAACTGCCGCCTCGGCCCTTATCATATGATCAGAGCGCTTGAAGAAGTCCCGCTTTTAGAAGACGCCTATCTTTCCGTCTATCCGAACAGCAGCCTCCCGTCCCTTGTCGAAGGCAGGCTTGTTTATGAGACAGATGATGAATATTTCAGGGAAAGCGCGGAGGAATTCCGCAATCAAGGCGCACGGATCATCGGCGGCTGCTGCGGAACCACGCCGAACCACATCAGGGCGATGGCTGAGGCGGTCAAAGGGCTTCCTCCAGTCACCGAAAAGCACGTGAAAATCAGAAAGAAAGCGGCGCTTGCTGTTCAAAACGAAAGGACAGAGCCCGTTCTCGACGATCTGGCCAAGCAAAAACGGTCCATTATCGTCGAACTCGATCCTCCAAAACAATTAAACTTTGAGAAATTTTTGCACGCCGCTAAAGAGCTTCAATCAGCCGGAATCGATGCACTGACATTGGCGGACAACTCGCTTGCCACACCGAGGATCAGCAATGTCGCCTGCGGCGCGCTCTTAAAACAGCGCCTCGATATGAGGTCGCTGATCCATATTACATGCAGAGACCGCAACCTGATCGGCCTGCAGTCCCATCTAATGGGGCTCGATACACTGGGGCTGTCAGACGTGCTGGCGATTACCGGCGATCCGTCGAAAATCGGCGACTTTCCGGGAGCGACTTCCGTCTATGACCTGACATCGTTCGATTTGATCAGCCTGATCAAACAGTTTAACGAAGGCTTGTCATATTCAGGTAAACCGCTCGGCAAGAAAACAAATTTCTCAGTGGCGGCCGCCTTCAATCCGAATGTCAGACACATTGACAAAGCGGTGAAACGGCTTGAGAAAAAAATCGCCTGCGGCGCAGACTATTTCATTTCCCAGCCTGTCTATTCAGAGGAGCAGCTCATCAAAATCCACGAAGAAACAAAGCATCTTGAAACACCGATCTATATCGGCGTCATGCCGCTGACCAGCAGCCGCAACGCGGAATTCATCCACAACGAAATCCCCGGCATCAAACTGTCCGATTCAATCCGCGAAAAGATGGCGCTGGCGGGAAATGACAAACAAAAACAGGCCGAGGAAGGGCTCGCGATCGCCCGCTCCCTGCTTGATGCGGCGTGCGACCTGTTCAACGGCATTTATCTGATCACACCGTTTTTGCGGTCTGATTTAACCGCCGAACTGACGGCATATATCCACCAGAAAGAAAAGGAGAAAACAAATGTTTAACATCAATGACCAGCTGAAGAAAAAAATCCTCGTCCTTGACGGTGCGATGGGAACGATGATCCAGAATGCCGGTTTGTCCGCCGCTGACTTCGGCGGCGAGGCCTATGAAGGGTGCAATGAATTTCTAAGCATCACGGCACCTCATATCATTCAGGGCATCCACGAAGCCTATCTGGCCGCTAAAGCCGATATCATCGAAACCAATACATTCGGAGCCACACGGCTCGTTCTGGACGAGTACGACCTCGGGCAGCGCGCCTATGAAGTCAACCTCGCTTCAGTCAAACTCGCCAAAGCCGCCGCCGAAAAGTTTTCCACACCTGAATGGCCAAGGTTTGTCGCCGGCGCGATGGGTCCGACGACAAAAACCCTTTCCGTCACCGGCGGCACGACCTTTGACGAGCTGATCGATAATTACGAGGAACAGGCAAGAGCGCTGATCACAGGGGGAGCCGACCTCTTGCTGCTCGAAACGAGCCAGGATATGCTGAACGTTAAAGCGGGCTTTATCGGCATCAGACAAGCCTTCGAAAAAACCAGCAAAACCCTTCCCCTCATGGTATCAGGCACGATCGAACCGATGGGCACGACACTGGCCGGCCAGGATATCGAATCGTTCTATATCTCACTCGAGCATATGAAGCCAGTCAGCGTCGGTTTAAATTGCGCGACGGGCCCGGAATTTATGACAGATCACATCAGAACCCTTTCTTCCCTTGCGAGGACGGCCGTCAGCTGCTATCCGAATGCCGGCCTCCCCGATGAGGAGGGACAATACCATGAATCACCGCAATCGCTCGCGAAAAAAATCAAGGCGTTTGCAGAAGAAGGCTGGCTGAACATTGTCGGCGGCTGCTGCGGAACGACGCCCGCCCATATTGAAGCGCTGGCCGATGAAGTAGCCTCGCTGCCGCCGCGGACGGTCCCTTCGGAAAAAAAGCCGCACACCGTCTCAGGGATCGACGGACTAATTTATGAAGAAACGATGCGTCCCCTTTTTGTCGGGGAGCGGACAAATGTCATCGGATCGAGAAAATTCAAGCGGCTGATCGCCGAACAGAAATTTGAGGAAGCATCCGAAATCGCGAGAGCCCAAGTGAAAAACGGCGCCCATGTCATCGACATCTGCCTTGCAGACCCGGACCGCGATGAAGCGGAAGATATGGAAGGCTTCTTAAAAGAAGCGATGAAAAAAGTAAAAGCCCCGTTTGTCATCGACTCGACGGACAAAACGGTGATTGAAAAGGCGCTGAAATACTCACAGGGAAAAGCGATCATCAATTCAATCAACCTTGAAGACGGCGAAGAACGGTTCGCTGACATCCTTCCGCTCGTCAAACAGTTCGGAGGGGCACTCGTCGTCGGCACGATCGATGAAGAGGGAATGGCGGTCACCGCGGAAAAGAAGCTGGCCGTCGCCGTCAGGTCGCATCAGCTGCTCACCGAAAAGTACGGAATACCGGCCAGCGATATCATCTTCGATCCGCTCGTCTTCCCTGTCGGAACAGGTGATGAACAATACATCGGCTCAGCTAAAGAAACGATCGAAGGCATCCGCCTCATCAAAGAGCGGCTCCCTGAATGTTTAACGATTCTCGGCGTCAGCAACGTCTCATTCGGTCTTCCGCCCGTCGGCCGGGAAATCTTAAATGCTGTATTCTTGTACCACGCAACACAGGCCGGGCTTGATTACGCGATCGTCAATACGGAAAAGCTTGAGCGGTTCGCTTCCATTCCTAAAGAAGAAGTCGAAATGGCTGAAAAACTTCTGTTTCACACTGATGACAAAACGCTCGCATCCTTCACTGACTTCTACCGCGGAAAGAAAAAAACGGACAAACAGCCGAAAACATCTCTTTCCCTGGAAGAGCGCTTGGCTGAGTACGTCATCGAGGGTACAAAAGAAGGCTTGATTCCCGATCTCGAACAAGCGTTGAAAAAATTTGCCGCCCCGCTCGACGTGATCAACGGTCCGCTTATGGATGGCATGGCGGAGGTCGGACGGCTGTTTAACAACAATGAGCTGATTGTCGCTGAAGTGCTGCAGTCGGCAGAAGTCATGAAAGCTGCCGTTTCCTTTCTCGAACAGTATATGGAAAAGAAAGACGACAGCGGCAAAGGAAAGATCGTTTTGGCAACCGTTAAAGGCGATGTCCATGATATCGGCAAAAACTTAGTCGACATCATTTTAAGCAACAACGGCTACAAGGTTGTCGATCTTGGGATTAAAGTGACACCGCAGGAATTAATTGAAGCGGTCCGCAAAGAGAATCCCGATATCATCGGTCTGTCCGGCCTGCTCGTCAAATCGGCGCAGCAAATGGTCGTTACAGCGCAGGACCTCGACAAAGCGGATATTTCCATCCCGATTATGGTCGGCGGAGCCGCTCTTTCAAGAAAGTTCACAAACATGAAAATTTCGCCTGAATATAAAGGGCCGGTTTTATACGCGAAGGACGCCATGGACGGCTTATCGCTCGCCAATCAGCTGCGGACGGACCCGTCGCAGTTTCTCGAGAAAAAAGAAGCTGCTGCACCCGCCGCCGTCGCAGAAAAAAAGCAGACGAAAGCCGTGATTGAAATGCTTGAAAAACGGGCGCACGTTCCGCAGGCGCCGGTCTTTCAGCCGGAAGACTTGAAGC
The DNA here is from genome assembly GCF_018333035.1 of Bacillus sp. J41TS8. Classification (NCBI taxonomy): domain Bacteria; kingdom Bacillati; phylum Bacillota; class Bacilli; order Caryophanales; family Bacillaceae; genus Bacillus; species Bacillus sp. J41TS8. The sequence goes on from NZ_BORF01000024.1 coordinate 13,350, forward strand.
GGCACTATTTGAAAAATATCGACCTTTCCTATATCGTGCCGTATGTCAATGAACAAATGCTGCTCGGCCATCACCTCGGCTTGAAAGGAAAAGTCAAAAAACTCCTGGCTGAACAGCATCCGAAAGCACTGGAGCTGAAAGAGCTGATTGACGAGTTGCTGAGAGACGGGAAAGAGCACGGCTGGTTCGACCCCGCGGTCGTATATCAATTTTTCCCCGCGTACAGCGACGGGGATTCGCTCCATATTTTAGACCCCGGGAACAAAGACAGCATCCTTGAAACGTTTGTTTTTCCTAGGCAGGAAAAGCTTCCGTACCGCTGTATTTCCGATTATGTCCGACCGAAAGGAGAGCTTGATTATGTCTCGTTCTTTGCCGTGACAGCGGGCAGACATGTAAGAGCAGCCGCAAACCGCTTTAAGGAGGAAGGCGACTACTTGAAAAGTCATGCGGTACAAGCGCTTGCTCTTGAACTGGCCGAAGGACTCGCCGAACGGACGCACCAAGTTATCCGCGACCGCTGGGGCTTCCCTGATGCACCAGACTTCACGATGGAACAGCGTTTTCAGGCGAAATACCAGGGACAGCGCTACTCCTTCGGATACCCGGCCTGTCCGAATCTCGAAGATCAGGAAAAACTCTTCAGACTCATCCAGCCCGAAGGAATCGGCGTTCATTTAACAGACGGCTTTATGATGGAGCCCGAAGCTTCCGTATCAGCGATCGTTGTCTCCCATCCGGAAGCCAGATATTTCAATGTTCATTAACCCGAAGACCCTGCTTGCCGTTTGCGGCCTGCAGGGTTCATTTTGTATGTTCGTAACATATGCCGCGAATACTTCAGGATTTATAATGAGCAACAATGGATTCAGCCATGTTGAGTATCTTCCCGTGCAGTTCTTTAGGTTCAATGATCCTTATGTGCTCTGCGAACCCGAGTATATACCTTTTCGCTTCTTCTTCCGTATCAAAAGATAATGTAACGGGTATCCACCCCTCCTGATCGACCTCATTTGTTTCGATGATCCGCACAAAATAATTGGTAAACGACAGCCTCGGCAAGATGTCCTGCGCCGCCTTCACCCGCACTTCATACGTCGGCAGCCTTTCGATAAATTCCTTTGTTGAAGACTGCCATACGTGAGCAATATCAAAGTTTTCGGGCCTTTCAAATGTTTCGCGGACAGGAGCGGCAGAATGAATCCGTGAAGCCCTGTAATTTCGAATCTCCCCATTTTCTTTAGATGCAATCAGATACCAGTTTGACCCTTTAGCTACCAGTCCAAGCGGTGCTACAATTCGATCAGCTGTTTGTCCATCTGCCCGCTGATAAACGATTTTTAATTTTTGATCTTTCCATATGGCATCTTTCAGCACTTCAAAGGATGCTGCTTTTTCTTTCTTATGGCGCCATGCACGGGTATCAATATATATTCGGTTCCACACGTCTTTTGCGTTTTGACGATATACCGAAGGCAGCGAGGCTATCAGTTTATTTCGGGCTTCTTCGGATATGCGGGTTAATCCGAGATCGTCCAGCAATTGTTCAGAAAGCGGGACAAATAATGCGCGTATTTCAGATTCTTTTAAACCGGTTAAAGTGGTTTGGTAATCATCAAGCAATGACCAGCCTCCGTTAATCCCGCGCTCGGCCACAACGGGAATTCCAGCTCCGCTTAACGCTTCCATATCTCTGTAAATCGTCCGCTCCGAGACTTCCAGCCTTTCCGCTAATTCTTTCGCCGTCATTTGTCCCTGCGCCTGAAGCATTAAAAGAATAGATATCAGTCGATCTCCTCTCATATGACCACCTTTTTTTATCAATGGATGAACTTATTTAATAAAATATGACAATGGTTGTCAAGATTCAGCTTTTATAATGAGCATATCTTTTATAATGAAAGGAATGGGATGAATGAAACCGCTGAAAGGAAAAATCGCTCTCGTAACAGGCGGAAGCAGAGGCGCCGGCCGCGCCATCGCTGTCGAACTTGGAAAAGCCGGTGCAACCGTGTATATGACAGGCCGCAGCATCAGGGGGGCTTCCACGAATCAATGGCCCGGTACAATTGATGACACCGTGTCACAAATTGAAGCTTCCGGCGGAAAGGGTATTGCTGTAAGATGTGATCATACGAACGATTCAGAAACAGAGGCTGTCATCGCTAAAATTCGCGAAGAACAAGGAAAACTGGATATCTTGATCAACAATGTATGGGGTGCGCACGATCTGGGTGTCGAGGCAAAGCCTTTTTGGGAATTGTCATTAAAAAATTGGGATACGATGTTCACCGCAGGGGTGCGCGCCCAGCTGGCGACGAACCACTTCGCCGTGCCGCTCCTTCGCGAAAATAAACAAGCTCTTATCATTCATACGACCTTTTGGGATGAGAACAAATACACCGGACAGTTTTATTACGATTTGGCCAAGAACGCCATCGTCCGGATGGCGTACGGTCTTTCATTGGAATTAAAACGGGACAACATTGCCGTTCTTGCCGTTTCGCCGGGATTTATGAGAACCGAACTTGTGCTGAAGTACCATGAATCAGATGAGGCGGATTGGCAGGAGTCAGAAGATTTAAGGAAAACCGAAACGCCTTATTATGTCGGACGCGGAATCACAGCATTGGCCAAAGATCCGGATGTGATGGAGAAAAGCGGACGTGCGTTAAGAGTTGGTGATTTAGCCAAAGAATATCAGTTTACAGATGTGGACGGACGGTATATTCCGCCATTTACGATATAGGGATTAGGGATCGCCTCTCGGGGGAAATGATTCTTTAAAGGCAGATCAGGTGAAGGTGTTTATCCTGCTTTGATCGTTTCCGCCAACGTTATATAATGGAATGACAGTCATGGTTTCAACAGCACGCGGAATTTCGTTCGCCCAATCTGAACTGCAACTGAAGGAGGAATCATATGATTGAAGTCAAACCTATAAACGCGGAAGATACGTATGAGATCAGGCACCGCATTCTCCGGCCGAATCAGCCGCTGGAAGCATGCAAGTATGAAACCGATTTGCTCGGGGGCACGTTTCACCTCGGCGGATATTATCGGGACAGGCTGATCAGCATCGCCTCCTTTCATCAAGCCGAACATTCAGAGCTTGAAGGCCAAAAACAGTATCAGCTGAGAGGGATGGCGACACTTGAAGGGTACCGCGAGCAAAAAGCGGGCAGTACGCTTATCCGCCATGCCGAAGAGCTTCTTCGGAAAAAAGGCGCAGACCTTTTATGGTGCAACGCCAGGACATCTGTGAGCGGGTACTATAAAAAGCTCGGCTTCAGCGAACAAGGCGGGGTCTACGATATACCGCCGATCGGACCTCATATTTTGATGTATAAGAAATTGACATAAAAAACCCCGCCGGAAGCGGGGCATTCTCTGCCGCATGAGCATTAAAGCTTTGCGGCCTCTTTTTTAAATTGCGCAAGCGCGTTTGTCACTTTTCCGAATTCGGAGGCATGCGGGCGGTCATCTCCGTCCTTATAGCCGTAGTCGACCATCCGGTTTCTGTTGAGGCAGAGCTTCGTCAATTCCGGCTTGAATAAGTCGAACAATTCGAAGCGCTCATGCAGTTCAGGGAATCTCTGCTGATATTCCAAAATCGCATCAGCCAAAGCTTTCCACAGGCGCTTTTCAGGAAGCAGACCGTCATTTTCCAAAATGTTGGCCACATAGCGCAAATGGCAAATGAAAAGCCCTGTAAAGATAAACTGCACAAGCCCTTCCGGCGGCTCGCTTCTGAGAATGACTTTTAAATCTTCTGTCAAACCGCTCAGTTCAGGCAGCGGCTGGTCGCTGATATTGACGTCATCTACAAAATCTTTAATCGCCAGCCTGTGCGGCTGATAATCTTTTAAGACGAGAATCGTATTTTGTCCGTGCGGCGAAAATACGGTTCCGTAGCGGTACATGAAATGCAGAAGCGGCGGCATCACGGTGTTAAACAGCTTTCCGATCCACTCCTCCGCTGACAGCTCCGACTTTTCGATCAGGCGCCTGATAAACGGCACGCCGCCTTGATCAATGTATGTTAAAGAAGCGAGCGTAACAGGCTGCTCTCCATCTTCCAAATACGTATAAATGCTTTCTCTGAAAATAGCGCCGAGCATTTCCAAATATTGATACGGGGCTTTTTCAAGAGCATGATAGTATTGGTGATCAACGTTCAGACTGGCATTTTCGCCCGGCAGGATCACCCTGCATTCATCTTTTAGAAATGCGTCGTTTTCGGCGATCCCTTTAATATGCTCAGTAATTCTCGGCGCGATCACCGTCCGCTCCGACGGCAGTCCTCTGTATACAAGCGTATTTAAAATGCTCATCGGCAGTTTAATATGATGCTTGTGTTTGTTTGTGATGTTTGTAAAGGTCCTGATCGACTGCTGCGGCAGGTACTCGTCTCCGCCTTCCCCTAAAGGAATGATCGCTTTTGAAGCAATTTCTTCCGGAAACTGCTGAATGATCGTATTTGTCCACTGCCATTTGTGGACGGGCAGATAATAATAGTCTTCACTGGCTGCGTCCTGCTTTTCTATCACTTTAGCGAACTGCCTTAAAGTCAGCTCATCAAGCTCTTTATGAATCAGCGTTTCATAATCGAGTCCTTCAACTGAGTGGAATGACGCGGTCTCTTTGTGTACAGCGATCCACAGCAGCCGTTCGGCTCTCTGATTTTCCGGTGCAAACCGGAGGTAGTCATCATAGCCAAAACCGATTCTTCCTTTGTTGTAGACGATCCACGGATGGCCTGTCATCTCGCCTTCAATGACGGCATAATCGGCTTCGGTCAGCTCGTCAGCCGTAAGCGCATCCTTTGCCAAAAGATGAGCATCCGCCAGCATCGTATGGTTGAACTCTTTGATCAAATGCCCCGCTGTTTCCGGACTCATCGGGATATGCGGCTGGATATCGAGGAGAAATTCAATCGCGCTCACTTGTTTTGTCCATTGTCCGCTCTTGAAGACTTCAATCGTCTCCGGCATCGCGTCAAAACTGTCAAACATGCGGGGTTTGGCGGCAAACCGGTACACCTTATCCTCCGCCGTTCTCAGCTCATACCGGTTGATGCCGTCTTCAGTTTCAATGAAATCGGGCTTGATGATATCCTCATACATATACTCAGAAAGCATCTTCGCCAGTAATCGCCGATTGACTTCTGTCCACCTGTCCGGATTGAGGACCCTCTTTAATTCATCTTGAAACAACATGAAAATGCCTCCTTTATTAGCCGTTTGGCACCGCGGTTTTTTCGGTGATTCCTGTTCCGAATGTCTGGAAAACCGTTTTGTGGCTGACGTTGTATACTTCTCTCCCGGCTAGCTGATTGATGATCACCGAGTTCCGGTAAGCGCCGAGTCCCAGGTCAGGCGCTCCGACGCCGTGCGTGTGCAGCTCTCCGTTTTGAACGAAAATATGGTTTTTTGATGTTGCAGCTGTCACCAGTCTATAGTCGCGCGTAATGACATAGCGGCCGCCCGCGTCCTTTTCAATCAGGCTGTCAACAGGTGCCAGACACTCCGGCAGCCTCTCTTTATAGCCCGTCGCCAGGACGACCACATCTGCCTGCCGCTCAAACCGTTCTTCATTCACCCGGTTTGCGCAGTGCAGAATCAGCGTTTCTCCATGCTGTTCGATCTGCTTGACTTCTGTCATGGACTGAAGATCAAAAGCCGCTTCCCGCCCTCCGCAGGTCCGCTCATACAGAAGATGATAAATATCGCTGATCGTCTTCGCGCTGATTCCTTTATAAAGGAGATCCTGCTGCGTTAGCAATTCATCTTTTTTCCACTGTGGAAGCTGATAGAAAAAATCGATATAATCAGGTGAAAAATATTCGAGCCCGAGGTTCGAATATTCCATCGGGAAGAAGCCTTTTGAGCGGGTGAGCCAGCTGACATGCTCCGCTTCATCTTCACCGACGAGGTCATAAAACACCTCGGCTGCGCTTTGACCGGAGCCGACGACGGCCACCCTTTTCCCTTTAAATCCGTCGGGCTTTCTCATTAAATACTCAGCTGAATGGAACACCGAGCCTCCCAAAGCGTCTGAGAGCGTTTCGGGAACGTGCGGGCCCGTCCCAATGCCAAGCGCAACATGCCTCGTGTAATAAACGGCTTCCCCGCCGTTTTCCCGATTCACGACCCGCACTTTAAAAAGCGCCTCCGGATTCGATTCAATGAGCGATATGCTTTCAACATTCATCCCGAAGCGGCACGAGTCAAGCTGTTCTGCCACCCAGCGGCAGTAGTGGTTGTATTCCTTTCTCGGAATATGAAAGTCTTCCAGAAAATAAAAAGAATACAGACGGTTATGCTGCTGGAGATAGTTTAAAAAGCTGTATTCGCTTGTCACATCGGCCATGCTCACCAAGTCGGCCAAAAACGGCACCTGCAGTGTCGTCCCTTCAATCAGCATGCCGGGATGCCAGTTAAAACTTTCATTTCGTTCAATAAACAGCGCATTAATCTCAGGCACGGAATCGGCTAATGCGGCAAGACCGAGGTTAAACGGCCCGATGCCGACGCCGATGACATCATATACATCAGTGGCTCTCTTTGTAGAGTTCATCTTTTTTCCCCTTTTCAAAAAAACGTTCTCGTTCGCAAAACATCAATAATCCGGTTTTATCAGGGAGATTCACAGGTTTAATCGGGCGAAACCCGCATTTTTCAAAAACATGAATCATTTTTTTGTTGCGGATATCCGGCTCTGCGATGACCTTTTTTGTGTTAGGCTCGGCAAATTGCATACAGACCATCGCTTTTAAAAGCGGAAGGGCCAGCCCTTTTCCCAAGTACTCTTTTTCTCCGATCAACAGGTGGATGCCCTGGTCAAAAGGTTCATTATCATAGTGGTGTTCAATGACGTCCCCCTTGACCCAGTACGACTCCCAGTAGCTCATGGGCACACCGTCGATAGAGCCGATGTACAGCGTTTGGTGGGGGTCTGTGATGGCCTTGTGAAAATGGTCTTCAAATTTTGCAAACGGCATGTTTAAATGCCAAAACGGGATGACGTGCTCCTCCTGCATCCAGCGATAGACGAGCGATACGTCTCTTGCATAGTCCGCTTTTTGAAATGTGATCCGGTCATTCATTGGACGGCCGCCGCCTCCTTTAACAGCGGATTGCCGACAGACGTATAACGAGACTGGGTTTCAAGCGAGCCCGTCAGCTCATCCATGTCGTAAAATCTCGTCAGCAGATTGGCCTTGCACGGAAGCTCCGAAAACCGAAGCAGGCTGTCCGTCAACTCAGTGATGCCGTAAATGTGTTCCGCTTTTTCAAGCCGCTCTCTGATCATGGACAGGAGCGTTTCTTCCCGGATCAGCCCTTCGCAGCCAAACCCGTTCACCAGCCCAAACAGATGGTTGAAGAAGAAATAATAGCGCAGTCTCTCAACAGCCACGCCGTCCGTGCAGATCGTCTCGCTCCTTTCGCTCAAGTCTTCGATCAGCTTGGAAAGAATCCCGGCTTTTGATTCGCTGTAGTAATAGCCTTGATTATCCCTGTAGTAAAACGTCTCCGGATAGCCGTTTTTTAAGCGGATAACGGCGTTTTGCTGGTGCGCTTCAATCGCCAGCCCGTATGTTTCAAACAGCCATAAAACAGGCTCAAGCGAAATGGATAAATATTTGTCAAACCAATCAATGCTCACTTCTTCCGTTGTCCGCCCTTCTTTTAATGCCAGCCCGCGGATAACAGAGGACAGCCGTGACTCTTTCCCGAAGGCGTGATCTTGGCAAAGCCCGGCGACCAGACATGCAGAACGGTCGTCTTCATAAAACGGATTCTCCCTGATCACGACTTCAAAGCCGGACTCCCCGTTCTCCCCCCGAATCGAGATGTAGGCAGGATCTGTGATAACGTGAAAGCCCGGAAACTCCTGTTTTAACCTTTGACCGAGTTCTGTCTGAAGCAGCCGGGCCATTTCAACACCTCTGTCCAATTCTTTCTGCTTGTTCACACGAAGCGAATTCGTGATTTTGATCGGGACCGAGAATTTGTACATATAGCGCGAGTGCTTGCTGTAAACCGTGCGGACGGAGGATGTCGCCGTGAACGTCCTGCCCTTTGCACCGAGATATGTAAGGAGACCTTGATCGATCAATTTTTGCACATACGGCTCCTCCAGCAAAGCTCTCGCCTGGAGCGGGTGTGCGGGAAGAAGCGCAAAATCCGGATCGGCCGTTTGCTCGTCTAGCCACGCATTATCAATCATCGGGTCGTTTCTCAATTCCTCTTGTATGACTAGCGGCGCTTTTGTTCCAGTACTTGAATCGTGCAGAACGAGCGAGGCATGCGCCTTAAAGTAATGAAGCTGAAACTCCCCTTTCAATTCAGGTGAGAAAATGTTTTCCTCTTCAGGTTTCATGCCCTGCCTGCTTTTTGGCGTCGGGTGCATCAGATGACCGAGCAAGAGCGACTGCTCCGCTTCGATAAACGTAAAATCAGCGCGGCTAAGCTCATTTTGATCACCGGCCCGTTCTTCCACATAACGGCTGATATTGCGGCAGCTCAAAATGACTCTGAGCAAGAATTCATCCTCGGCACCCCCGCGGTTTTGCTGAAGAAGCAATTCTTTTGAAGCGAGGGAGACGAGCGTGACATAGTCGAGCGGAAGCGGCTTGTTTTGGGTTGTTTGATAGTAAAGCGGAAATGAGAAAAGGTGCCTTCCCGTCTTCGACCAGTACTTGATCGGAACGATCAGCTCGATTTGCTGGCGTTTTAGCGGAACAATCAGCGTTTTTTGAGAGCCGTCCGCGATCTCACGGGTTTTGATGCCGGTTTCACGCAAATAGCAATTTAAAAAACTTTGAATCGTAGCGTTTTCTGCTATTTCTTTAAATGAACTCATCTTGTTATCCTCCTGCTATTCGTATAAAGACTTGCCAGCTCTTGAATCCTGCCGAGAATGTCGTCAAGATCCGAAAGCGTCGTCCGCGGATTCAGCAGCGTGAATTTTAAATACGTTTTCCCGGCTGCTGCCGTCTTGGCGATCACCGCCTGTCCCGTTCTGAACAATTCTCTGTGGATACATTTATTCAAACGGTCGTTCTCCGCGTCGTCTTCTGAGGCGAGGCAGCGGAAGACGACAGCGTTCAGTTCAGGGTGCGGATTCAGCAGTTCGAGCCGATCGCTTGCGGAGATTTTTTCCGCTGCCGCTTCGGCCAATGCGAACGTCCAGTCAATCATCTCGGCGAATGTATCTTCTCCAAGCACACGCAGCGAGACAAACAGCTTTAAAGCGTCAAAGCGCCTCGTCGTCTGAATCGATTTATTGACGAGATGAACGATTCCCTCCGCTTCATCCTCTTCAGGATTTAAATAATCGGCATGATAACCAATCAAGCGGAAATGCCTTCTGTCTTTGACAAGAAAAGCGCCGCAGCTGACCGGCTGATAAAACTGCTTGTGGAAGTCGACGCTGATGGAGTCGGCCCTGTCGATACCGGCCAATTTATAGCGGCGGGTTCTGCTCAAAATCAACGCCCCGCCATACGCGGCATCAACGTGAAGCCAAAGCCCGCCGGCATGCGCGGCATCCGCAAGCTCGGAAAGCGGATCGATGCTTCCGAAGTCCGTCGTACCGCATGTGGCAACAATCGCAAATGGATGTAAGCCCGATTCCTCAAGCAGCGTTGTTTTTCGCTTTAAATCGTAAAGGCTCATCCGCTTTTCATCATCTGTATCGACGAGTACGACGGCGCGCTCTCCAAGTCCGAGCTGGGAAGCCGACTTTTTCACGGTAAAATGAGCATCCTTTGAACAGAGGATCCGCAGCCTGTCCGCTTCCGGCGGCAGTCCGTCCTTCTGTACGTTCCAGTTCCACTGCTTTTCACAGAAAGCATCGCGGGCCAACAGAAGCCCCATGTAATTAGACTGCGTGCCTCCGCTCGTAAATGTTCCGTCAGCATTCTTTCCGTACTCGAACTTTCGGCAAAGCCACTGCACCATTTCTTCCTCGATCAATGAAGCCGCTCCGCTTTGATCAAACGAATCCATCGACTGATTCAACACACTGATCAGCATCTCTGCAGCGAGTGCCGGGATGAGCGGCGGACAGTGCAAGTGTGCGGCGCATTTTGGATCTTCAACATGAATCCGGTGCGGCAAATAGGCTTCTTTTAGATCAGCGAGAACATCCGCAAGCGGTTCTCCCGCTTCCTTAAACGAAAACAAGTTTTTAATTTCGTGCTTTAATTCATTCGGCATCTTCCCGCTGTAGGGCTTCATTTTATTTTTCCAATCGGCCCACAGCGTCTCTACAGCGGCCTCGGCCGCGTCACGGTATGCTTTGATCCCCTGTTCGCCGTTGTGCATAAACAGGGAATCAAAGTTTTTCTGTTTACTTGACTGCTTCATAGACGGCCTCTCTGAAGATCGTGATGATATCGTCGATTTGCGCCTCTGTTACGATGAGCGGCGGCAAGAATCGGATCACGCTTCCATGGCGTCCTCCCGTTTCAACGATCAGTCCTTTTTCAAAGCATTTTCTTTGAATCACGCTTGCAAGCTCCGCATCAGCCGGATAGCTGCCGTTTGCGTTTTGTTTTTTATGCGGTGCGACAATTTCGGCGCCGATCATCAGCCCCCGTCCCCGGACATCACCGATTTCAGGAACGTGTTCCTGAATGTCTTGCAATTCCTGCATGAGCTTCGCGCCGACTTTTTCTACATGTGACAGTACATCGTGCTCTTTTATATATTTTAACGTTGCACTTCCGGCCGCCATCGCCATCTGGTTCCCTCTGAATGTACCGATATGCGCCCCCGGTTCCCACTGATCAAGGTCTTGATCATAGATGACGACAGACAGAGGAAGACTTCCGCCGATCGCTTTTGAAAGGACGATGACATCCGGTATAATGCCGGCGTGCTCGAACGCAAACATTTTTCCGGTTCTGCAGATGCCGGTCTGCACTTCATCAATGATTAGAGGGATTCCGCGTTCTTTTGTGATCCTTCTCATTTCTTTTATCCATTCAGCCCGAGCCGGAACTGAGCCTCCTTCTCCTTGTACGGCTTCAAAGATCATCCCGGCCGGCTGTAAAATTCCGCTTTCCGGATCATCCAGCATATTTTCGATATATGCGCTCGACAGCTTGTGGCTCGCCTCTCCTCCTCTTCCAAACGGGCAGCGGTATTCATACGGATATGGCAGGAAATGCACATCAGGCATAAGTCCCTGGACATTTTCCTTTGGAGATAAATTACCGCTCAGCGCCATCGTTCCATGAGTTGCACCATGATAGGCACCGTGAAACGACAAGATGGTTCTTCTCCCCGTTGCCGTTTTGACAAGCTTGAGAGCGGCTTCGATCGCATCGCCGCCGGTCGGACCGCAAAACTGGATCTTCGCCCGTTTGGCAAACGCCTCAGGAAGGCTTGCAAATACTTCGCTGACAAACTCTTCTTTGATTTCCGAAGTGATATCAAGCGTGTGCAGCGGGCGTTTTTCATCAAGCATTTTTTGAATCGCTTCAATCACAACTGGATGATTATGACCAAGCGCAAGCGTCCCCGCTCCTGCCAGGCAGTCATAATATTGCTTTCCATCCGCATCAGTCACCAAGACGCCTTCCGCGGTTTGCATGGCGAGCGGAAATCTTCTCGGATATGAACGCGCATTAGACTCTCTTCTATTTTGCTGCTCCAAAAACACTTGATTTTTAGAACTCGTTTGTACAGGCATAGAAAGCATTCCTCCAATTGATAAAGATTATCATTTTCAATGACAAAAAAAGTGTATATTTTGTGACACCGGCATGTCAATAAGATTCAGAAAAATAGGACGTTTCTCACAATGAGGCAACATAAAGAGTTCCTCTACTGCAAATCCAGCTGCTAATATGAATCAATAGTTCCTTGAATGATATGTTAATGGAATTTTTTGGACTGTTTTTAAATAACCCGAGGCCTGAAATAAAAAGGAGCGGCTGCTGAACGTCGATTTTTCAGCAGCCGGTACAGCAGGGACTCACATGAGCTTCCCGGCGAGTTCTGCGATCGTTTGAATGCCGTAGCGAAGCTCTGGCAAAGAGGCGTACGAATAGGACAATCTGATGCTGTATTTAGCTTCTTTATCGTAGAGGGTGCCGGGATTGATGAGGATGTTTTTCTGTAATGCTTGTTCGAACAAAGCGCTGAGCGAGAGCGGCTTTAGAAATGTGACCCAAATGTAAAACCCGCCTGAAGGCTTTTCCCAGCGGGCGATTCCTCTGCAATAGGTCTCAAGACACCGGAGCGCCTCATCCCGCCTTCGTCTCAGTTCGCCTTTGATCCGGCTGAGATTTTCATCATAAAGTCCGCTTGAAAGCCACTTTGCAGCCGCCCATTGCGACAATGAACTTGAGCCGTAGTCAGTCTGCATTTTAATATCGGCCAGCCTCTCGATGACGGGCTCCGGGCCTGTGATCCAGCCGATGCGAAGGCCGGGGCTGACTGTTTTCGATAGTGTACTGACATAAAGAATGCTGCCTTCTCTGTCCATGGCCTTCAGCGGCGATGACGGCGGACCGTCAAGCCGCAAGTCGCCGTATGCGTCATCTTCAATAACCGGGAGCGACAGCCGTTTGCTCATTTGAATCAGCTCGCGCTTCCGGTTTTCCGACATCAGTTTGCCCGTCGGATTGTGAAATGACGGAATCGTGTACAGTAAATCGGCGCCATGCCGTTTTTTTACCGCCGGAATGACGGACGGGTCTAATCCCCCGCCATCCATTGGAAGCCCGCAAAGCCGCATGTCCATCGATTGAAAAACGTGCAGCGAGTATAGGTATGACGGCTTTTCCGTCAACACGACGGCTCTCCGCTTCAAAAGACCGATCGATATGAGCTGCAGCGCTTGGAGCGCTCCGGAGACAATCAGAATCGAGTCGGCCGATACACGCACACCCTTCCGGCCCAGATGCTCCGCCAGCACCTCTCTTGTATAGCGGCTTCCTTTCGCTTCTTCATACCCGAGCATCAGCCTATCAGACGGTGCGCGGCGAAGAATCTCTTCCATCTGTTGATAAGGCATCAGTTCAGGCGCCAATTCACCTGTGCCGAGCCTGATGATCCCTTCTGTAAACTCCTGCCTGTTGATTTCCTGAACCGTCATTGAATTGGGACGGTGAATTCCCGAACGTACATAACTCGTCCAGTCAAGCGGCGGACCCGCCGTCAATTGTGACCATGTTTGATTGGCCACCTTTGTGCCTCCGCCCCGGTTGCCTTCAAGAAATCCTTGGGCTGTCAGCTCGTCCAGAGCCGCGGTAACCGTGCTTCTATTCACTTGAAAGATAGATGCCAGCTTGCGTTGTGAAGGGATTTTCGTCCCGGCCGGCCATTCGCCCTGTAAAATCTTCTCTTTTATGATCTGTTCGATTTGCTGGTATAACGGAATGTCTGAATGTCTGTTCAGCTGTCTGTTCACTTCATGTTCAGCTCCTTTTTTAAAAGATAGCATTTGGCTGGGCAATTAGACCAGCCAAATGGCCGGAGACATTCCCCGCTTCTTACTCTACAATAAAACGGATGTTTTGAATGAAAGGGGTTTTAACAGTCATGAACGCAGTTATTCACGGAATGATTCTCGCTTTTGGACTGATCTTGCCGCTCGGCGCGCAAAATGTCCTGATTTTTCAGCAAGGGGCCGCATCATCGAGCATTTGGCGTGTCTTGCCGCTTGTGATCTCCGCATCGTTGTGCGATTCCCTCCTGATTATACTGGCAGTCACAGGTATTTCCGCGGCTGTCGCCGGCCTTCCTGAAGTTAAATTTGTCCTTTTGACCGGAGGATTTTTGTTTCTCATTTATATGGGATGGATCACATGGAAGAGCAAACCGGCGGTAGGAAACGCGTCCGAAGCTATGCCGCCCAAAAAGCAAATCGCTTTTGCTGCGGCCGTATCGCTCTTAAATCCGCACGCCTTGCTCGATATCGTCGGCGTGATCGGCACCAACTCTTTAGCGTATGAAGGTGCGGATCTTTGGCTGTTCACCTGTGCATGTATGATCGTTTCGTGGCTATGGTTCCTTGGACTTGCCGCAGCGGGAAGACTTCTCAAACAGCTCGATTCACAGGGGGTCGTCATGACCTTGTTCAATAAAGGATCTGCGGCTGTCATGTGGGGGCTTGCCGCCTACCTCGGCGCCTCGCTGTTTACCTGATCCTGCGGGAACGCGGCTTCTGTCCGCATAAACCTGAGAAGCAGCGAGCACAATAAGGACATCCGGTAACCCGGCAATGATCAATCGCTGATGAGGGATGTCCATGTTTCGAAAATATAAAAGAAAGGGAGCCGGATTGCGGAGCGCTCCCATTACGAAAGATGCCCTTCTTGACGCCACCGCCGGTATGGCTGATGCGGTGATCGAAGAGCATGAAACAAAAGGCGGACAAAAAGCAGTATTTTACTATTTACATACCATCATTGATCGGGTCATGCTCCAACAGTCGATCATCAGGCCTCTGATCATGAGCGCCGAAGAAGAGTCAATATATCGCTGTTTAAAAACCTTTGTTTTGCACGTTGAACCGATCGTATCTTTAGAAACCGCAAAGGAGTGGCTGATGTCCGGTTCGATCATCATCCATGATCCGGACAGGCAGCAGTGGTTTGCCATTCCCATTGAAAATCGGGTCGGCCGGCAGATCGAACCGTCTCAAACCGAAACGGTGATGTACGGTCCGAAAGACAGTTTTACCGAGCAGCTCGACGTCAATCTTTCTTTGCTGCGGCGCAGGCTGCCTTTAACCAATTTAAAAGCGGAAAGGCTGACGGTCTGTTCGCTCAGCAAAACATCTGTTGTTATCGTTTATATTGCCGGATTAACCAATCCGGAATTGATTGAGGAAGCCAGAAAAAAAATCGCGGAAACCGATTTTGACATGATCTTCGATTCCGCACAGCTCACTGAATTGATTGAAGATCATCATCATTCGATTTTTCCGCAGTTCCAGCAGACCGAGCGTCCCGACATTTCCGCATACAATTTAAGCATTGGCAAAGTCGCCATTTTGGTCGATCAGACGCCGTTTGTATTACATGCACCGATCACGTTTTTTCACCTTTTTCACTCCGCTGAAGATTATACGACGCGCTGGCCGGTTGCCAGCTTTTTTAGAATGCTGCGCTACGCCAGTTTTTTTCTGTCTATTTTGCTCATCCCTTTTTATGTGGCTTTGTCGACTCATCATTATCATATGTTTCCGCTCCAGATCCTTTATGTGCTGATCGAATCAAGGAGCAAAGTGCCGTTCACCCCGTTTTGGGAAGCGGTTCTTATGCTGCTCGTCATTGAAATTATTAAGGAAGCCAGCGTGCGGATGCCGACAAAATCAAGTTCAACATTGGGGGTTATCTCGGGGATTGTGATTGGAGAAGCAGCGGTGCAGGCGGGCTTCGTCAGCAAAGTGCTAATCGTTTTGGTCGGCATCTCAACGGTCGCGTCATTTTTGGTGCCTAACTACATCGTAGCTAAAGGGCACACTTTGATTCATTTTACGATGCTCGTGTTCTCCGCCTGCCTCGGTTTTTTCGGATTGATCTTCGGAATGATCGGACTGTTTGTTCATTTGAACGGGCTTACTTCTCTCAAGCAGCCTTATTTTGCGCCGATTACTCCGTTATATTGGCGCGATTGGCTCGATCTTTTTATACGAAGTCCTTTGATCTGGCTGAAAAAGCGCCCCGAATATCTGCATACCTTGCAAAAATGGCGGTACGTTAAAAGGAGATGAAGCGGCTTGAGTTCTTTTCAATTATTTCACAAGACACGGCCTCTCGGCGGAATTTACATCGCCCTCATCGCCAACCGTATGCAAGTTCTTTTTTTCATCTTGGTTCTGCCGATGTATCTGGTTCACCCTTACATGATGTTCGTTATGCTCGCTGTCGGAATGCTGTCACAGTTCAACTTGTACCTGTTGTCCAAATGGCTGTCTTCTCCAGCGGCCGCAAAAGGCTATGAAGGCTTTGCCGCTCTCTTCGGCGAACGCAAGCTGCGCTTTTTTATCCTGATCGGCTTAATTCAGCTCGCGTTAAAGATCGCGATCATGATCACAAGCTACGCCGAAACGGTGAGACACTTCATCTTTCCCGCCATCAATATCAACTGGCTTGTGATCTTGATTCTGGTGATCAGCGGATATGCGGCCTCCCACGGCATGGAAAATACGATGCGATTTGTCATCATTGCCTTTATGTCATCATTTTGGATCGTGTTCATTTTTATCAGGTTTTATATCCCCCCGATCGCTTCCTTGACCGATTTATATCCGTTGATTCCTTTTGACTGGACTGAACATTCTTGGAAGGCGCTGCTCGTCATGTGGTCTTCTTTTTCCAGTCCCGAGTATTTGATTTGTCTGGCTCCATGGTTCAGCAAGGAAGCTAATGTGCTGAAATGTTTATCGGTCGGTAATGCGATTTCACTCTTCGAATATTTGTTTTTGTTTATCGGTGCATTATTTTTCTACGGCTCCTCTTATTTGCTGGAAACCATTTTTCCGGTGATAAACATGCTCCGCTATTTGCAGTCGCCGATTTTGGAGCGGATCGATACGTTTCTACTGTCTGCCCATATGTTTCATTTTGCGTTTGTAATCGCGATTTTTTTACTCTGCTTTTACGGAGGCCTCCGCATTTTGTTTAAAAGAATGGCCAAGCCTGTGACGCGAAGAGGATTTCTGTTCAGCTTCCTATTGCTCATGGGATTTTCGCTCGTGTTAAGCACCTGGTTTTGGCAATCCGGAAAGCAGCAAGATATGTGGTTTTTGATCGAAGTATCCATCGGAGCCGTCACTTACGCATTGACTCCGGCTATTCTTGTCATCGCCGGAAAACGAAAGGGGCGCATGCAATGATCAGCGGGAAACGCCTCATATTAAACGGCTGTATCGCACTTGTGATTTTCATGACGATTGAGGGCTGCTCTCCATTTGTTGAAAACAATGAGATTGAAGAAATCTCACCGGTTACCTTTTGGTATATCAAAGAAGGGAAAAAAGGAAAGATCTCAATGAGCACCACCGTCCCTCCGGTGGGCCTTGAAAAGAAGCGGCTATTCAGCACCGAAGTCAATATGATCAAACAAGTCGGCAAGCGATTTAATTTAAATTATTACAACGAGCTGAAAAACGGGCAGCTGAGAATGGTGATGATCGAAGAAAATCTCGCTGAAAAAGGCATACTTCCGATTATCAACACGCTTCTGTCAGACCCGAAAATCGGCCCTCGCCTTTATCTCATCGTCGTCAACGGCGATTTTGACAAATATATACTGAACGAATTGAAGCAAAGCGAGAATTTTGACTTTTATCTTTATCAGACGTTAAGGCATTTTGAAAGAGCCAACCAGGGTGAAATGAGCATCGTTAACCTGCATCAATTCAAAAACCAGCTGTACACCCACTATTCAGATCCTTACGTGCCTGTTTTCAGAACCGATGGTAACCAGTTCACATATGAAGGAACAGGACTTTTCCGAAACGACAAATTCGTGAAGACACTGACCGGCATAGACGATCAAATTTTTCAGCTGCTCAACAATAACAGGTATCTGAAGTTCCTCACGATTCCCAACTTGTCAATCATAATCGGCCAAGCCCGCTCAACCGTCACATTTGACTTAAATCAAAACAATACAGCTTTATCAATGAAAGTCAGCATAAACGCGGGCATTGAAGAATACACAGGCGACAAAAACCTGCAGGATCAAAGCGAGTTCAGCGCACTTGTCCATGATGTGGAATCCGAATTGGAAAAGAAAACAACGGACATGATAAAGGACATGCAAAACATTCGGGTTGATCCGCTTGAAGTCGGCGGTGAAGCGCTGTTTCCGTTTACGAAGCCGATGAGCGACAAAGCGTGGCTGCATCGTTGGGAGAAGATGGATGTCGAGGTGGACTATCAGGTGAATCTGAGACCGAATCTGAATGTGCAATAAGGGGCTTGCAGTTGATTGAAAACGCTGAGAGAAAGGGCGGCATCGGGCGGAGAAATGCTTTCTTCCGCCCTTCTTTCTGTTGATCCTATTGACCGCAGGATGATCTCCGGCATACTTTGTCTTTATCACAGCCCGTTTATGAGCCCCGTTTCATACCGTAAGCTGTTTCGTCTGATACTGAATCTTGACGGTCTTGCCTGTTGACCAGGATTCTGAGGCCGCAAGCGCGATTTCCAGATTGACTGCCGCATCCACTTCAGTCACAATCGGTTTCGTTTTGTTGCGAACACACTTGGCAAAGTGCTGCATCTCTAAGCAGTACGCTTCATGGAACCTCGCCTGGAAATCCGGAATGATATTATAGCTGCTCCCCTGCCCGGTCCGCACGGTAACCGCCGGGTTCCGCAGCGTCCCGATGAAGATGCTGCCGTCCGTCCCGATAATTTCGGCACGTATATCGTGGCCGTAAGACGAATTGCGGCTTGCTTCCGCATCACCCGCCGCCCCCGAATCAAACTCCATATAGGTGAGCGCTTGATCGACATCATGGCATCCCGGCATGAACGCGTGCTTCAAAACCCTTCCGTGGCCGGAAACCGAAGTAATTTCAGCCCCCATTAAATAACGCGCGATATCATAATCGTGAATCGAACAATCGACGAAAATACCGCCGCTTTTTTTAATGAATTCGGCCGGAGGAGAGCCAAAATCGCGCGTGAACCCTTTATAATAGATCGGTTTGCCGATTTCTCCGGCATCGATCCTCCTTTTGGCATCCGCATAAGCAGGATCAAACCGCCTCATAAACCCCACCTGGCAAATCACGCCCGTTTCTTTGACTTTAGAAATGACTTCAATCGATTCTTCAAGATTTAATGTCAGCGGCTTCTCGACGAAAATCTGTTTGCCGCATTCGGCCGCCTGTTTGATCACTTTGGCATGGGTAGATGTCGGTGTAACGATGACGACGGCATCAATTTCTGGATCGTGGAGACATTCAAACGGATCTTCAAACCACTTTTCAACACCCAGTTCAGCGGCAATCTCCCTCGCCCTCCCCTCTGCCGGATCGGCCACAGCGGCGAGCAGGACCCCGGGCACCTCGGTTTTGAGGTTTTTCGCATGGTAATAGCCGAGCCTTCCGAGCCCTAATACGGCGCATCTCACTCGTTCTGTCATTTTCTTCTCTCCCTTCTTACATATTGAAAGCGCTTTATTAATTAGAGAAAGCGCTTGCTCATTTCAATTTTGATTTTACCCTGTATTTATTTTATCCGCAATGCTTTTTAGGATTTAACGAGAGCAAGCGCTTGCTCTTATTTTTTAAAAAAAGAGCGTTTTTTCTATCAAAACCCGCTCTTTTCAGCATGTGCATCTTTTTTAAATGGAGGTGCCGTCGACTGTCTGACGACAAGTTCAGGCATGAGAATGATTTTGTTTTTCGAACTTTTCTCGCCGCTGATTTCTTCGGCCAGCAGCTCGGCCGCACGGCGGCCCATTTCTTCAATCGGCTGCGACACTGTCGTAAGCGGCGGATCGGTCATTTCGGCTAAAAACGTATTATCAAAGCCGATGACAGATAAATCCGTTGGAACTTGGAGCCCCCATTCCCTTGCAGTCTGAATGACTCCGCACGCAAGCACATCATTCATGGCGAAAACGGCGGTCGGAATGTTGCTTTCGAAAATCTGAGCGGCTGCTTTTTTGCCGCATTCCAGGGAAAAACCGGTACCGGCGATGAGCGATTCATTCACTTTGATGCCGGCTTCATCCATCGCTTTTTGGAAGCCTTTCAGCCTGTCTTTTTCTCCGGTTGTCGATCCGTCGCCGGCGATGCAGGCGATTGTCTTATGGCCGAGCGAAATTAAATGCCGCGTCGCTAAGTATCCGCCCATAAAATCGTCGATGACCACGACATCCAGCGGAACAAGGGCGCGGTCCTGAGAAATCATCACGAGCGGTATGCCCTCTTTTGCAATATCCTCGAGCGCATCCATGCTCTCCTGATTTTCGATGCCGGTCGCAAAAATGATGCCGTCGACGCTTTTTTGCTTGAGCACCGAGAAATACGTTGTCTCCTTTTTCGGATCGCGGTCGGTACTGCATATCATCATGCTGAATCCAAGCTCGCCCGCCCGCTCTTCAACGCTTTTGGCAAGCTCTCCGAAAAAAGGGTTTGCAATATCGGGCGTCAACAGGCCGATAATGTTCGTGCGCTTTCCGGTAAGCGCAGAAGCGTGAACATTCGGCTGATAATCGAGTTCTTTCATGACGGCATGCACTCTTTGCCTTGTCGACCTGCTGATTCTCCCGGTATTGTTGATCACCCGGGAAACCGTGGAAATCGAAACGCCTGCCGCTTCCGCTACATCATAAATGGTTTTTTTCATTTTGGTCCCCTCTAGTCCGCTGATGAAAGATATCTAATATTACATTATAGAGCGTGTCAGCTACCGCCGCAAATCAGCTCCCACTCCTCCCGCAATATTCCGTATCTGATTGAATCATAATAGACCCCGTCATAATATCTGACTTTGCGAATCCGGCCTTCCATCTTAAACCCCGCTTTTTCGGCGCACCTCATCATCCGCCTGTTGCCGGACCACGTCGTCATTCCGATTCTCGGCACATCGACGTTTTCAAATAGGAAGCCGACCCATAATTCTACGGCTTCCGTGCCGTAACCTCCGTTCCAGAACCGCGGATCATAGATGCCGATCCCGCATTCCAGCCAGCGTGTCGGCCGGCACTCCCAATAGTAAGAAACGGTTCCTTTCAGCTCTCCTTCGATCTCAATCGCCAAATAGCGCGGCGGTTTTTCTTTTAAAGCCGGCACAAAAGAGTCGAGAAAATATTGAAACGGTTCGGGCTGAAGCGGAAAATAAGGGGCATCCCATTTTTTCCATTCAGGGTTTCGGGTTCCGTAAATCATTCTCCATAATCCGGGCAGGTCATCCATTGTGATCGTGCGCAGCTTTACTTTTTCACCATTGATGGATGCCAAACTTTTCTCCTCCTATGCTTTGAAAATATCACTCAATATTTCTCTTCATCATCTTTCTGTATTCAACAGGCGAAATCCCTTCTATTTGTTTAAACAGCTTTGAGAAATAAGTCGGATCATCGATTCCGACTTGTTCGGCAATCGATGACATTTTGTCGTTTGTCGAAGAAAGGAGCCGCTTCGCTTCAAAAACCTTCGCCTTATTGGCGTATTGGCCCGGTGTGATGCCGAACGCCTTTTGCATGCAGCGGGTAATGTAGTCCTGGTGATAGTGAAGGGCAGCCGAGAGCTGCTCCATGCTGAGCTTCTCCTTATAGTGGCGGTCGATGTAATGCTGCGCTTCAGATGCCACACGCTCACTCGCCGAAGGAATGTGGAACGCCTCCTTCTGCAGGTGAATCAGCAGCTCTTCGAACAAGAGCTGCTTCCGAAGAGGCAGGTCGGAATTTTGGGCAGAATCGTCAATCAAACGTCTAAACTGCTGTTCAATAAACGCTTTTTGGTCGATCTTTCCCTTTCTCGGAATCTTTAAATGATATAATGTCGGCGTTTCAAACGTCCCCTTCTTCAGCTTGAGCTCGGTCCAGTTCTCACCTCCCTGCTGTGCAAAGCCATAAGACGGCTCCTGAAAGTGCAGCCAAAAATAGCGGGTATCGTCTTGACAGCCTTGGTGTCCATAATGCTCAAGCCCCGGTACAAGGATGATATATTCCCCTTCCCGGATCTGATGGGGGTCGCCGTCCTCAGTCAAAAATAGTTCCCCCTGTATTACATATAAGAGATCAAACACGGAATATTCACGCCTCACATGCTTTTCCCCTTTTTTGAACAGTCCTTCTCCGCCGGTAATCAACACAGGGAGCGGCGGAATTGTAAAGATGATATGTTCCATGTTCTCTCCCCTTTTCATCAAGTCGTATTTCTCCAAGAAGTATCGGTTTCGTCTCTTCTTATTATAAGAAAATGGCGTTACACTATAAAACGGATTTTTTAAAAGAAAGGGGTCAAACGCCATGAAAAAAACAGCACCTCAAAACCTCTCTTTATTCGCATTGACCTGGCCTATATTTATCGAGGTTTCATTATATATGTTAATGGGCAACGCAGATACCCTGATGCTCAGCCAATATTCCGATGACAGCGTGGCAGCCGTCGGCGTCAGCAACCAAATGCTGAACTTGATCATTGTGATGTTCGGTTTTATCGCCACAGGAACAACCGTTATTATTTCTCAATTTTTAGGAGCGCGGCAAAAAGCCGAAGCGATGGAAGTCGGCTATGTTTCTATCAGCGCCAATTTTATCATCAGTCTATTCATCAGCGCGGTGATTTATATATTTGCCAAACCGCTTTTATTGATGATGGGCCTGTCCGCCAACCTGCTGGCCGAGGCCGGCATCTTTCTCCAGATCGTCGGCGGACTGTCCTTTATTCAAGCGCTCATTATGACGTTCAGCGCCATTTTGAAAAGCTACGGGCATACAAAGGACACAATGGTTGTAACCATCGGCATGAATATCCTGAACATCGCCGGCAACTATCTTGTCATATTCGGGCCGTTCGGCTTTCCGGTTTTAGGCGTGGCCGGCGTAGCAATGTCCACTTCGATCGCGCGCATCATCGGCCTGTTCGCGATCGCTCTGCTCGTCAAAAAGCGCGTCGGCATGCCGATGTTGTCCAAACGGCTGTTTGTCTTAAAGAAAAGCCATCTGAAAAAACTGCTGAAAATCGGGATACCTTCAGCAGGGGAGCAGCTTTCGTATAACGCGTCACAGATGATTGTCACCTATTTTATCACGCTGATGGGCGCGCAGGCGCTGACGACAAAGGTCTATACCCAAAATTTGATGATGTTCATCATGCTTTTCGGCACAGCGATCAGCCAGGGAACGCAAATCTTAATCGGACGCCATATCGGCGCGAAACAATTTGATGAAGCGTACAGCCGCTGTCTGAAGAGCCTCTGGTGGGCTCTGGCCATTACAACATTTACTTCCGTTCTCTTCGCTGTGTTTTCCAAACAGCTGATCGGCATTTTCAGCAGCAATCCCGATATTATCGCAACGGCCAGTATACTGATCCTTTTGACGATTATCCTGGAGCCTGGCCGCTCGTTTAACGTGGTCATCATTAATTCTCTCAGAGCTGCTGGAGACGCGAAATATCCGGTTTATATGGCAATTGTCTCAATGTGGGGAATCGGCCTTCCGATCGCTTATATTTTCGGCATTCAGCTCGGATTCGGCCTGGCGGGAATATGGTTTTCCTTCATCGCCGACGAGTGGGTCAGGGGAATTTTGATGTACAGAAGATGGAGATCTAAAATGTGGCTACAAAAAGGCTTTGCGGCATAACCTGCTTTCAACTGAAAGCAGGTTTTTTAATGTCATAAAACATCACAAGAATTTTATTCTGTGAATACAGATCTCTCTGATAATAGGTCTAATAGATTAATTTTTTTGAAAATTCGTATTGATTTTCAATTTGATATTACGTATGATAATAAACATAACAATACACGTAATAAAACCTTACACCAAAAGGAGGATTTACATTGTGAAAAAAATCGAAACGATTATACGCCCTGAACAGTTTCCCCGCCTCCGCAAAAAGCTTGAAGAGGTTGGCATAAACGGATTAACGGTCTCAGAGGTTGCCGGCTGCGGGCAACAGCGCGGGAAACAGGCTTTGTTTCGCGGCACCTCCTACGAAATCAAGCTGCTGCCTAAAGTGAAAGTCGAAATGGTGATTGAATCGGAGAGCGTTGATGAAATTATCCAAATCATCGAAAGCACATGTTCGACAAATACGGTTGGCGACGGAAAAATCTTTGTGCTCCCGATTGAAAATGCGGTTCGAATCCGGACAGGGGAATCCGGAAAAGAAGCGATTGTGTAAAACGACCGGCTCCACCCCGCCTCTTTTTGCCGATACTTTAAGAAAGGATGATTCTTATGAAAACCAAGGTATCTTTCGTCCTGTTCCTCAGTTTTTTCCTCGCAGCATCAGCTCTGGCCGCAGAACCGACGGCGCAATCGGTCAATGATTCGGTCAACATGATATGGATGGCCATCGGCACTCTGCTCGTCTTTTTTATGCACGCCGGTTTCGCGATGGTTGAATCTGGCTTTACGAGAGCTAAAAACACGTTAAACATTTTAATGAAAAACTTTCTGACGGTCTCTATCGGCTCCATCCTTTATTTCTTCGCCGGATACGCATTGATGTTCGGGGACAGCGCCGGCGGGTTCATCGGCACAAGCGGTTTTGCTTTAGCAAGTGATCAGGATGTCGGATTTTTCGTCTTTCAGGCCGTGTTTGCCGCTACGTGCGCGACCATTATTTCCGGCGCTGTCGCTGAACGGATGAAGCTTGGCAGCTATATGATTTTGACGCTGTTTATGACCGGTCTCATCTACCCGGTTGTCGGCCATTGGACTTGGGGGGAAGGCTGGCTGTATGACCTCGGATTTGTTGATTTTGCCGGATCTGCGATCGTTCACATGACAGGTGCTGCGGGCGCGGTTGCGGCTGTCATCTTTCTCGGGCCGCGGATTGGAAAATATGCAAACGGAAAGGTCAATGCCATTCCAGGACACAGCATTCCGCTGGGCGCACTCGGCGTCTTTATCCTGTGGTTCGGCTGGTTTGGGTTCAACGGCGGAAGCACGCTTGCAGCTGATCCCGCCGCCGTCCCGCATGTCATCACCACAACCCTTTTAGCCGCGTCGGGCGGAGTCGTCAGCTCGGCGCTGTTCACTTATTTCCGCTACGGCAGGATTGACCCTTCCCTGACGCTGAACGGCGCGCTTGGCGGCCTTGTCGGAATTACCGCGGGCGCGGACGGCGTTTCATTTACAGGCGCGATATTAATCGGATGCATCGCAGGTGTCATTTTAGTTGTCGGCGTTCAGTTTATCGATCAGGTGCTGAAGCTTGACGATCCCGTCGGCGCCATTGCCGTTCACGGTGTTTGCGGTGTTTGGGGGACGCTTGCAGTCGGGCTTTTCAATACATCGAGCGGTCTCTTTTACGGAGGAGGAGCCGCACAGCTCGGCATTCAAGCCGTCGGCATTTTGGCGATCGCAGCCTGGACCCTCGCTGCTACATCGGCTGTCACTGCAGTAATGAAAGCTTTCACTCCGATCCGGGTATCAAAAGAAGAGGAAATAGCCGGACTCGATTATGCCGAACACGGTTCTTCGGCGTACGAGTATAAAGAAAGCTACATCGAACAGGGCGATGTTGACGTCAGCTCCGCTTTCGGAACCGATCTTGTCTCACGGATCAACAATTTAAAGCCGGGACCGTCTTCCAAAACAGAACAGGTTTGACTCTCTTCCATCCAGTCTGCCGATCATTGAAATCAGCGGCGGTGTTCAAATAACGCCGCCGTTTCTTTTGCCAAAACGCAGAACACCCGGCTTATGCCGGGTGTTTCAGACTGTTGACAAAATAGGTCGGATTTTTATAATCCGACCTATTTTTGTCCAATTTATTCTGTTTTTTCGATGAGAATGCTGGCGAATTGGACTTTTCCAAGTCCAATTCGCCAGCTTTTTGA
>NZ_BORF01000025.1:0-29020 GCF_018333035.1 Bacillus sp. J41TS8
TCGCGCTGATCTTTAGAGTGCTTAGACAACATGGAAAAACCTCCAAAAACTAGATTTCACTCACATTTTAACAAAAAAAGCTTGTCGATCAAGCCACTTTTTATGGCTTTGTCGACAAGCTGAAAGACGTTTCTTTTAATAAGAAAACGTCTTTTTTATTTGCTTTCAAAATAAAGATTAATGTCATACTGCTGTTTCATGATCTTAAAAACCGTTTCCCTTGATTTCCACTCTTCAGGCTGGGGCCATAAATCCGTGCTTTTCTGAATAATCTCGCATCTCAGCTTATGAAATTCCCCTTCTGCTTTTTCTTCCTTCTTTTTAAAATAGTAAGCGGTGCTGTATGCAAAAGCGGCCGACAAAATCCAAAGCAGGTAGACGGAGTCATTCAGCAAGCCGGAAAGGAAGCCGTTTTGCCCGAGCCCTTTTGACGCTGCAAACAAACAAAACGAAACCGCACATATCGCCGCCAGCGCCTGCCACCTGAATGTCTGTCTGGCATAGTTTTCGTACTTTTTCTTCCTTTTAATTAAGGCGCGGAGCATTTGTTTCGTCGGTTCGTCCGTAAAACGGTTCAGCTCTTCAAGCTCGCTTCCCACAGTCCTCACACCTTGTCCTATTTGATAGTACAATGTATATGTATTCGCGGGCAAAATGATGCCATTGTTAATAAATCGGGATATTCAGAATCTGGCCGGTGTAGACATTGTTGCCTGATAATTGATTATAATTGCGGATTTTTTCCTCTCCTGACCGGTTCTTATAATATTTCATCGAAATCCGATAGAGCGTCTCTTTTTCGCCAACCGTGTGCTTCAGCACCTTTTTGGGCTGCGGCGCTTGCTGAACGGGCGGCGTTTGAGCTGCGCTTGCCGTTTTCTTCTCTTGTTTCGCAGGCTGCTTCGGCGCGGTAGGCTTCTTTGCAGCGACAGGCTTCTCCTCAGCTTTTTTTGCCTCTTTAGGCTGCTCTTTTTCCTTTTGCTCGTCTTTTTTTGACGGTTCATTCTCTTTATTTTCCGATTGTTTGCTCTCTTTCAGCTTTTCTTCTTGAAGGGCGGCGGCTGTATGCTGCGAAGCCGCCTTTTGATCCGCTTCTTGTTCACCGTTTTGATTTTCATTCGTCATTCCCGTCTCACCGGATTTGTTTTCATAAAACACATTATCATACTGATCAGAGTTGGAATCGCCGCCTTTGTCTTGGTTCAGCATGTACATAAACACCACGAAGACGATGATCGGAATGAAAACAAACATGACTGCAAGTGACGTGAATAGCGGATTTCTGTCTTTATTCTTTTTTTTGCTGTGCTTCTTTTTTTTGTGATACGTCTGCCTGGAAGGAATGTCATCATCAGGTGTCTTCAGTTCAACAGCCGCGGCCGCCTCCCGGCTCATTTCAGCACGGGTCTTCTCCTGCTCCTTCTTCTTCCTCTCTATCCTTGACATCTCCGTCATGCGAACTCCTCCTTACGTGTTGAAAACGAATCTGGCACGCAAATACAACATCGATCAAAAAGTGTGCCGTCACAGGAACGAATAAATTCCCTGTCCATTCAAAGCTCAATCCGAGCAAAAAGCTGATGGACACAACCATTACAAACAGCAGCCATTTTTTCAAATAACGAAAATGCAAAATCGCGAAAATAATGCTCGCTGCCCAGAGACCGAAATGCGTCTGAATAACGCCTCTGAACAATATTTCCTCTGCAAATGCAATGAAAAGGGTAAGAATCACGATATGCGGGTACGAGCGTTCACGAAAAAGCTTTTCATTTATCCCTTCATCGTCATACATATGCTTCGGAGCCCATTTCATCACCATCAGGTCGGCGATAATCACGAGAGCCGCGAGCGGCGCCCCGTATTTCAAGATGCTCAAGTCCGATGGATTCCAAAGCGACAAAAAATCGTCTGCATCATCAAATAAAAAGATGCCCATCAATAATGCGGTAAAAAGCATCAGCATCTGGGAAAAATAGAGCTGTTTCAGCATTTCCCTGTCTGACAGGCGACGTATGATTTCCGACTGCTTTTTCAGCATACACGATCACAGCTGGCGGCAAATATGGCATCTAATTCTTCTTCCCACGCTGTCAATTTGTTCATAGACGGACGGTCTCCTTTGGCTTCGTATGCTTCAAGACTTAAACCGCAGGATGTACAACACGCTGTGTCATCTGTTTCCAGCAGTTCTTTTTGTTCATTAAAATAAGCGAGCAGGCTTTCCCTGAAACACCCTTCGCTTTCGGTGACGGCGGCGAACCCCGCCGCTTTTTTCAACTTGAGCTCCCTGCGGCTGTCCATCTCCCTCTGAATGACCGCCCGGCCGTCGCCGCCCAGATGATGCACCTTCTGATAAAGATGTAGAAAATGGCGGGCTTGCGTTTCCGATAAACCGGCCTGCTGCAGCACTTCCCGCCGGCTTCGCTCATCTTTCACTCCGGCAAGCTTTTCGTATAAAAAGCCGATATCACTTTGAGAGAGAGCTTCCATTTGAATGAGCTGCTCCTGGATTTCCTCGTCTCCCGGAGCTTTCAGCAAAATGCTGACACTCTGCTTTCCATCCCTGCCCGCACGTCCGATTTCCTGCAGATACGCCTCTGTCGTCTGCGGGAGGCTGAAATGGATCACATATCTGACATCAGGCTTGTCCACTCCCATACCGAAGGCGTTTGTACAGCAGACCACATCAAGCTGGTTGCGGATGAACTGCTGCTGGATCAGCATCCTGTCGCCTGCCTCCATCCCGCCATGATAAAATCCCGTTCTCAATTTAGTCTCATCACGGAGCATGTCAGCCAATTCTTCAGCCCATTTTCTCGTCGGGCAATAAACAAGACCGGGACCTTGCAGCTTTTGAACCAGCTCTGTCAGCCGCTCCGTCTTCTCAGCGGTATCCCGAAGCTTTTCAATATGAAGCGCAATGTTCGGGCGATCAACGGAATGGATCAAATAATTGGCGCCTTTAAGCCCCAGCATATCTGAAATGTCCTTCAATGTCGCTTCCGTTGCCGTCGCTGTAAGTGCCAGAGTGACGGGATGACCGAGGAGCGCCTTGATGTCTCCAAGCTTCGAATAATCTGGCCTGAAATCATGCCCCCATTGTGAAATGCAGTGAGCTTCATCAACGACAAAAAGGCTGACATTGAGCAATTGAAGCTTATTCAGCATTTGGCCGGACTGGAGCGCTTCTGGTGAAATATACAGATATTTGAGACTGTGAAGCCGACTTAATACGTCATTTTTTTCTTGGTGTGTCAAAGCGCTGTTCAAGGCCGCAGCCCGCTTCTCTCCGCGCATCTTTAATTGCTGCACCTGGTCTTCCATTAAAGACAAAAGCGGCGAGACGATCAGGACGGTTCCGTCTTTCAACAGCCCTGGAAGCTGATAGCACAGCGATTTCCCGCCTCCTGTCGGAAGCATCGCCACCGTGTCCCGCCCCTCCAGCACGCTTTTGATGATCGTTTCCTGGCCTTTTTTAAACGTATGATAACCAAAATACCGGCGAAGCGCCTGATGAAGTTTATCCATTCCTGATCACCGTTTTCGACAGAGCGAGGCGGATTTTAAAATAGCTGTAGCGGCCGCCGAGCCCCTCTTTAATTTGTCTGATTTTATTGGTTTGGTTCGCTTTCGCATAATCGGCAATGATTTTCTGCTCCTCTTTCGATACGTACTGATCGATGGAAAAAGACGGATCATGAATGGCAATTTCCACAATGTGATCCTCGATCGTCGCCGATTTCAGCTTTCGAATGTCTGCGATCCGGTCTATTGTATGCCCTTCTTTTATAAGAAAAAGCGTTTTTCTCGTCGATTGTGTGAGACCATCCTTTAAAGGAATGTCCTGAATGAGCGTTTGAAAAAGCGGACTATCACCATTTTGGGCGGATTGAATAAAATGATGCAGAACATCCCAAAACAGTGCATATATGTACCACTCATCAAGGTCCATTTTTTCGGAAAGCTGTCGAAATGTATAGCCCGCTTTTGCCCCGGAAGTCAGGGAGTGAACAAAAATAGCGGCCTGTTCATCATGATTCAAAACAGACAGCTTCTCTTTCAGCTCATGGTGAAACTGGGCTGCTGTTTCAACGGGATTCCGGTTTCTTAAATATTGTTTAACCCAGTTCTGAACCTGATAATCTTTTACGATCGGCAAATACACGCGTTCGCGGTAAAGCTTGTTGGAGAGCACTTGAATCAAAAGCGACATCCTTGCCCACATGATTTTGGCTGCCGCCTGATAATAGCCGCCGTGAAAATGGCGGGGCCACGGGTAAAGGGCAAAAAAGCCGGCAAGTTCCGCTTCTCCTTTTTCGGTGACGGTGTAAGCGCCGCTTTCCGCTTTTTCTCTGACCAAAGCCTCCTGTTTCAATTGCTGAACGCTGACTGTCACCTGCTCTCTCGACAGAGCCGAACAAAAGCCGAAGTATTTTGAAACGGCAAATAAACCGGCATCCTGTATCGTCTGTGACGACCTTTTTCCTTTTAATAAATGATAGACCGCGCTTGAAGAACGCTCACCCTTCATGGATGACAGAATGTCGAGCACAATGGCGTCAAAAAAATGAACCGGCATATCATCACCTACAATCTTCCGGCAACATTCGATCTTTTCTTCTTTTTATTTTAACAGATTTTGCGGAGAAATCGACGTTTAAACTCATATAAAAGGGGTATGTTAGCAGTAGAACCCTTGTGTGATAAGCATTCTCAATATTTTTGAGTTGAAATGTAAGATTAACACCATTACAATAAGGAATGGGAATAGGTTTCATATCGGATAGATAGAGGGTTAAACCATTTGTTCCAACGAAGAACAATCTGGGAGGTTTTTTATTCATGCCAAAATATACAATTGTAGACAAAGATACGTGCATCGCATGCGGAGCTTGTGGTGCTGCGGCTCCTGATATTTATGATTACGACGATGAGGGAATCGCGTTTGTCACCCTTGACGACAATCAGGGTGTCGTCGAAGTCCCTGACGTCTTGGAAGAAGACATGATGGACGCGTTTGAAGGCTGTCCTACAGATTCGATCAAAGTTGCGGATGAGCCGTTCGAAGGCGACCCGCTTAAACACGAATAAAGCAAAAAAAAATCCGGTACACAAGGTACCGGATTTTTTTTATCAAATAAGCACTGCTTCGCCCACAAGCAAAAAGAAGCCGGCTCCTTCTGCAGCAGAAAATACCCGGCACAGCGCCGGGTATTTTCATGTCTATTTATTTGGCGGCCATGCGGACGTTTTCCTTCAGCCGCGGTTTCAACGAAAGGAAAATCGGCGTGGACACGAGAGCCACAGCGATGCCTTTGATGAAATTAAAAGGCAGAATTCCGGCCAAAACTGTGGTTTTGAGCGCTTCTCCCGATAACGCTGGAGCATTTAAAAACCAAGTGTAGGCAGGCAGAAACAATAGATAATTTAAAATGCTCATCGAAACGGCCATCACAAGCGTCCCGGCGAAAAGAGCTGTGACAAATCCTTTGGCAGAACTTGATTTTTTCAGCAGCACAGCCGCCGGCAGGATAAACAATGTTCCTGCAATGAAGTTAGCCGCCTGATCAATCGGAACGCCTGAGGCGCTTCCGGCAATAAAGTAATTCAGCACATTTTTGATCGCTTCAACGGCAATTCCGGCTCCCGGACCATACAAAATCACAGCGAGCAGTGCCGGGATATCACTGAAATCGATTTTTAAATACGGGAATGCCCCCAAGATCGGAAAGCTCAGCATCATTAAAATAAATGCGATGCTGCTCAGCATGCTGATTGAGACGAGACGTCTCACCTTGTTGTGTTTCATTTTGTCACTCTCTCCTTTTCGATCACATCTCACGAAAAGAGGAATGGTTCTTTCCCCTGCCCTAAACAAAAAACCCGCTTTATTGAAAAAGCGGGGCTGTTTTACAGACAGGTCAAATAAACGTTTGAAAATATCATTTCAAAACGCACGGAACCTCCATCTTCTCCCATCCAGACTATACTGTCGGCTTCGGAATCGCACCGAATCCTGCCCCTAAAGAGGCTCGCGGGCTTAGAGCGCTTGCTCATCACCGCCGGTAGGGAATTTCACCCTGCCCCGAAGATTGATCTTATTTATTTTTGATACTGATATTATTATAAATGAATTGTGAAAAATTGTACAGATTCAAAGCTTATTGCGCTGTTTTGAGACGTCCTTCAGGATATTTCGGCAAACTCACTTTTTCCACACGCTAAAAACCGCACATTCACAGTTATTTCATTTTTAATTTTCGTCTTTCCGCGCGAAACTCATTGACACCCTTTATGGAATATGGTAAATTATCAGATATTTATGACGCTTATTTAGGAGGAAATCTTACATGTTTCGAGTATTGGTCTCAGATAAAATGTCCAGCGACGGCCTCAAACCATTAATGGAAGCAGATTTTGTTGAAATTGTAGAAAAGAATGTTGCGGAAGCGGAAGACGAGCTTCATACGTTTGACGCTCTCTTGGTGCGGAGCGCCACGAAGGTGACCGAAGAATTGTTTAAAAAGATGACTTCGCTAAAAATCGTTGCCAGAGCAGGTGTCGGCGTCGACAATATCGATATTGACGAGGCGACAAAGCACGGTGTCATCGTCGTAAACGCGCCAAACGGAAATACAATTTCAACTGCTGAACATACTTTTGCAATGTTTTCAGCGTTAATGAGACATATTCCGCAGGCAAACATCTCCGTTAAATCAAGGGAGTGGAATCGCTCGGCTTACGTCGGTTCAGAGCTTTACGGAAAAACGCTCGGCATCATCGGAATGGGCCGGATTGGAAGCGAAATCGCGAGCCGCGCAAAAGCGTTCGGCATGACCGTTCATGTATTTGACCCGTTTCTGACTCAAGAAAGGGCAAGCAAGCTCGGCGTTAATGCGAACAGCTTTGAAGAAGTTCTGGCATGCGCCGACATCATTACGGTTCATACCCCGCTCACAAAAGAAACGAAGGGACTTTTGAACAAAGAAACCATCGCAAAGACGAAAAAAGGTGTTCGTCTCGTGAACTGTGCAAGAGGCGGCATCATTGATGAAGCGGCGCTTTTGGAAGCTTTGGAAAGCGGACATGTCGCAGGCGCTGCCCTCGACGTGTTTGAAGTCGAGCCTCCGGTCGATTCAAAACTGATCGATCATCCGCTTGTGGTCGCGACTCCTCACTTGGGCGCTTCAACGAAAGAAGCCCAGCTGAATGTTGCTGCACAAGTTTCCGAAGAAGTCCTTCAGTATGCGCAAGGAAATCCTGTGATGTCTGCGATCAACCTGCCGGCCATGACAAAGGATTCATTCGAAAAAATCCAGCCTTATCATCAGTTTGCCAATACGATCGGAAACCTTGTGTCCCAATGCATGAATGAGCCTGTTCAAGATGTAGCCATCCAATATGAAGGCTCTATCGCCAAGCTTGAAACGTCATTTATTACGAAAAGCCTTTTGGCCGGATTCCTGAAGCCGAGGGTCGCGGCTACCGTCAACGAAGTGAATGCCGGCACTGTCGCGAAAGAGCGCGGCATCAGCTTCAGCGAAAAAATTTCTTCCAATGAGTCAGGCTATGAAAACTGCATTTCTGTAACTGTCACCGGAGATGTGACGACATTCTCTTTAAGAGCGACGTACATTCCGCACTTCGGCGGTCGCATCGTTGCCTTAAATGGCTTTGATATCGATTTTTATCCGGCAGGACACCTTGTGTATATTCACCACCAGGATAAACCGGGGGCTATCGGCCATGTTGGACGAATTTTAGGAGACCATGACATCAACATCGCCACTATGCAGGTGGGCAGAAAAGAAAAAGGCGGAGAAGCGATCATGATGCTTTCATTTGACCGCCACCTTGAGGACAACATTTTAAATGAGTTGAAAAACATCCCGGATATCGTGTCTGTTAAAGTCATCGATCTTCCTTAATAAAAAGCCCCGGAACCTGAAAGAAATTCCTTTCGGGTTCCGTTTTTTTAGGAACTCTCCTTGATCTCAAGCAGCTGGCGGGGATAAATCTGCTCTCCTTTCAAATCGTTCCATTCTTTGAGGTGCCGGACAGTAACGCCCATTTTTTCAGCGATATGATGAAGCGTATCCCCTTTCTGCACCACATATGTGCCGGTCTTCGGTTCATCGTCATGAAGGCGGAGTGTTTGGCCCGTCTTAAGCTTCGAATGTTTCAACCCGTTTATTCTCATGATCTCCTTGATTGCTATACCGCGATCCTTGCTGATTTTCCAGAGCGTGTCCCCTTTTTGAACAATTACCGCACCGCTCATTGTCCCGGTGTTTTGATGAACGTGGACAGCATTTTGCCGGAACGCCTCTTCACGAAGCACTGTCAGCGGATTGATTGCATATCTTTTATCTTCAGTCCATGAACCGTGATGCATTTCAAAATGCAGGTGGGTTCCGGTGGATATTCCCGTATTGCCGATGATTCCGATTTGCTCGCCTTTTTTCACCCGTTCTTTTTCCTTTTTCAGGCGTTTGCTTAAGTGGGCATAAACGGTTTCATACCCGTTGTCATGTTTGATAAATATCACGTGGCCGTAGGATTCGGATTGATACGATTTGCTTACCGTTCCGTCTGCGGCAGCCGCTACAGCCTCCCCTTCGGGAGCGGCGATGTCAAGCCCCTTATGCTTTCCGTCTCTCGTCCCGAATTGATCTGTGATCTCCCCTTTAATCGGTTCAATCCACTCTGAAGCTGCCGCCCCCGGCGCGGTGACGAGAAACGCAAGCCCCGAAAGCCATGCGAACGCGAACAGGAAGTTTTGATGTCTGAGTATCTTCAAGGTTTTCCATATCCTCCTATTACAAGCATCTGCGGTAAAATTCCCCCTATTCGGAGACAGCTTAGTATACTTCCAAATCAATACATTTTATACATCAAAAAAAGACTCCGCGCAGGGAGTCTTTTAGCTTTCTATCGTTATCGGATTCGGTGCGTACGGAACCTGTACAGATTTCGACAAGTCATAAGCGCCGACCTTGGTTGTGGATGCATTTTTAAATTTCACTTTTGTGAACCCGAAATCTTTGGCGGTCAATAGAAGGCCTTCTACCATCAAGACGTCTTCAGGTTTATTTTCAATATTCGCGGAGGAAGAAAATTGAATGATCAGTTCTTTTCCATTCTTTTGAATATCTTCAATCTGCGTATCATCGGATAGAATGGGTTGTAAATGAGTGCCGCTTTCTTTATTTTTCATCATCTTTATCGCTTCCTGCACCGTTTCGTAAGATTCGCTTGAAGGTGCAAGGAACCGGCGTCCGTCAGAGCTTTCATATAAATAGTAGCCTTTTTGCGTCTGATGCATAATCGCCATATCGGCGAGCATTCCGAATGATTCAAATTCAACGCCGGATTTATCATCGGAAATAAACAAAACAGAATCATATGAACCCCATTTAAAGGTTTCATTGATCACATTTTTCAGCCGTTCGAAATCTTCCACTGAAAGCTCCGGTATTTTTTCATTTACTTGAATCGTCAGTTTTTTACCGTTTTTCTGTTCTTTGAACTTCACCTGATCCAGATAAGCTGTATCAAATGATGTAAATTGGTCCACATTAAGCCGGCTGTACGCGTGAAGCGCATCTTCAAGATTCGTCATGCTTATGCTTTTCTCAAGACTTATCGGGACAACGACAGACTTGGACTCATCAAGGAAAGCGAAGGTGATATAGTCGTCTTTTTGATTCTGGGAGACGACAAACGTATTTGCAGGTTCAGACTTGGCAGCATCAGCCTCCGTCTGCACCAATTTTCCGTCAGATGAAATGTTAGCGTCGGCGCTGTTTTGAGATTTGATCTGTTCGATTAATTGAGGAGTGATCAGCATCAAAAGAAAGAGAACCAAAACTGTAGCAGCAAATGCGCCGACCCGTTTTTTCGGTGATTTACGCTTTGGTGCGAGAATCAGCTTTTGATAGATCTGATTTGCCGAACGATTATCCTTAACCGTTGGAAGTTGGCTTAGTAACGCCTTCAGCCGTTCTTCGTTCCATTCTGACTTCTTCATTCTTTGGATCCTCCTTCAAAAGCTCCATCTGTTTACGAAGCACTTTCAGACCGCGATGCTGAGTGGTTTTTACCTTGCTTTCGGAAAAATTTAAGGCTTTTGCCGTTTCACTGATCGAATACCCTTGGATAAACCGCAATACGATAACGGATCTTTGATCAAGCGTACACTTGTCAAGGGCTTCGAAAATTTCCTTCAGGTTTTCATTCTGCATCACGATGTCCTCAGGCAGAGGCTTGCGGTCTTTTACATCTTGTTTCTCCCAGTCAAACGTCCCCAAAATCCGCTGGCGGATCGTCTGCTGCTTTCTGAACCAGTCGATCGC
Source organism: Bacillus sp. J41TS8 (assembly GCF_018333035.1). Taxonomy (NCBI): domain Bacteria; kingdom Bacillati; phylum Bacillota; class Bacilli; order Caryophanales; family Bacillaceae; genus Bacillus; species Bacillus sp. J41TS8. The sequence continues at coordinate 10,359 of NZ_BORF01000025.1, forward strand.
AACGTGCCGCGCAATCGAAAGAAGCCAGGTTTTTTCACTGCTTCTGCCTTCAAATGTTTCATAAGAATGCAGAACGCGGATGTATACTTCCTGAACTAAGTCTTCTGCCTGGTTTTTGTCTTTTACCATATAAAATAAAAACTGAAATAAATCTTGATGATACTGATCATATATTTTCTGAAAGGTTTCTTCCACCTGAAACCCCTCCGTTCAATTTATTGTCGTTTGTCAATCTTAAAAGGTTACATTACAACTATTACAACTATATTACGAACATATGAAAATGGAAAGGGGGTTTAACTAAAGTTAAGGTTAATTTTAACTTCACAAGCATAAAAGCACCTGTTCTAAATGAACAGGTGCCAAGCTTCTCACTGAGCTGTGTCCGAATACTCATAATCGGAACGTTCCTTAAGGCGGTTCCTTTGAAATGGCCTGATTTTCATCCGTTTATGACTTTAAGTCCAATTGTTGGCGAAGCTTTTTGGAAATCGCCTTTCTCTTTTCATCAGTCACGAGGTGATACCATAAGCCGTCAACTTTTTTATCTTCACCCTCAATTTCGATCTGTTTAATATTCTTAGCAGCTTCTTTATAAGAATGTTGAATATCGATCATCTTGTCCAGTGTTAAGTTTGTTTTGATGTTTTTTTCTAATGCTGTCAAAATCTCTTGATAGTTTGTTAATGATTTTAATTGGGCACCTTCATGAATAATTTCATTGATGATCTCACGCTGCCGCTCTTGACGTCCAAAATCACCGCGGGGATCGTCTTTTCTCATCCTAGCATATGTCAAAGCAGTTTTGCCGTCAAGATGCTGCTTCCCTTTTGACAGATGCACGCCTTCAAGGGTGAAATCAATCTGATTATCCACCGTTACGCCGCCAATTGCATCCACAATATCTTTAAACCCATCCATATTGATTTTAATATAATAATTGATTGGAATGTTCAAAAATTGTTCTACAGTTTCAACGGTCCCTTCAATTCCGCCATAGGTGTAGGCCGAATTCATTTTCGAAAATTTATTCTTCGATTTGATAAACACCCTTGTATCACGCGGAATACTTGTCATTGTCGTTTTCTTTGTCTCCGGGTTAATCGTCATCACAATCATAGAATCCGGTCGTCCTTTATCACCAGGGCGCTCATCTATCCCTAATAAGAGAATGGATATAGGATCATGCGCAGCATTATCCTTCTGCTCGGCATCCCGGTGAAGAGGCTCGTACATTCCATTGATTGATTTTGCGACGGTACGGTAAATCCCGTATGACACCACACTGCCAATCGTGATCACTAGCGCGAGGGCAAACAATATCACATTTTTCATCTTTCGTTTTCTTTTTCTCATTTTCACCATAGTATCCCTTCCTTGTTCATGCATCTCATATTTTTTAATTCCATCTGAAATGAACCGGTTTGATCGAATCATGCATTGGTTTCATTTCATATCCGTTTTCTTGGAAGTATTTCAATAGTTTCTCCAAATGGGCCGCGGTCGTCGGTTTTTCATGCATTAATACGACAAGCGGCTCAACACCGGAAAGGTTATTGACTTGCTGAATCACATTATTCACAAATTGACCGTTCGTATTTGCAGATTTCCAGTCCTCTGAATCAACAGTCCAATCCCAAAGGTTAAAATGGTCGCGCTTAATGACTTCTTGAAATGGACCGGTAATATAAGGCTTTGATCCGTAAGGCGATCTGATCAAATGTGTGTCAATGTTGGTCGTTTCTTTTATCGTTTTCAGCGTATCGTTCATTTCTGCTGCAAAGCTTTCAGGAGATTTATAGATTTTCGATACTTGGTGCGTCACTCCGTGAGAGCCGACAGAATGGCCGTTTTCAACCATTTTCTTCACAATATCGGGATTTTGTTCGATATTCGGTTTTAACATGAAAAAAGTAGCTTTTGCATGATACTTATCGAGCAAACTTAAGATTTTATCTGAAGCTGCAGGATTCGGCCCGTCGTCAAATGACAAGTAGACGACCTTTCCGATTTCCGGCGCTGTTTGCTTGTTTTCTTTTTTCTCTGCTTTATGTTTGCCTCCCGTCACCGGTGCTGAAGCGGCGGAATTTTCTTTTAGCGGTTCCTGCTTTGGACCGGCAAGTGCATTCCAAGAAATGCATAACAAAGTGACACCCAGTACAATCAACATACCTAGCACTAATTTTCCTAGTGCGCTCAATTTATGATCTTCTTTTGGTGAATTTGACACTTTTTCCAACTCCTTAAGCTGTAATTATCAATCACTAGGTTTCTTTTAATCTCGTCACATACAAATGACAATTTTCAAGCTGCTATTTTGAAGACAACGTTCTATAAGAAGGATGCTCTTTAAATATAAGGGGAAGATATCGCAGAAGTTCGACCAACTTGTAAACAAAATGTCACAAAAAGAGGAAATACATCATTTTTTGAGGAACAATAATAAGACTTATTACCTTTCAGGAAACAGTAAGAAAGGAATAAACGGGTGAAAAGAAAAACCTTATTTCGGTATTTAACTGAAATAAGGTTTTTTTGCCTGATATTCAAACAGCGGTTATTTAAATGTGATGATATAAGCTTGTTCTTCTAAAAATCGCGCCGATGCACTCTCCATTGAAGGATACTGGTATTGAGCGCTAACGAGCAGGCTGTTGCCGTCCGGACTCCAATATATTTCCGAAGGGATGGTGCCGTGGTATATCGGTTCCTCATAGAGGATATTTTTCCCCTGAAGCTTGCCTGCATAGATATTGTCTTCATCCTTCAAAGAGTAAGCGATTTTCTTTAAGTCGTTTGAGAATTTAAAAACAGTTACTTTTTCGAGCAAAGCAGAAAGCTCGCCGTTTCTGCGATCATATTCGTACAGGGTTTCTCCTGTGTCCAGGAATACAAATTGATCATTGTTTAACCAAACCGGCCCGCCGCGGCTGTCCAGACGCTTGTCCTGGATTTTAATGCGGTTGCCGTCAATCGTTCCCATTCTGATTCCGTACTCGTCGGAACGCTGCAACTCGGTAAGCAGAAAATCTCGTCCATTATCAGAGATGTTAACGCCTGTAAGCGAGTTTTTCTCCGCAAAATCGTTCAATGTATACGTTTTAAGCGTTCCGGAAGCCGTATCATAAACACGGAGGCTTGTCTGATTCCCTTGTCCGGCATCTAAAACGAGGTAACAAACGTATCTGCTATTATTTGACCATGAAACATCTTGGACATAGACCTCATTGCTGGCGGAGATGCTGGCGATTTCCGTTTTTTTACCGTTCGCCGGCGAAATCAGCTGCATGGATGCCTTACTTAATCCCAAATTGACTCCGGCGATACGCTTTCCGTCTGGAGACATTTTTAGGTTGGACATATTGCTTTCAATGCCTTTTACGATTTCGGCTTTTTCATAGGGGGAGGAAAGACGCTGAAGACTGCGCGCCGTACGTTCAGATGTCCCATCTCCCTTGAAAAAACCGACGACGGAATCCGGTGAAGACCAGCCAAGCAGCTGCCCTGCTTTTGGAAGGCGATAGATCGTATTGACTTGAAAAGGGCGGGTCTTCTGGTCACCGACATGATTGTCTTCCCCGCTTGGGATGATAATCGTTTCAGATCTTTTTCCGACATTATAACTGGACACGATAATAGCCAGAAACAACAGCACTCCTGCCCAAATGATAAACGGTTTGTTTTTCATCATTTCTCAACCTTTGCGTAAGCTAATTCAACATGAATCACTGTTTGGTTTTCCTTGTAGTACATCTCGATTGTTCCTCCGTGTTCGTCAACAATTGTTTTCACAATGCTTAATCCCAAGCCTACACTTCCCTCTTCCTTAATCTTCTGATTGACTGAATAAAAAGGCTGGAACATTTTGGAGTGTTGGTCATTTTCCAATGGAGCACTTGGATTCTTGAATGTAAAAAGAATGTTTTCTCCAGTGATTTCGGCCTTAATGATGATTTCCGAATGAGATAAGCTGTATTTGATGGCGTTGTCCAGCAGATTGATGAAAAGCTGGCGCAGCCTGCTCACATGACTGTGAACGTACAGGCCATCTTCAATGTCACAGGTGATCTTTTTCTTATACCGTTCTGCCCGAAACTTCATCGATTCGCAAACATCTTTTAAAATTTCCCCTGCGTCGACCCTGTCAAATTGAGCGCCTTTGGACTGTTCCCGGGATACTTCAAGAAGCTTGATCACCAAATTGTGCAGGCGTCGGCTTTCTTCAACAATATGGTTCATTCCTTTATCAAAAAAAGCCCGATCCGATTCCCCTTTATTTTTTATGATCTCAGCATATCCTTGGATAGAGGTCAGAGGTGTTTTCAGCTCATGCGTCATATTGTCAAAAAATCGTTTTTCTTGTTCGTTCAATTCCTTTAAACGGTCACGATCTCTTTCAATGGTTAAAATTTGTTCTCGAATCCTGCTGATCATATCGTTAAAGTTGACGGCAAGCTGGCCGATTTCATCTTTTCTATTAAAGTGGATATCCATATCCAGCTTGCCCTTCTTGACTTGTGAGGTGGCATCTGTCAGCTTGACGAGCGGAATCGTGATATGTCTGGACAGGATATAGGAGAAAAGGAACGCCGCCACAAATATGGCAAGCGCGATGTAAAAAACAATATCCAGAACCTCTCCGCTTTGCTTATACAGCAGGTCGAAATTTTTCGAAAAACGCAATATGCCTACTTTTGTGCCTTCAACGACAACCGGATATGAAAAAAACACTTCTGCTTTGTTGCGGTTATAAGTGATATGATAGGCAGTCTTTCCTTTGATCGCCTGTTTCAGATCTTCATCACTCCCTCGGGAAAACGCCTTCTGATCAGAAGAAGACAACAATGCGCCCTTCACGGTATAAACACCGACATTGCTTCCTGTGGAGTGATTCAAATTATCTACCATTTCATCGGCCATATCACCGAAATAAAGTTCATTGTTTTTATAATGATTGATTAAAAATGCCTGGTTTACATAGACGATACTGTTTTTTTTCAGTTCGACTAAATCAGATGTTACAATTTTTTCATTACTCGACCAAATCACGTTCTTAACCGTGTGATTGAGCACAAGGAAAGAGAGAGAAAAAATCAGAAAAAAGCCAACAATAAACTTGCCCTTGATGGTCCGTAACACTCTCTACTCCTCCTGCTTCTCGAATTTATATCCGATACCGAACACCGTTTTAATCAAGTCGCTTGCATCAAGCTTTTTGCGGAGCCTTTGAATATGGGTATCAACTGTGCGGGTGTCACCGAAAAAATCGTATCCCCAAACGAATTCCAAAAGCTCTGAACGCGTAAAAACTTTTCCCCGATGGTCAACCAAAGTCATCAGCAGATCATATTCTTTAGGAGTCAATTCGACGGCTGATCCGTCTTTTTTCACCAGTCTTTCACCCGGAACGATCACAATATCTTTAAACCGGATCTCATCCTCTTTTTCCGTTTCCCGTTCGTTCACATGATAGGCTTGTTCCAGACGCCGAAGGATCGTGCGGATTCTCGCGACAACTTCGCGCAGATCAAACGGCTTTGTAATATAGTCGTCGGCCCCGAATTCCAACCCGAGTATTTTATCCGTGATATCTGATTTGGCGGTGATCATCAGGATCGGAATATTATAGCTTTCGGTCACTGTTTTGCAAATATCCAATCCGCTGCAGTCAGGCAGCATCCAATCGAGCAGCAGAAGATCAGGTTTGAACTGATCTAATTCCCGCATGCCTAAGGAGCCGTTATTGACCGTGCACGTTTCAAAACCTTCGGACGTCAGCCCGTATGAAAGCAAATCAGCAATTGCTTCATCATCTTCAATAATCAGTATTTTGGTTTTATCCATAAAGTCATCACTCATTCCCTGTTTCAAGCTTATGTTTCTAAAAATCTCTTTTGTTTCTCGCATCCTTCTATAGAGATGATACATAAATCTAAACCAACATTTGACTTTCCGCAATTGGATCGCTGGCGGGCTTTAAGGCGCAGAAAAAAATGAATGGCCTTTTATAGATGATCAGAACGGGTCCATATCGTTTTTACTATGACAAAGTTTCCGGTTATCCCAAATTCTTCATCGAAGACCATCTGTCTTTTGGAATTCCCACTCTTTTAACGGTAACAAAGGCAAAAACGTTTCAGGATAAGCAGACATTTTACAAATTGGATACATTTTGTTCTCAAATAACGGAGCACCTGTTCTGCATGAACAGGTGCTCTTTGTTTCGTATGGAACAAGATTCTTCGTCAAATTTGGCCATCATCCTGCTTATTTCTTGGAATGTAGAACGTGAAGGAAGTACCTTCGTTCAGCATGCTGTGGACGGTGATCGATCCGTTGTGTGCATCGACGATGTTTTTGACGATCGCAAGCCCGAGGCCAGTCCCGCCTTTTCCTCTCGTCCTTGCTTTATCGGCCTTATAAAAGCGTTCAAAAATAAACGGCAGATCCTCTTCGGGAATCCCGCTGCCGGAGTCTTTCACGGCAATCTTCAGCCCGCTTTCAGCAGACTGCACATCGACATGAACGGTGCCCCCGGCATTTGTATGGCGGATCGCGTTGTCAATCAGGTTGGTTAAAACCTGCTCCATTTTGTCCGGATCAAACACAAATTTTGCTTCATGCAGATCAAGATTGTGAGAAAGCGTAATATTTTTGTCCCCGGCCACTCCGTAAAACTTTCTGAACACTCTCTCAAAAAACTCGCGGAGCTCCACCGGTTCAACGTTTAAGGAAATATGCCCCGCCTCCATTCTGGCAAGGTCCAGCAAATCATTCACAAGCCTTCCCATTCTTAAAGACTCGTCATAGATGACCTGGGCGATTTCCTTTTTTTCTTCCTCAGAGCTTGCGATGTCGTCAACGATCGCTTCACTGTACCCTTGAAGCATCGAAATCGGTGTTCTCAGCTCATGGCTGACATTGGCGATAAAATCTTTTCTCAGCTTATCAAGCCGTCTTTCCTCCGTCATATCCCTCAACACGGCAACCGCTCCGCGTACATGGGACTGATTGTACAGCGGACTCATGAGCAGCACCCATGTTCTGCCTTGCAGGGTCATTTCAATCATCTGCTCTTTCTCCGTGCTGACGGTGTTTTGAAAAAGCTCTCGCGCTTCGGGAGGCAGTTCATGGCCTTCTTTTACATTCATGTTCTGCTCATAATACCAAGCCTGTAAAAAGCGTTCAGCCGGAGGGTTTGTCACAAGGATTGTCCCGTCGATATTAATGGTGATCACGCCGTCGGCCATACTGCTTAAGATATTCGACAAATGCTCCTTTTCCTGATTGAGTGCCGTAATGTGAAACTTCAGCTGGCGCCCCATTTGGTTAAAGGCAATCGCCAGCTCGCCGATTTCATCCTGGGTCAGAATCGGAATCTTCGTATCAAACTTCCCTTTCGCCAAGTCCTGGGCACCCTGCCGCATTTTTCTGAGCGGGTAGGTAATCCGGCTTGAGAGGAAGAAAGCGAAAATCGTCGTTAACACAATCGCAATCGCAGCGGCAAAGAGGATATACCTCGTCGTATGCTGTGTCGTATCCTTGACGGCAAGAAGCGATTGAGAAAGAAACACCATGCCTTCATCTTCGCCTTTCCCGTAGGGTACGCCGACAATCAGCTGATCGTTCTTTTGATTGGAGATAACCGTCCTCTTCTGCACTTTTTGATGCTTGCGAAGCGCTTCGTTCAGATCTGGATCGTTTTTAATATCTTTTAATGTGATGGAAGCCACTTTTTGATGTTCCCGCGGTGAATACCAATATTCATTCTCATTTTTGATGACGGCGATGCTCGTCAGTTCATCGGCAAGCTCCCATGTAATCGATCTGGCTGTCTCCTGGTCTTTATGGTTTTCCATGATGACGGCCACCTTGCTGGCGAGCTTTGTCAAATCAGCTTCCGCTTCATCTACATGGTAGTTTTCAATAAACTCGAGCAGAAAGAACGTAAGGATAAATAAGACAAATGAAACCAAAAGCAGTATGGTAAACCACAGTTTACCGACTACGCTCTTCCAAAACTTCATTCGTTTCCGACCTCAAATTTATACCCGACGCCCCATACTGTTACGATTTTTTTCGCAGCTTTCGGCGAGACTTTGTTCAATTTTTCACGTAAACGTTTAACATGGGTATCGACCGTTCTCAAGTCGCCGAAAAACTCGTATTGCCATACTTCCTTCAGCAGCTTTTCACGATCGTATACTTTATCAGGGGTTTTGGCCAGAAAGTAAAGCAGTTCGTATTCTTTCGGCGTCAGGCTGACTTCCGTTCCGTCCGCCATGACTCTGTGAGCATCGTGATCAATGGATAAGTGAGAAAAAACAAGCACATTTTTTGCCGTTGTATCCGTATTCAGGTAAGAGGTTTGCGATGATCTTCTTAGGAGCGCCTTGACTCTCAGCACCACTTCCCTCGGACTGAAAGGTTTCACAATGTAGTCATCGGTTCCGACTTCAAAGCCCTGCACCCGGTTCGCTTCTTCGCCTTTCGCCGTCAGCATGATGATCGGAGTGGCTTTTTTATCGCGTACTTGGCGGCATACTTCAATGCCGTCGGTTCCCGGCATCATCAAATCGAGCAGGATTAAATCGTAATCGTTGCCGAGGGCTTTGTCGATGGCTTCATCGCCATTCTCGGCTTCTTCGATCTTGTAGTTTTCCCTTTCAAGGTACATTTTTAAAAGTCGTCTGATTCTTGCCTCATCATCTACTACTAATATTTTTGTCTCTTTCGTCTGTTCCATCGTAAACCTCCTGATTTGAATCTTCTTACATTCATTTTATTAGAAAAGCGATTGTAAGCCAAGCCAAGAATGCCTTTCCTCAATTTAAAACAAAAAGCTGCGGAAGGCCCGGTGAAAAGCCCGGACCTTCCTGCACCGCACGGATCATGCATAAGAGTGAAGCCCGGCGATGACAAGGTTTACAAAAATAAGATTAAACATAATAATGGCAAAACCGATGACGGCGAGCCACGCCGATTTTTCGCCGTGCCAGCCTCTCGAAAGCCTGAGATGCAGATAAGCTGCATAAAACAAAAATGTAATCAGCGCCCAGACTTCTTTCGGATCCCAGCCCCAGAATCTGCTCCACGCCAGCTGTGCCCATATCATCGCGAAAATAAGCGCGCCAAGCGTAAAAACCGGAAAGCCGATCGAAACGGAGCGATAGCCGATTTCATCGACAAGGTCAAGGTTCACATTTTTCACGAGCGGCTGAAGAAGCTGACTGATGCGTTTTCTGATGATCAGCCTGATGACACCGTAAAGCAAGGCGCCGGTTCCAAACGACCAGAGAACGGTATTCAGCTTCCGGCCTGAAAAAATGGGCGGCACATTGACAAGCGGCTCCATTCTCTCCTCCGTTAAAAGTTCTCCTTTATTCGGGCCGATAAGAGCGGGAAGCTCGTAAATCATGACGTCTTCCTGGTTGTCTTTATCAATCCACTTAAACTGCGCCTCATAGCCCCCAATGCGGAATGAGGTCGTCACAAGGATAAACGCGAGCGTTGTCACAAGCATAAACATGACACATTCGAGCCAGAACGTTTTTTTGCCCGGCTTTGAATGATCCACATGCTTGAGCAGAAAGATCACGCCGGCGACAAAGCTGATGGCGAGAATCGCCTGCCCGAGGGCTGCAGTCGTGACATGAATATACAGCCAGTTGCTTTGAAGCGACGGAATCAGCGGTGTGATATCGGTCGGAAACATGCTGGCATATGCGATCAAAAGCAGGACAACGGGAAGCGTAAACAGTCCCAATGCAGACAGCTTGTAAATAAAGTAGATGATGATGAACGCCAGGACGAGCATCATGCTGAAAGCAGTTGTAAATTCAAAGAGATTGCTGACCGGCGCGTGTCCGGAAACGATCCATCTCGCAATAAAATATCCAAACTGGCATACAAATCCGATGATCGTGATCAACACTGCGATCGATGCCCAGCGGTTCTTCTTCTTCCGGTCTGAAGCCTTGCTCCTGATGGAGCCGCCAAAAAAGAAGACCGCTGAGAGATACAAGAGAAATGCCGCGTACAATAAATTGCCGCTTAACTCTGCCATGAAAACCCCTCCCTATGCTGGCCGTTTATTTTTTTTCCTTTGACAGTTCTTTTTGATCGGCCGGTTCGGATATCCCCGTATCCGCGAGCGCGGCCTTCAAGTCCTGCTTCAGCCCGTACCAGTTTTTGTTCGTATGTCCGGCGACGAGCACATGCCCGTCCAGCGTTCTGAGCCAGATCCTTCTATGGTGCCAGTACATCCCCTGAATGACGCCGATCATAAAGATGGCACCGCCGACAATGAGCACCCACAAAGTCAAATCTTTTCTAATTGTGAGGCCTGAGAGATTCTTCGTTTCGACATGGTCAAACTTCATTTTGTATTTATTGTCGTCAGAACCTTCGATTGTTTCCTGAATCGCCACGAAACTTTTTTCTCCTTTAGGCTTATCCGGTGCGGTGATCTGGAATACAAATGCCGGATTGTTCGGATTCCTCGTTTTCGTGCTCGGTTCCCCGTCTTTGTTAAAATAAAAGTCCGGCAGGTAGCTTGCTATATGAACTTTGTAACCGTTACCAAGATCATATTCCGGTTTCGGCTCCAAGAGGTCGATTGCCACTTTGCCGAAGGATTTCCCGCTGTCTTTTTCAATCAGCTGAAACACCATTTTGTCGAGCTCGCCTTCCTTGTATGTCAGCTGATAGAGTGCATATGAACCGAATTTCAACGGGTCATTGACCTTGATCTTGCCGTTTTTCACTTTCTTCAATTCAGGCGCTTCGCCCGGCAGGCTGTCATTTTTTCTTTCATACAGTTCAACATCGGTTTGATATGTTTTTGCGACAGTCCCGTCACCAGCTTTGGTGATCGCCTCTGAAAATACTTCTTTTTCTTTTTCACTGTCGTACATTTCTTTTATAAACCGGTTGTTTTTCAAATAGTAATGGCCGTCAGTTCCCGGAATTGGCACCGTTTCCCCTTCCCTGATCCAAAGGGTTTCGTCGACATACATGCCCGGGACAAATCTGAGCATGACCCCGATGAGGAATATAATCAGTCCGATATGGTTAACATATGGGCCCCACCTTGAAAAACGGCCTTTTTCGGCAAATAGGTTGCCGTTTTCTTCCTTGACGCGGTATCGTTTTTTCTTCAGCTTACCGATGATTTGCGATTTTGTGTCCTCAGACATGTCCGCTTCCGTCCGGCTGAATAGGCGCTGCCTCTCCATAAAGTTCGGATTTCGCGTGACGCCCTGGTTTTTCAGAGCCCTGTACAAAGGAACGACCCGGTCAAGGCTGCAGATGACAAGCGAAATGCCGATTGAGGCAACCAGAATAATAAACCACCATGAACCGTAGAGATTGTGAAAACCGAGAGCATAATAGATTTGTCCGAGAAGCCCGTATTGTTCGCTGTAGTATGTATCAGCCTGCGCACCCGGCGGCAGGAACATTTCCTGCGGAAATATCGTTCCAAAAGCGGATGCTGTCAGCGTAATGACGATCAGCCAGACGCCGACCTTTACAGACGAAAAGAAATTCCATATTTTATCTACGATCGTTTTATTATAGGTTTGAGAGCGTCTCGCACTTCCGTCATACCGCATGTCAAGGAGTTTGGCATCCTGTTTGACCAGCGGCTTTCCGCACGATTCACACAAAACGGTACCCGCCGGATTCACATGGCCGCATTCGCATTTGATTTCTTTCATCATGACGATCCCTCTGGTTTGATCATATTCATATAATCGTGGATCATCCGTTCTGTCATCTCGCCCGTCACGACCTTGACAATCTCTCCGTCAGGGTTGATCAAAAACGTGGTCGGCAGCGGTGTGACATCATATGCGTTAAGGACCTGCCTGTCTTTATCAAGCACAACCGGAAAATTGACGCCGTGGTCTTTCATAAAGTTTCGGACGGCGAGGTTCGATTCGCCGACATTGACGGCGACGATTTCCACCCCTTTATCCTTAAACACCTTGTATTGATTCGCCATATAAGGAAATTCTCTTTTGCATGGTTCGCACCATGTTCCCCAAAAGTTTAAAAATACCCCTTTGCCTTTTAGTTCGTCCAGTTTGAGACGGTTGCCGTCAACATCCTCCAGCGAAAAAATGGGAGCTTTTTCCCCCACCGCCACACTCTCCGTGTTTTGAAACACGGCGCTGTACAGCGTGTAGCCAAGCGCTGCAAGCAGCACAAGGAGGATGCCTGTCCGAATGTAAAAACGCTTTTTTTTCATAATCCGCCCCCTCATGTAGACATTCAGTATCATTATATCATCTCAAGACTGACTGCCATTTGCCTTTTTTGAAGGTTGTGTGAAAATTTAGAAAGCCGCTTTACCGTGTTCTGCCAATGCCCTGAGCCTTTTGACTTCATGAGGCGTAAGCTCTCTTTTTTCCCCTGTTTTCAAGCCCGCCAGGTTCAAAAAAGCATACTCTTCCCTTTTCAGCTTGAGCACCTCGTGTCCGATGGCTTCAAACATTCTCCTGACCTGGCGGTTTCGCCCCTCATGGATCGTGATTTGGACGATGCTTGTCTGCTTTTTCTTATCAAGCGACAAAAGCTTCACTTTTGCAGGAGCTGTCTTTCCATCCTCAAGGCGCACGCCCCGCTCAAGTTTTTTTAAATTCTCCTTTAAAGGAATGCCTTTCAGCTTTGCTACATACGTTTTATTAATTTCGTATTTCGGGTGCATCAATTTATTGGCGAAGTCCCCGTCATTCGTTAGCAATAAGAGGCCGCTCGTATCATAATCAAGCCTTCCGATCGGATAAATCCGCTCCTCCACCTCGGTGAAAAAGTCGGTCACAACTTTCCGGCCTTTGTCGTCTTTAACTGCTGATATAACCCCTCTCGGTTTATACAGGAGAAAATAAACGGGTTCTTCGCTTTCAAGCTGGACGCCGTTTACCTCAATCCGATCGGAGCTTGATACTTTAACGCCAAGCTCTCTGACGGTTTTGCCGTTGACCGTGACTCTCCCTTCTTTTATAAGCTCCTCCGCCTTCCGCCTCGATGCGATACCGGCGTGGGCGATTACTTTTTGAAGTCGTTCCATATCTTTCACCTCATGTATTATCTTACTTTTTTCCAGACCAACAAACAAGTTTGCGAGGCGCCTTCTTCCTTAGGAAAGTAGCTCTCCGCCCTTAAATGTATCCTTTCTCACCTCAAAAGTAAAACAGTTTTGGCTAAAAAGCAAAAAGCGCCTGTTGATCAGGCGCTTCCAAACAGCAATGTTACAATAATTACAGACGCGATAACCCCCGCTAAATCAGCAAGCAGTCCCACCTTTAAAGCATCCCCCATTTTCTTGATTCCGACCGCTCCGAAATAGACGGTCAAAACGTACAGAGTCGTGTCTGTCGATCCCTGCATGACAGAGGCCAGCCGGCCGATGAACGAATCGGGCCCGTAAACGGCGATCAAATCGGTCGTCATGCCGAGCGCTGCCGTTCCCGAAATCGGCCGGATCAGAGCCAGCGGAACCACTTCCGTCGGAATTCCCACGGCGGAAAACACGGGCTTTAAAAGATTCATAAAAAAATCGAGCGCCCCTGAAGCCCGGAAAACCGTGATCGCTACAAGCATACCGACTAAATAAGGGATAATGGAAAATGCAATTTGGATTCCTTCCTTCCCCCCCTCAACAAACGCTTCATAAGTCGGAACTTTTTTGAATGTACCGTATAGCAGAATCGTGGCGATGATAAACGGGATAAGGGCCAGAGAAAGCCAGTTGATGAATTCCAAATGCTCACCCCTTCTTTTTTCTTCTATAATAAAAGTATCGGTCGATGAAGATCGCAAAGATCCCCGATATTAAAGTCGCCAAAATGGTCGGACCGACGATGTCTGTCGGCGCCTTTGCATCATATGTCATCCTGACCGCGATGACGGTCGTCGGAATCAAGGTAATGCTTGACGTATTGACCGCCAGAAAGGTGATCATTGAGCGGCTCGCTTCCCTGCGGTTCCGGTTGAGCGCCTTCATCTGTTCCATTGCTTTAATGCCGAGCGGTGTCGCCGCATTGCCCAATCCGAAAAAGTTGGCCATTAAATTGGATAAAATATACCCCATCGCCGGATGATCCGGAGGGATCTCGGGAAACAGCTTTGAAATGAACGGCCGGCACAACCTGCTGAATTTTTCGAGAAGCCCGGATTGTTCGGCGATTTTCATCAGCCCCAGCCAAAAAACAAGGACGCTCATCAGGCCGATCGAAATCGTGACAGCTTCCTTCGAACCTTTAAATACGGCCTCATTGACTTCCTGAACCGTTCCGTTGAAAAGCGCAAACACCAGACCGATCACCGTTAAGCCGACCCAGATTATATTGACCATGATGAACCGCCTGCCGCTTTTTGGAATACGGATTGAAAGGTCTCGAAAAACGATTTTTTCGGCTTTTTGTTGCGTTCGTTTTCATAATAGATCGGTACACTTGCAATCGTTTTTCCGTTGAACATGACGTTCATTTCCCCGATGATGTCCGGGATTTCTTTTTTGTTTTTACGCCACGATTTTTTCGGTTTAAGAAGCTCGATGTCAACCTTCACGTCTTCTGTTTCATCTTCGTTTAACAGATATGTGACATCCCGTTTAATAAAAGCTTTATTCCCGTAAAAAGAGTCTTTTAATTTCGGAACCTCGCCTTTTTTGGCGATGATATATGTTTTGTAGTGGCCGTATACATAGTTGAACATGTTCATATGATCATTCCAGTCGTCAGGGGCGTTGATGGTGACGGCGATCAAATCGGTTCCGTCTTTCGATGAAGTGGAGACGAGCGTGCGCTTCGCCAGCTTGGTATATCCCGTCTTTCCGCCTGTACTGTATTCGTAAAGCCCTGTTAAAAGCTTGTTTTTGTTTCTCCAGATGCCTTGCATCGTTTCTGCCTTATAGCGCTTCGTTCCGGCGATTTTTCGGTACGTTTCGTTTGTCATCGCATATTTCGTCAAAAGCGCCATATCATAGGCCGAGGAATAGTGGTCAGGGTGGTCATCGAGTCCGTGCGGATTGCGGAACAGGGTGTTTTCCATGCCGAGGTCGGCCGCTTTTTGATTCATCATGTAGACAAAGCCTTCCAGGCTTCCGCCCACATGCTCGGCAATCGCAACGGCTGCGTCATTTCCCGATCTCAGCATCAAACCGTAAACAAGGTCCTTCAGTTTCACCTTTTGCCCGCTTGTCAAATAGATTGATGATCCTTCCGTTCTGACCGCCCTGTCGCTGACCGTGACCGTTTCATCCAATTTGCCCGATTCTACGGCCAAAATGGCTGTCATAATCTTCGTAATGCTTGCTATGCGCCGTTTTTCATGCTCATCCTTCGCAAACAATACCCGTCCGGATTGCCCGTCCATGACAATCGCGCTTTTTGCGCTGACATGAAGGGAAGGCTGTGCTTCAGCGATTTGGTATGAAGAGCATAAAAGAGAGCATATGATGATGGCTGCTGCAGCCTGTTTTAGAAAAAAGCGCATTTTCTCTCACGTCCTTGTGGTTGTTTGTACAAGTTTATGCGCTTGTCTTTCCGTTATGAACACCAATTGGATGATTCCCCGAGAAAAATCTAAAAGCAACATCAAAACTCCCCCTTTCATGAAAGGGGGAGTTCCGGCTCACGGTTCATTTAAGCTATGATCTCGGCTGAACCATCTTCAGCCGATAGTCAGTCGCATAGTATTCCAATTCTTCTCTCATCGATTGATATTCTGTTTCAAGCGAAGCCATCAATTTTTTTAATGAGGCCGGCGCTGGTTCGTGAAAGCAAATGGCGTTTTTTCCCGTGTAGGCCGCTCTGCTGTCTTCGTACCAAGTATCTTTTTTCGGTGTAAAAAATTCTTCTATGCATCGATGATAGATCTGATAGAGCGTCCTTTCGGCGGCAGCGTCCTGAAAAGGATTCTGCTGCAGCCTGATTCGGCAGGCCAGAAGCCCTTCTTCACAGTAAACCGCCAGCTTTCTCAAGTTGCTGAGGACATCGCGATAATAATCTCTGCTCCCGGGCTCTTCGGCTTCAAGGGATGAGAGCGTCGTTTCGTTTAAATAATCGCTCAGCGTCTGAACGGTCTGTGCTAAAAATTCGCCTGCCTGCTCGGTTTGGGCTCTTGCCATAGATTTTCCCATTGGTGTCGGCACCCTCTCCTCATCGCTTTGTTACAATCGTATTCTTTCATGCATGAAATTAAACATAAAAAATACGATAATATATATTATCATACTTCGGTCCTTAAGGTGAGTCTATTTTAAATCTTCGAACGTCTGGTTAAAGTTCTCAAAGAACAGATCGGCTTCTTCCTGAACCCCGTCTTCTTCTACATTTTCGGGCAGCGGCGGAAGCTCTTCAAGCGTTTTTAAGCCGAATTGTTCAAGGAATGTTTCGGTTGTACCGTACAAGATCGCCCGGCCCGGTCCGTCCGCCCGGCCTACTTCGCACAACAGCGCTTTTGCGACAAGGCTCTGGAGAATCCGTTCAGATTTGACCCCTCTGATCTCCTCGACTTCCGCTCTTGTAATCGGCTGTTTATATGAGACGATGGCCAAAACTTCGAGGGCAGCCTGAGAAAGCCCTTTTGAAGGGGCTTCAATCAGCTTTTTCAAATAGACGGCGAATTCTTTTTTGGTCGAAAGCATGTACGTATCTGCGTACTCGACAAGCTCGATGCCCCTGTCTTCGTTTTCATAGGTTTCTTTGACATCAAGCATAATATCCTGAAGCTCGGCTTCATCGATCTCCAAAACGGATAATAGCTGTTTTTTTGTCAGGCCCTCGTCGCCGGCGGCATACAAAAGCGCTTCGACAATGGCTTTCCAATTCACGATATCAAGCGTCATGAATCGTTTCACTCCCTGTTATGTAAATGTCTGAAAAGTTGTGTTCCTGTTCAATGATGATCAGCTGGTTTTTCATCAGCTCCAAAATCGCCAAAAACGTCACAACGAGATGCTCTTTCTGTTCGTACGGGAACAGTTCCATAAAATGCATCCTTTTGCGGGACGATTTCAAACAATCGACGATTTGCATCATTCGTTCTTCTATCGGTATTTCCTGTCTTGAAATTCTAGTTTCAGACGGCCGGCTGATTTTTTTGCGGTTCAGCACCTTTTGAAACGCCCCGAGCATGTCATAAACGGTGACGGACAGCTTTTGCTCGCTGAGTTTAATTTCCTTGGCATAGTCGCTTAAATCGCTCGGCGGCTTCGCGAATGCTTTTTGCCGCTCTTCCTCGCGCTCCTTCAAATTTTGCGCGGCACTTTTGTATTTTCTGTACTCTATTAATTTTTCAATCAATTCTTCTCTCGGGTCCTCTTCCTCCTCGAGAAACTCTTCGTCAAACAACTCCTCTTCCTGCTTTGGAAGGAGCATTCGGCTTTTAATGCTGAGAAGGGTCGCAGCCATCACCAAATATTCACTGGCCACGTCGAGCTCAAGTTCGCGCATCGTATGCACATATAATAAATACTGCTCGGTTATCTTCGCAACAGGTATGTCATAAATGTCTATTTCAAGGCGGTTGATTAAGTGCAGCAGCAGATCCAGCGGCCCTTCAAACGCCTCGATTTTCACCTGATATTCCATGTTCATTTCTCACCATTTTCAAAATCGCTTCTAAGCCGGCTAAAACTGGCTACCCTTTAGTATAAATTACGCGTCTGCATGAAGTCCAATATAATTTAAGAAGCTTTGGCATTCGCCTATACGATTTGAGCGTATGCTGCATAGAATACTGTGTAAAATCTTAAACCTGAGGAGGGAACAACATGGGAGGTAAAGGCTTCGGCTACGGCGGAGGATTTGCTTTGATTGTCGTTCTGTTTATTTTGTTGATTATTGTAGGAGCGGCATGGATCTATTAACATAAAAATGAGAAGCGTCCGTTACCCGGGCGCTTTTTTCATAGCCTGGATATATCTCCGTTTT
This sequence comes from Bacillus sp. J41TS8, assembly GCF_018333035.1. NCBI lineage: Bacteria > Bacillati > Bacillota > Bacilli > Caryophanales > Bacillaceae > Bacillus > Bacillus sp. J41TS8. The sequence continues at coordinate 28,304 of NZ_BORF01000025.1, forward strand.
TCCTCCGTTCCGTTCTTATGATACACTTTAACGGAAACTTAAAGGAGGATGTCAGATGTATCCCCAAGCTTATATCGATTACCTGGCCGAATTCCACGGGTCAAGGGATTATTTTGAATGCCACGAAATTTTAGAAGACCATTGGAAAAAGAACAATCCCGGCGAGCGGAAATCATACTGGGTTGGATTGATTCAGCTGGCAGTCGCACTCTATCATCAGCGGAGAAACAATTTTGCCGGTGCAGAGAGATTAATGGCGAACAGCATCCGCACCCTGGTGTCCGAAAAAGACGCAGTCGAATCACTCGGATTGGATTACAGCCGCTTCATCAAGCTGTTAAGGAAGACTTACCAAAAAATCAAAGCCCATTCTCCTTATGAAAGCATCATGCTTCCAATCACAGATGAATCTTTGATCAAAGCATGCCGGAAACAATGTGAAAAAAAGTCGTATGAGTGGGGAGCAAACGATCCACCGGACGCCTTCATCATCGATAAACACCTGCTGAGAGACCGGACTGAAGTGGTTGCCGAGAGGGAAAAACAAATCGAACGGCGAAAAAAGAGCAGAGGCTAGAAGCCTCTGCTCACAGACCGTTGACAAAATAGGTCGGATTTCTATGATCCGACCTATTTTTGTCCATTTTGTTCTATTTTTTCGACGAAAAAGCTGGCGATGAGGACCTTTCCAGGTCCAATTCGCCAGCTTTTTGAGAT
>NZ_BORF01000026.1:0-19803 GCF_018333035.1 Bacillus sp. J41TS8
GAAGGCAATAGTTTGGTGGCGATAGCGAAGAGGTCACACCCGTTCCCATGCCGAACACGGAAGTTAAGCTCTTCAGCGCCGATGGTAGTTGGGGGCTTCCCCCTGTGAGAGTAGGACGCCGCCAAGCGATGAAGAAGACCAGCTTATATAAGCTGGTCTTTTTTGTTGTTTTCTTTTTTTTGAAGAAGCAGTTCAGCGATATAATAGGGGAACTTTGACTCGACTATATGTAAAAACTGCTGGATGATGACATAATCATCGCTAGCACTTTGAAGAAGAAGGTCATACCACCATTCAGTTTCATACCTGGCAATCATGCTTAAATTGTACGCAACCAAGTAATGCGCCAATATTTCCGGGAGCTTTAAAAAGTGATCCCGTTCAGCCGGGAAATAATATCTGTCTTGCTCCAAATCATAAAGCAATGTGGTCGAAGTGCTGGGACGGCATTCTTTATGAGCGGCAGAAAAAACGATTCCCTCTTTTTCCTCACGGCAGAAAGACCAGTTTAAATGGTATTCGATATGTTCGATGAAACGCTTTGATGACATATTGTAAGCATTGGGTGTCTCGCCAGGCAGCTCAATTAGCCGGTCTTCGACGGCTGCTTTTACAATCGGATTTGGTTTTCTTTGAAATGCCAGCACTTTATTGATCTCCGGAATTTTCGCCAAAAGCTGTTTCATATTGAATCGTTCATCTTCCAATCCGGATAATTGGAAAAGGGATCTGATCACGTGCATACATAGGCCGTTCCTTTGGATTTTCACTTCATCTTCATAAAAGCGGTAATTTTGTTTTTTTCGTTTTCTTGTGGTCACGCCATGAGCAAGCACTGAAGTATGGCTGGGATAGGAAGGATCTGTCGTTAACAGGCAGGCTTTCAATAGCTGTGCCATGCCGTAAAATAATAAAATGGGTTTGATTTCCAACGTAGCGATTTTGGCTTGCTTGTAAAAAGCTTCTGCATGCTTAAGAAAAAAAATAAACCGCTCTCCGTTTTTATAAGAGTTTTTTTTGGCATCTTCCATTCCTTGATTTTTATATACCATTTCAAGAAAATGCTGGGCTGTTTCGACCGAATAAAACAGCTTTAAATCCTTCCATCCTTTATCTTGCATGTACTCCACTTCCCTTATGGTTATTTTCTAAAAATTACAACTGTTTCTCGCTTTCTTGACAGTGGGTATTCAAGTTGATAATCTACATATAATATTTTGCCGAAAAGAGGGGGATTTACTAATGTGGGAAAGCAAATTTTCGAAAGAAGGCTTAACATTTGATGATGTATTGCTCGTTCCGGCTAAATCGGAGGTACTTCCGCGCGACGTGGATTTATCGGTTGAGCTTACACCGTCCCTTAAGCTGAATGTTCCAATTATTAGTGCAGGCATGGATACAGTGACAGAAGCTCAAATGGCCATCGCGATGGCACGGCAGGGCGGATTGGGCATTATCCACAAAAACATGTCGATTGAACAGCAGGCTGAGCAGGTTGACAAAGTCAAACGTTCAGAGCGGGGCGTTATTACAAATCCGTTTTTCCTGACGCCAGAGCACCAAGTTTTTGATGCAGAACATTTGATGGGCAAATACAGAATTTCCGGTGTTCCGATTGTTGACAATGAAGAGGATCAGAAGCTGGTTGGAATTATTACAAACCGTGATCTGCGATTTATTTCTGATTACTCCATGAAGATCAGCGATGTTATGACAAAAGAAGAGCTTGTTACGGCTCCTGTTGGTACAACCCTGGATGAAGCGGAAAAAATTCTTCAAAAATACAAGATCGAAAAACTCCCTCTTTTAGATGATCAAGGTGTTTTAAAAGGGCTTATTACGATTAAAGACATTGAAAAAGTAATCGAATTCCCGAATTCAGCGAAAGATGTTCACGGCCGCCTATTGGTTGGAGCAGCGGTTGGTGTAACAGGCGACACAATGACACGCGTCAGAAAGCTTGTGGAAGCCAATGTCGATGTGATCGTCGTTGATACCGCGCACGGCCATTCACAAGGTGTCTTGGATACCGTTAAGAAAATCCGCGACACTTATCCTGAATTAAATATCATTGCCGGCAACGTCGCAACTGCCGAAGGAACAAAAGCGCTTATCGAAGCCGGAGCAAATGTAGTTAAAGTCGGTATCGGACCGGGTTCTATTTGTACAACCCGCGTAGTGGCCGGTGTCGGTGTTCCGCAAGTGACAGCGATTTACGATTGTGCGACTGAAGCAAGAAAACACGGTGCGGCGATTATTGCAGACGGCGGCATCAAGTTTTCCGGAGATATCGTCAAAGCCTTGGCTGCCGGAGGCCATGCCGTCATGCTTGGAAGCCTTCTTGCCGGAACATCCGAAAGCCCAGGCGAGACTGAAATCTACCAAGGCAGACGCTTTAAAGTTTATCGCGGTATGGGTTCAGTAGCTGCAATGGAAAAAGGAAGCAAAGACCGCTACTTCCAAGAGGAAAACAAAAAATTCGTTCCGGAAGGCATTGAGGGCCGTACGCCTTATAAAGGTCCGGTTGCTGACACAGTTTATCAGCTTGTCGGCGGTTTGAAATCCGGCATGGGGTACTGTGGAACAAAAGATTTGCACGCACTGAGGGAAGATGCGCAGTTCATCCGCATGACAGGCGCAGGCCTGCGGGAAAGCCATCCTCACGATGTACAAATTACCAAAGAATCGCCTAACTATACCATTTCCTAATCAAATATGACAAAAATTAAACCGTAGACAGAGTAATACTCTGTCTATTTTTTTTTGCTTCCTTATGATAAAATTTATAATGTTGTGTTTGAAAAATGTCTTAAAAGGCTTTGATATAGATTATTAGTCTGATGAAAAGCGGAGGTATCACGATTTGAAAAGCAAGAGAATAAAGCAGCTGATCATGTTGATCGTTGCTTTTGCCGTGACTGTAGGTGCATTTTCTCCTATGTCGACAGCAAAAGCCGCAAATGATCCAATTAATGTAGACGCGAAAGCAGCAATCTTGGTGGAAGCTTCATCGGGGAAAATTTTGTACAGCAAAAATGCCGATCAGCGTCTTCCTGTTGCCAGCATGGCCAAAATGATGACGGAGTATCTTCTGTTGGAAGCGATTCACGAAGGCAAAGTGAAATGGGATCAGAAGTACACGCCTGACGATTATGTATACGAGATTTCCCAAGATCGTTCATTATCGAATGTTCCTCTTCGTAAAGACGGATCATACACTGTAAAAGAGCTTTATCAGGCGACTGCAATTTACTCTGCAAACGCGGCGGCTATTGCACTTTCTGAAATCGTTGCCGGTTCTGAATCAAAGTTCGTAGAGTTAATGAATAAAAAAGCCAAAGAGCTTGGAATGAAAGATTTCAAATTTGTGAATGCTACAGGTTTGGAAAACAAGGATCTTCACGGCAAACATCCGAGCGGAACAAATGCCAATGAAGAAAATGAAGTATCTGCGAGAGACATGGCGCTCCTTGCCGATCATTTAGTAAGCGATTATCCTGAAATCCTCGATACGGCGAGCATTGCCAAAACGAAGTTCAGAAAAGGCACAGACGATGAAATGGACATGCCGAACTGGAACTTTATGCTGAAAGGCCTAGTTCAGGAATATAAAGGTGTGGACGGGCTGAAAACCGGCTCAACGGACTCTGCCGGATCATGCTTTACGGCTACTGCCGAAAGAAACGGCATGAGAGTGATTTCCGTCGTTATGAATGCGAAAGGCGACCTTCATACGGGACGATTTAAAGAAACGAAAAAAATGCTTGATTATGCATTTGATAACTTCACGATGAAAGAGTTTTACGCAAAAGGCGCACAAGTGAAAGGCAACGAAACGGTCACAGTCGACAAAGGGAAAGAAACTGAAGTCGGCGTCGTAACGGAAAAAGCCTTTTCAATGCCTGTGAAGAACGGTGAAGAAAAGAATTACAAGGCGAAAGTGACGCTGAACAAAGACGAGCTGACCGCACCTGTTAAAAAAGGTGAAAAAGTCGGTACCTTGACGGCCTCCTATAAGGGAGAAGAAAAGGACTACGGATTTCTCGGCAGCGATGTATCAGGTGTAAACCTCGTGACAAAAGAAGATGATGAGAAAGCAAATTGGTTTATTTTAACGATGAGAAGCATCGGCGGCTTTTTTGCCGGTATTTGGAACAGCATTGTTGAAATGGTAACCGGCTGGTTTTAATCAATAAAGGGCTCTATCTGATAGGGCTCTTTATTGTCATATTCAGATAGAATTACCATTTACAATCCTAACAATTTGTTATTAAAATAGAAATAATCTTCGTGTTTTTCATATGATTTTGTGGAATTATAGGATACAATAGGATTAAATCTGACAATTCAATCTTTGATTAGGGGGATCCTTGAAATGGCTCAAACAGGTACTGATCGCGTAAAACGCGGTATGGCAGAAATGCAGAAAGGCGGCGTCATTATGGACGTTGTCAATGCCGAACAAGCAAAAATCGCAGAAGAAGCAGGAGCCGTCGCAGTCATGGCGCTGGAGCGCGTTCCGGCTGATATCCGTGCGGCAGGCGGAGTTGCCCGCATGGCAGATCCGACAATTGTCGAAGAAGTGATGAACGCTGTTTCAATCCCGGTTATGGCGAAAGCCCGCATCGGGCATATCGTTGAAGCGCGTGTTCTTGAAGCGCTCGGCGTTGACTATATTGATGAAAGTGAAGTTTTGACTCCTGCGGATGAAGAATTTCATTTAAATAAAAACGAATTTACCGTTCCATTTGTATGCGGATGCCGCGACCTCGGAGAAGCGACGCGCCGGATCGCAGAAGGAGCTTCAATGCTTCGTACGAAAGGCGAACCTGGTACGGGCAATATTGTGGAAGCTGTCCGCCATATGAGAAAGGTGAATGCTCAAGTGCGCAAAGTAGTCGGCATGAGCGATGACGAACTGATGACAGAAGCGAAAAACCTCGGCGCTCCGTATGAGCTGTTGAAGGAAATTAAAGCCGAAGGACGCCTTCCTGTTGTAAACTTTGCTGCCGGCGGTGTGGCAACACCTGCTGATGCTGCTTTAATGATGCAGCTTGGCGCTGACGGCGTATTCGTAGGGTCCGGTATTTTTAAATCCGACAACCCTGCTAAATTCGCGAAAGCAATCGTTGAAGCGACGACGCATTACACGGATTACAAACTGATTGCCGAGCTATCAAAAGAGCTTGGAACTGCGATGAAAGGGATTGAAATCTCAAATCTGCTGCCAGAACAGCGTATGCAAGAGCGCGGCTGGTAAACACGAAGGAGACGGATTGACATGCTGACAATTGGTGTACTTGGACTTCAGGGAGCTGTAAGAGAACATATTCGCTCAATTGAAGCATGCGGAGCAGCCGGAAAAGTCATTAAGTGGCCGGAAGAGTTAAAGGAAATCGACGGTTTGATTTTGCCGGGAGGGGAAAGCACGACGATGAGGCGCCTCATCGATACGTATCAGTTTATGAAGCCCCTTCAGGAGTTTGCCGCATCCGGAAAGCCGGTATTTGGAACTTGTGCTGGGCTGATTATCCTGGCGAAGAATATCGCCGGAGCGAATGATGCCCATCTTGGTGTTCTGGATGTAACCGTCGAACGAAATTCCTTTGGAAGACAAGTGGACAGCTTTGAAGCGGATTTAACCGTTAAAGGACTTGACGAACCGTTTACAGGCGTATTTATCCGCGCTCCGCACATTTTGGAAGCGGGCGCAGATGTGGAAGTGCTTTCGGAGCACAACGGTAGAATCGTCGCTGCCAAACAAGGAAATCTGCTCGGCTGTTCTTTCCACCCTGAGCTGACGGATGACCATAGAATGACGAAATTATTTGTCGAGATGGCCGAAAAGCATAAACAGGAAGCCGTCGTATAAAACGGTTGAAAGCTGTTAAAACTTGTAGTACATTTATAAGACAATATAGATCGAAAAGCGTTGATAGGAAGCAGTAGGAAGCCTCTCTTTCCAAGAGAGCCGATGGTTGGTGCGAATCGGCGAAAGATGCTGTCCGAATCCATCCTTGAGCGAAATGCTGAACAGTCAAAGTAGGCATTTACGGGAGAACCGTTATCAAAATGAAGCGGAAAACAGGAGGAAGACGCCTGTTTTCAATCAGGGTGGCAACGCGAGAGCTCTCGTCCCTTATATTTAGGGGACAAGGGCTCTTTTTTTCGGTCAAATCAGTATAAAAGGAGCGAGGCAGATGCTTGATATCAAACTGCTGCGGGCAAATTTGGAGGAAATCAAACAAAAGCTTGCCCACAGAGGAGAAGATTTATCAGATTTTGATCAATTTGAGGAATTGGATACAAAGAGAAGAGAATTGATCGTCAAAGTGGAAGAGCTGAAAGGAAAGCGCAATGAGGTATCTCAGCAGGTTGCCGCTTTAAAGCGCGAGAAAAAAGATGCTGACCACCTCATTAAAGAAATGCGCGAAGTCGGTGAAGACATTAAAAAGCTTGATGAAGAGCTGAGAACGGTCGAATCTTCACTTGATAAAATCATGCTGTCTATCCCGAATATCCCCCATGAGTCTGTTCCGGTCGGTGAGACTGAAGACGACAACGTGGAAGTTCGCAAATGGGGCGAACTCCCCGGATTTTCATTTGAGCCGAAGCCTCATTGGGATATTGCCGATCAGTTGGATATTCTTGATTTTGAGCGGGCAGGCAAGGTTACGGGAAGCCGTTTCGTTTTCTATAAAGGGCTAGGCGCCAGACTTGAACGGGCATTGTATAACTTTATGCTTGATCTTCACGTAGACGAGTACGGCTATACGGAAGTCATCCCGCCGTACATGGTGAACCGCGCAAGCATGACAGGCACCGGACAGCTGCCGAAATTTGAGGAAGATGCCTTTAAAATCAGGGAAGAAGATTATTTCTTAATTCCGACGGCAGAAGTGCCAATTACGAACCTGCATCGCGATGAAATTTTGTCAGCTGCCGAGTTGCCGATCAATTATGCGGCGTTCAGTGCGTGCTTCCGTTCAGAAGCAGGCTCAGCTGGCCGTGATACGCGCGGTTTGATTCGCCAGCACCAATTTAACAAGGTTGAACTGGTGAAATTCGTGAAGCCTGAGGATTCATATGAAGAGCTTGAAAAGCTGACAAATCAAGCGGAGAAAGTTCTTCAGCTGCTTGAGCTTCCTTATCGTGTGATGAGCATGTGTACGGGCGATCTAGGATTTACCGCTGCGAAAAAATACGATATCGAAGTATGGATTCCAAGCCAAAACACATATCGTGAAATTTCATCTTGCAGTAACTTCGAAGCTTTCCAGGCGAGACGGGCGAATATCAGATTCAGAAGGGAAGCAAAAGGAAAGCCTGAGCATGTCCATACGTTAAACGGCTCCGGCTTGGCTGTCGGCAGAACGGTTGCCGCATTATTGGAAAATTACCAGCAGGAGGACGGGAGCGTCATCATTCCTAAAGCGCTTCGTCCATACATGGGGAACAGAGATGTTATTCAACCATAAAAAGTGCGCGCCAAGAGGCGCGCTTTTTTTTATGCGAGAGACCAGACGGCGGCTACATTTCGGGCACAGCGCGTAAGATTTGAACTTCCATCGGCAAGGGCGTTTTCCAAGGAGCTGATCCCTGGCACAATCGAAAAGAGAGCGGAAATGCCGATATCATAAACAAGCTCGCAGCCTTCACCGAGCGATCCGGCAAATGCAATAACGGGAATATTCTCGCTGCAGGCGCGTTTTGCGACGCCGGCTGGCGTTTTTCCGCTGACTGTTTGGCCGTCTATTTTTCCCTCACCCGTAATGACAAGATCGGCTCCTTTAATACGTTCGGAAAAAGACAAAGTATCTAAAACAATGTCAACTCCGCTTTTTAATTCCGCTTTTAAAAAGGCACAGAGGCCTGCTCCTAATCCTCCGGCCGCTCCTGCTCCCGGAATTGAATCGATTTCGCACCCCAGCTCTGCTTTGACTGCAGCAACATAATGTTTTAAGTTTTGATCCAAAAGAGCAGTCATTTCACTGTTCGCCCCTTTTTGCGGCCCAAATACGGCGGAGGCTCCGCGAGGTCCCGTAAGAGGATTATCGACATCACAGGCGGCTTCAAAGTGGATATGCTTTAACTGAGGATTGAGGCCGCTCACATCGATCTTGGCAATCTCAGCTAATGCACCGCCCCCATTTTCAATCTCTTCTCCATTGCGGTTTAGAAACTTCACACCCAGTGCTGCAGCCATTCCCGCTCCGCCGTCATTTGTCGCACTTCCGCCGAGTCCGATGATGATGTTGGACACCCCTTTTTTCGCAGCATTGAGAATCAGTTCTCCGGTTCCTCTCGTTGTCGTTAACAGGGGATTCCGCTGTTCAGGGGGCACGAGGTGAAGGCCTGACGCTTCAGCCATTTCGATGACAGCCGTTTTTCCGTCGCCAAGCAGGCCGTAAGCCGCCTTTACCGGCTTCCCGAGAGGGCCTGTGACTGTTTGCTGTACGATGTCTCCTCCGGTGGCGTCAATCAGAGCTTGAACGGTTCCTTCGCCTCCATCAGCAACCGGAATGTTGACGTATTCGGCGTCAGGCAGAACCGCTTTAAAGCCTTTTTCAATGCTTTTAGCCGCCTCAAGCGATGTCATGCTTTCTTTAAATGAATCAGGTGCGATTACGATTTTCATGGTACCTGCTCCTTTTTAAATAAAGAATTGAAAAATTCCAAAAATCAAAGTTGAGATAATGGTTAGGATTAAGCCGATGACTGACTCATATGGAATCAGCTTTAACCGTTCTTTCATGGACATGAAGACGCTGCCTCCCGTCGTATGAAAAAAGCTTCCGTGAGGCAGGTGATCGAGCACCGTTGCTCCGGCGTGAATCATTGCCGCACCTGCGAGGCCGGCGACGCCAAGATCAAGCAATGTCGGGCCGAATACGCTGCTGGCGACAGCTGTGCCGGCGGTTGTTGAGGCGGTTGCCATCGACATCAGCATGCCGGAAATGGGAGCTAAGAGAAACGACGGCAGACCCAAGCCGACAAGGGTGTCGGTAATGAAAGAATTGAGTTGGGAGTTGGCGATGATTCCCGCAAGCGTTCCAGTCCCGATCAGCATCACGGCAACACCTGACATCTTCGACAATCCTGAAGCGGCAAAATCCTTCAGTTTGCCCGCTTGTCCCGATGCAATCGCAGTGACGAGGCCTCCCGCCGGCAAAGCGATAATTGGATCAATCGTAATACCTGCCACGGGCCTTAAGGCGAGCAACAGGATGGAGACCATCGGACCGCTGATCGCCGCCCAAAATGCCGGCAGTTGTTGAGCCGTTTGGGTTTCAATCTCATTTGCAGCTACTCCTGTTCCTTTATTTGAAAGGCGTTTTGCTAGTAAATAAGTGGCGCCCAGTCCAAATATAGCGGGGATGATCCCGGCGGCCATCACGGATGTCAAAGGGATGTGAAAGGCATCTGAAGCAGCAATGGCATTAGGGTTTGGCGACATAATATTGCCCGCTTTTCCTCCGCCGATCATCGCCAACAGAATGGCCGCTTTGCTGATAAAGGTCCGCCTTGCAATCGCAAGGGCGATCGGTGCGACTGTGATGACGGCGACATCGACGAATACGCCGACCGTTGTTAAGATGGCTGTCGCCAATGTTAAAGCAAGCAGCGCTCTTTTTTCTCCAATTTTATTGACAATGGTTTCTGCAATCACCGCTGCGGAGCCGGATTGAATCAGAACGCCGGCGAGCACCCCTGCTGCCAAGATGCGGAGTACAGCAGGAATCATGTTTTTAGCACCCGCTATCATCAAATCCGTCGTCTCTATTAAATCTGCGCCGCCGATTAAGCCTCCGGCCAATGCGCCGATCATCATGCCGTAAGCCGGCGGGACTTTTTTCAGAATGAGAAAGATTGATATGGCTAATGCGCATAAGGCGCCTATTGCATTGATTTGAATATCCATCTGCATACCCTCCCTTACGTCCAATTGTAAACGCTTTCTGTACAAGGGAGAATTGGTCAGGTATACGGATTTCGTTCCTTTATCCTATATTAAAATTGTTCATTTGCACAAAATGGTGAAAAAAGCGTAATGGCTGTATACAGTTTGAATAGGTCGTCAAATCGTTTTGGATTGCATCCTGTCGCTATTTCAACCTTTCTCAGCCGGTAGTTTAATGTATTGCGGTGAATAAAGAGTCTTGATGAAGTTTCCCCGATTTCGCCGTTTTCTTCTATATAGCAGAGGAGGGTATGGATTAATTCGCCCTTTTGATCTGCTTGGGAAAGGCGGTCCCAGATGTTTTGAAAATGAATCTCCTGATCCGGACGCTCTATTTTTGATAACAGAACGGGGATCGCAAACTCTCGATAATCGTATAAACTAGAGCTGTTTTTAGCAATCTTGAGCGTTTGTTTTGCACTTTGATAGGAGAATGGCAGCTGCTCAAGCTGATCCGCCTGTTCGCCAAGCGCGCCTCTGACCGTTTTCCATTGGCTGAGCCAGCCGTTCCAAGATGAAAAGAGATCAGCCCTGCTTTTAGCGGGAGCGCCTGCCAGAATAACTGTGATCTCTTTTAAAGAAATATTGGCGTACAAATCTTTCGCGGTTAAATGTTTTTCAAGTTTTTTAATAAATGCCGGCTTCATATCAGCGGATGGCAGCTCAAACACAAGACAAGTACGCTGGCCTTCTAGCGGTATATTCAATCGCTCCGCACGTTCAAGGAAGTCAAGGGATGCTAGGTCGGCCCCCTGAATCATTTGGATGACCGTTTCTTCCCGGAGCCTTTGATCCCATGTCAGCTGTTTTGTTAAAAATGCCTGTTCGACAGTCAGCTCTGCTGCCATTTTAACAAGTTCACCATATCGGCTGACTTCAGAAGGCGGCCCCGTGATTCCAATAACGCCGATTATTTCATCATGAAATACGATGGGAAGGTTTACGCCGGGCTTTGTTCCCGTTAAAGCCGAGCATTCTTCAGGCGTGATGCTGATAACCCTTTCAGCTGCAAGTGCGTCCTTCGCTCCGGCGTGTTCATCACCAATTCTCGAGCGGTCTCCTGAGGCGATGATAACCCCGTTTTCATCCATCATATTAATGTTGTGCCGAATAATCGACATGGTCCTGTCGACAATTTCCTCCGCCAATTCTTTTGATAGATAATTCATTTCATCATGCTCCTGCCTAAGATCTTGTTTTAAATGGTGATTGTTCCGTCGATCCAGCCTTTTATGAAAGGTTTTAAAGAAGATGCGATCCATATTTGGCTGTCGTCTATATGATTCCAAACATAAATATCATTTTTCCGTATAGAGCCGTTTAAAATCGAATAAGCAAATAAATCGCCATTGCCCGCACCTGCTATAAATAACAGACAATCGAACGGCTTAAAACAGTCGGTGCTTCTCATGTCTAGATTCTCTTCTATCATTCTGTATGCAGGCCAAATGAGATGATCCCCGAATGTATCATTAATGCCGTCTGTCGTTTTTAAAAGGCTGACCAGTTCATCTGGAAAAGAGACGCCGAGGAGTTCTTCTGCTTTCTGAAGCTCCTCTGTTTCAATAGGTCTGTTCAGCGTGTAATCTTGAGGTAAACGTTCTATAAAATGTTTCCACAATGCTATCACCCTTTGCGTTTATCATTATTTTTGCATATAATGAGAAGCGTGAACAATAAAATAAATTTTTTATGAAAAAATCTCTTGACTTAAAAAGATAGGACATGTTATATTAATTCTTGTCGATACGGAGGAATACCCAAGTCTGGCTGAAGGGATCGGTCTTGAAAACCGACAGGGGTGTCAAAGCCCGCGGGGGTTCGAATCCCTCTTCCTCCGCCATTATTGATTTGCATTTTAGTGATTGACTAAGCATAAATTGGAGATTGTGTTGCCGCTGCCTGGATAGGGCAGCGGTTTTTTTTTATATGCACAAGCAAAAAAAGAGCGGCTCTTCATGGGAATCCGCTCTTTTTGCTTGTTTATCTTTGAATAGCTTCACTGATTTTTTCAATGATTGGATCGAGGGAGGCAGAGTTGTTGAACAGATCGTATTCATCAATATTGACTCTGACAACCGGACAGGCGTTAAAGCCGCTGATCCAGTTTTCGTACCTTGTGTACATTTCCTCCCAATACGATCTGTCGGTTAACATTTCCATTTCTCGTCCGCGTTTTTTGATGCGGTCGAGAATCGATTCCAAATCGCCCTCCAAATAGACTAAAACGTCGGGGCGGGGGAAGTAAGGCGTCATGACCATCGCTTCAAACAGGCTTGTATACGTCTTATAATCGACTTTTGACATTGTGCCTTTATCGGCGTGCATTTTGGCGAAAATGCCTGTATCTTCATAAATTGAACGGTCTTGAACAAATCCGCCGCCCGATTCGTAAATGTATTTTTGCTCTTTGAAGCGTTCCGCTAAGAAGAAAATTTGCAGGTGAAAGCTCCAGCGTTCAAAGTCTTGGTAAAAAGCCTCCAAATAAGGGTTGTTCACAACCTCTTCAAGAGAAGTTTTAAATCCGAGTCTTTTTGCAAGCTCTTTTGTCAATGTGGATTTCCCAACTCCTACCGTTCCGGCAACAGTAATGATAGCATCTTTCGGAATAGCATATACACTCATTCTATATACTCCTTTACTTGATCGGCAATTCGATTGAAAACGGCTTCGGAGATCACGAAGTCTTCCTGATCTCCGTTAATTTCAATAACGGGTATTGGCGGATCGGATTCTTTAAATTGCTTAATGGCAGCATCATAATCATTGATGAGCTGTTCCAGATATTGCTTGTCCATTTCCTGTTCAAACGGCCGTCCGCGTTTTTTGATCCGTTCCAATAACGTCGGAAGGCTTGCTTTTATGTAAATGATGACGTTTGGTTTCGGCAGATCTTCTGTAAGCAGATGATAAATTTTTCTGTATTTCTCAAGTTTTTTGCCTTCCAGCGTCCGTTCAGCAAAAATGAGGTTTTTATAAATATGATAGTCCGAAACAACGGGTATGTGGTGATGCAAATACTTCTTTTCGGTATCTTCAAGCTGCTTATAGCGATTGCAGAGGAAAAACATCTCAAGCTGAAAGCTCCATTCATCTTTGTCATCATAAAATTTATCAAGAAAAGGGTTTTCTTCGACGATTTCTTTAACCAAAGAGAGTGAGAGCTTTTCGGAGAGCATGCTGGCCAAGGTTGTTTTTCCCGCGCCGATGGGGCCTTCGACAGCGATGAAAGGGGCTGTGTTCATAGGTGTCCTCCTACTAAAGAAATTCATTTGTGAACCATACATATTGTATCACATCATCATCTTCTGCCATGAAAAAAACGTTCCTTTAACTTGGGAACGTTTCTTTCACAACATTAAATTGATCGGCTATCAAGAGCCAGTTTTGCGGGAAGGACAGGCCGAGCTTCCAATAGCTGATTCCCCTTAAATTCAATTCCCTAATCAGATCAAACTTTGCCTGAATCGAGCGGGCGTCTTCAAACCATACCTCATGCTGTTTGCCGGCATTGTCCGTATAGCGGAAGAAAGGAGCCTGGGCTGTTTCATCGTACTGTATCGCCGCATTGTTTTCACTCGCGATTGCAATTGCCCGCTGGGGACTGATTGCTCTGGCCAGCTGCCCGCCTGGCGTATAGGGGAGCGTCCAGTCATAACCGTACAAGTTCTGGCCCATGACGATTTTGCTGGCGGGCATTTCCGTGAGTGCGTATTCGATCACATCCCGTACGGGTCCGATCGGCGATACCGCCATCGGCGGCCCTCCGCTGTAGCCCCACTCATATGTCATTAGTACGACGAAATCGACAATCTCTCCGTGAGCCCGGTAATCATGGGCCTCATACCATTGTCCGGGCTGATCCGCTCTCGTTTTAGGCGCAAGCGCGGTTGAGATGAACCAGCCTTCCTGTTTGAAGCGGGCCCGTGCATCCCGTAAAAATTGATTATAGGCTTCTCTGTCTTCAGGCCTTAAGTATTCAAAATCAAAGTGGATGTCTTTAAAACCGTATCTTCTGGCGGCTGCAACAATGTTATCAAGCAATCTGTTTTTTACATTCTGGTCCGTCAAAATGATTCTGCCGAGTTCGTCGCTGAAAGCTTCATTTTCGAGGTTGGTGACGATCATCATCATCGTAGTCCGGTGTCTGTCTGCAATTTCTTTTAAGTTGTTCAGCGGCGGTTCTTCGAGTGTGCCGTCCCGCTTTGCCTGGAAGCTGAAAGCACCCAAATAGGTCAAGTATGGCGAAGCCTCTCTTGCCGCCTGCTGCAGAGCGGGGCTGACGCTTTCTCCCCGCGGTTCGATATAAGCGTTTGTTTCAATGTTCCGTTTTGGCCGAGGGGGGATATAAAGCAGCAGCCCGACAGGCAAAATAGCGCTAACCTGAATGCGGTTGATCCTTGCCAGTTCAGCCGGAGAAATATTAAAGCGGGCTCCGATTGATGCTAATGTATCTCCTTGTCTGACCTCATAAAACTCGCCGGCGATCGGTATCACGATAGTTTGTCCGACAACAAGCCGATTCGGGTTCGGAATTTCATTCGTCGCGACAATTTCATTAACTGTTGTTCGGTAGCGATTCGCGATTTGATAAAGGGAATCGCCTCTTTTCACGACATAAATCTGAATGGGAAACGCCTCCTTTCTCATTGCTACCACTATATGAAGAAAGGAAGTGTTTCATGCTCAAGTTTCGGCGGTGATCTCTTTTGCCGTCGTAATATTGGCGAACAGAACATTTTCCATCATCGTCAACGCATATTTGTTGTCTTTTTCATTATTTGAGGCAATGCAATCGTGCGGAATCGTGATATCGTACTCCCTCATATAAGCGTCGTTTGCCGTAAATAACACGCAAATATTGCCTGCGATTCCCGTAATAATCAAATGGTCGACATGAAGTTCATTCAGCAATGTTTCAAGGGCGGTGCCGTAAAAAGCTGAGTGCTTTGGTTTGATTAAGAAATAATCGTTGTTATTCGGTGCGAGCCGGTCGATGATATATTCGCTTCTGTCGTTTTTGCATTTCTTGATAATGGCAGCAATATCCGCTTGCCAAATTCCAAAGTGGTCATTAATGTATATGATAGGCCATTTCTTTTTGGCTGCGTGTTCTTTTAATGCCAGAAGATGCTCGGTCATGTTTCTGGTCTTTTTGGAAAGAACGTCACCCATATCGAATTGAAAATCATTAATGATGTCGACTATAATGAGAGCTGAATTGGACAATGCGATTGTCTCCTTTCAGATTGCATATTCCTTTAACTATAAGTTAGCCTATTCTGTCGGGCGAAAAACATTGAAAGAGTGCATGCGGATGACACAAGACGAGTTTTATATGAAAGAAGCGATCAATGAAGCGAGAAAAGCTGAAGAAAAAGGCGAAGTGCCGATTGGCGCCGTACTGGTTCTGGATGGCGAAATTATTGCCCGCGCCCATAATTTGCGGGAAACCGAGCAAAGATCGGTTGCCCACGCAGAGATGCTCGTTATTGAAGAGGCATGCCGGAAGCTGGGAACCTGGCGGCTGGAGAGATCTGTTCTTTACGTTACCCTTGAGCCATGTCCGATGTGCGCCGGAGCGGCCGTTCTCTCCAGAATCGACAAAGTGGTGTTCGGAGCGTCTGATCCGAAAGGCGGCTGTGCGGGGACTTTGATGAATCTCCTGCAGGAAGAGAGATTCAATCATCAGGCTGAAGTCGTAAGCGGCGTAATGGAAGAAGAATGCGGCAGGATGCTAAGCGATTT
The DNA here is from genome assembly GCF_018333035.1 of Bacillus sp. J41TS8. Taxonomy (NCBI): domain Bacteria; kingdom Bacillati; phylum Bacillota; class Bacilli; order Caryophanales; family Bacillaceae; genus Bacillus; species Bacillus sp. J41TS8. The sequence goes on from NZ_BORF01000026.1 coordinate 15,710, forward strand.
TTTCAGAAAGCTCCGCGCAAAAAAGAAAGCGGAAAAGAAAAGGGAGCTGTGATGACGGAAATTTGCAATTTAGGGTGAAACAAGTTATACTAATGAGTGCGTCACATGAAGACGCAGCTTAAATAATTTGATATTTATTTTGCCGTGCTAAGCGGGGAGGTAGCGGTGCCCTGTACTCGCAATCCGCTCGAGCGAGGCCGAATCCCTTTCTCGAGGTTCGTTTACTTTAAGGTCTGCCTTAAGCAAGTGGTGTTGACGCTTGGGTCCTGCGCAATGGGAATCCATGAACCATGTCAGGTCCGGAAGGAAGCAGCATTAAGTGGAACCTTCCATGTGCCGCAGGGTTGCCTGGGCTGAGCTAACTGCTTAAGTAACGCTTAGGGTAGCGAATCGACAGAAGGTGCACGGTAAATCAATCATCAAATTAAGAACTCATCTATTTTAATATAGATGAGTTTTTTTCTTAAGAAGAGCTTTTGGATTTGAAAGCTGCTTCATGTATAATGGAAATGATGAAAACAAGAGGAGGGCGTGTTTGTGAGTTACCAGGCTTTATATAGAGTGTTCAGGCCGCAGTTGTTTGAAGATGTAGTCGGTCAGGAGCACATCACGAAAACGTTGCAAAATGCCCTTTTACAAAAGAAATTTTCGCACGCTTATCTGTTTTCCGGACCGAGGGGAACGGGAAAAACAAGCGCCGCAAAACTGTTTGCCAAAGCTGTCAACTGTGAGCACGCTCCGGTCAGTGAACCGTGCAATGAATGCTCCGCGTGCAAAGGCATTACAAACGGTTCGATTTCAGATGTAATTGAAATTGACGCCGCTTCTAACAACGGTGTAGATGAAATACGCGACATCCGCGACAAGGTGAAATTTGCCCCGTCTGCCGTCACGTATAAAGTATATATCATAGATGAAGTACATATGCTTTCTATCGGCGCATTCAACGCCCTTCTAAAAACGCTTGAAGAGCCGCCGGAACATTGTATCTTTATTCTCGCAACAACAGAGCCTCATAAAATTCCTTTAACGATTATTTCTAGATGTCAGCGATTTGATTTTAAGAGGATTACCTCACAGGCAATTGTCGGACGAATGGAAAAAATCGTCGAAGCTGAACAGTTCAAGGTGCAGGATGGCGCCTTAGACATCATCGCCAGTGCCGCCGACGGCGGCATGAGGGATGCGCTGAGCCTGCTCGATCAGGCTGTATCATTCAGCGGAGATGAGCTGACGGTGGATGATGCGCTGCTGATAACAGGGGCTGTGTCACAGCACTATATTGGAAAGCTCGCCTCAACCCTCCACGAAAAAAATGTTTCCGGTGCTTTGGAAACATTGAACGAACTGCTTCAGCAGGGAAAAGACCCGGCAAAATTAATCGAGGATATGATTTTCTACTTCAGGGATATGCTTCTTTATCAAACGGCGCCTGATTTAGAAGGCGTTCTTGAAAAGGTGAAGGTGGACGAAGAGTTCCAAGCTCTGTCCCGGCAAATTCCTGCACCAGACCTTTACGAAATGATCGATATATTAAATAAAAGCCATCAGGAAATGAAATGGACGAACCATCCGCGTATCTTCTTTGAAGTTGCAGTTGTGAAGCTCTGCCAGGGACCAAAAGCAGGGGCATCCGCGGCCGCCCAGCCGGAAGTGGATAATCTCGTCAAAAAGGTTCGGCAGCTTGAGCAGGAGATTGAGAAGCTTAAAACACAAGGTGTACAGGTTTCTTCGGCTCCCGCCCAGCCTAAAGAAACGTCCCGTCCGCAAAAAAGCGTGAAAAGCGCATATAAAGCGCCTGTCGGCCGTATTCATGAAATATTAAAAGATGCTACAAGACCGGACCTCGAAAAATTGAAGAGCTGCTGGGGACAATTGCTTGCCCAGCTTAAACAGCAGAATAAAGTATCGCATGCTGCCCTTTTAAATGACAGCGAGCCGGTCGCTGCATCTTCAAAAGCATTTGTCCTCGCATTCAAATACGAAATTCACTGTAAAATGGTAGCTGAAGACAATAATGGAGTCAGGACAAATCTGGAGCAAATTTTGGATGGAATGCTCGGCGGAAGGATAGATATAGTTGGCGTTCCCGAAGCCCAATGGGGTAAAATAAGAGAAGAATTTCTGCAGGATCATCAGCCGGAAGATTCTGAAGCAAATGAACCGAAAGAAGAAGATCCGCTCGTATCAGAAGCTAAAAAACTGTTTGGAGCGGAACTGATTGAAATTAAAGAATAAAAACATGAAAGAGAGTGGATTTGAGTATGCGCGGTGGAATGGGTAACATGCAGAAAATGATGAAGCAAATGCAAAAAATGCAAAAGGATATGCAAAAGGCACAGGAGGAACTGGCAGAAAAAGTACTCGAAGGTACTGCGGGCGGCGGAATGGTGACTGTTAAGGTAAACGGCCAAAAAGAAGTCATCGACGTCATCATCAAAGAGGAAGTCGTAGACCCTGAAGATGTTGAAATGCTTCAAGATCTTGTCCTTGCAGCGACAAACGATGCTTTGAAAAAAGTCGACGATGTAACAAATGAAACGATGGGTAAGTTTACAAAAGGAATGAACATGCCGGGTTTATTCTAGGAGGAAAATAAGAATGCAGTATCCTGAACCAATATCAAAGCTGATTGACAGCTTTATGAAATTGCCAGGAATCGGACCCAAGACGGCGGTCCGTCTGGCTTTTTTTGTTCTTAGTATGAAAGAAGACGTCGTGTTAGATTTTGCAAAAGCATTGGTAAACGCAAAGCGCAATTTGACATATTGCTCGGTTTGCGGACATATAACAGATCAAGATCCTTGCTATATTTGTGAAGATACGAGAAGAGACAAATCGGTCATATGTGTTGTTCAGGATCCGAAAGATGTCATTGCTATGGAGAAAATGAAGGAATACAGCGGACTGTACCATGTTTTGCATGGTGCGATTTCTCCGATGGACGGCATTGGTCCGGAAGATATTAAAATACCCGAATTGCTGAAACGGTTGCAGGATGATCAGGTGACTGAAGTCATTCTTGCGACAAACCCGAATATAGAAGGAGAAGCAACGGCCATGTACATTTCAAGGCTTTTAAAGCCGTCTGGTATCAAGCTGTCACGAATTGCCCATGGACTTCCGGTCGGAGGCGATTTGGAGTATGCAGATGAAGTCACTCTTTCTAAAGCGCTTGAAGGCAGACGTGAAATGTAGAGGGAGGAGATTGCATTACCATGGGTTTTTTTCGGAAAAAGAAGCTTAGAAAAGAATTTGATAATAAGCTGATTGAACAGCTGATCCATCAAAAGGAAGAATGGAACAGGCAAAAGCGGCTGATTGAAAACAGTCTTGAGCCTTCGCCAGAAGTTCTTTACGAATTAAAGGTTGCCGAGGCAAAGTACTTTTTTTATTTGCGGGAAGCAAAAAAAAGAAATTTAAGGATCGGCAGCTGGAAGTAGCAGGTCTATTCGCATGATTCCCATCATATGCTTGTACAAGAACGAGCGAGGAGTGATGGAATTCATGGGATCTGTTATCTTTATCGGGGCAATTGTCGCTTTGGTTGCCCTGTTGTTTTTTTCAAAAACATCATTTAAACCTTTGCGATTAATCGGAAGAATAGCGGTTAGATTTGTAGTCGGCGCTTTGTTTTTATTCTGTGTGAATCTGTTTGGCGAGAGCGTGGGCATTCACGTGCCGATTAATATTGTAACAACCGGAGTGAGCGGATTATTGGGGGTTCCCGGTGTAGCAGCTCTTATTGTTATTAAACAATTTATCGCAATATAATTTCTTGTTGACAATTTTATTTAAAGGTGTTAAATTAGTATTCGTCGCTGATGACGAATAATTTTTTTGAAAAAAAGTTATTGACGACATCACGATTAAATGTTAAGATATTATAGTCGCTTTGAGAGCGGCGATGAAGTTCTTTGAAAACTAAACAAGACAAACGTACCTGTTAATTCATTAAATAAATCGCACATGCGAATGTGCGTAGTCAGGGGCCTGCACGATGCAGGTCATGCAGATGTTGTCACAGGATGTGACGAACTTAATCTGCGCTCCATTATTTCATGGAGAGTTTGATCCTGGCTCAGGACGAACGC
>NZ_BORF01000027.1:0-14545 GCF_018333035.1 Bacillus sp. J41TS8
ACAGCACGCTTCTTGCCCGGCTCAGCGGACAGGAGGATATCATCATCGGTTCGCCGATCGCCGGAAGGCCGCACAAAGACTTAGAACCTGTCATCGGCATGTTTGTCAACACATTGGCGATCAGAACGCATCCGGCCGAAAACAAATGTTTCAGCAATTTCTTAAGAGAGGTCCGCGAAACGGCGCTTGAGGCATTTGAACATCAGGATTATCCGTTTGAGGAGCTTGTCGACAGGCTTGATGTCGTCCGTGATATGAGCCGCAATCCGTTGTTTGACGCCATGTTTATTTTGCAAAACATGGAACAGCACGATATGCAATTAGCCGGCCTTCAAGTCAATCGCGTTCAAACATTTGCCCATCAAGTATCTATTTTTGACCTTACATTGACCGCTTGCGAATCTAACGGGAATATCCGTCTCGACATGGAATTCAGCACCGATCTTTTCTTAAAAACAACCATCGAGCGCTGGATGAAACATTTGCTTGTACTTTTGCGCCATATCGTCCATCAGCCCGAGACAGATCTTGCACGCTTCAATCTTCTGAACGATGAAGATCAATACCAAATTCTTGTTGAATTTAATCACAAACACCTTCAACTTCCAGAACGAACAGCAGTGTTTCACGAACTGTTTGAAGAAACAACAGCGAATAATCCTCAGCAAATCGCAGTCATTGAGGGCTCGAAACAGATCAGCTATCACCAATTGAATGGTCGCGCCAATCGACTGGCGCGGACGCTTCAAACAGCCGGAATCGGTCCTGGAAAACGAGTTGCGATTTTGGCCAATCGTTCGATTGAAGCCATCATAGGTGTTTTGGCCGTGCTGAAAGCGGGAGGAGCGTATATCCCGATAGATTCCCATTATCCAGAAGAAAGAATTCGGTTTTTATTAAAAGACAGCGAAGCATCTGCGCTGCTGGCCCAGGCTGAATATATAGATATCGCTTCACTTTTGACAGATGGCAGTATGCCTTGCATCCATCTTGACCATGAACATAATGGCCTGCACGAGGAAAATATAGTTTCAACAGCAACTCCAAAAGATACTGCCTATGTCATCTATACTTCGGGAACAACAGGAGCGCCAAAAGGAGTTGAAGTCAGACATCGCAATTTCACACATGCAGCGCTTGCTTGGCGAAGCATCTATGAGCTTGACCGCACACCGGCGAGAGTGCTGCAAATGGCCAGTTTCTCGTTTGATGTCTTTTCAGGAGACATAGCCCGGGCATTCTTAAACGGGGGAACGCTTGTGATTTGCCCGGATGATGTCCGAATTGAGCCCGAACTGTTATGTAAGCTGATGAATCAACAGCAGATTACATTAATGGAATCGACACCAGCCCTGGTTGTTCCCTTTATGGAATATGTTTACCGGCGGAAATATCGATTACCGAGCCTAAAGGTGCTGATTCTGGGCTCAGATATTGTCAGTGCACAGGATTTTTACACATTAAATGAACGATTCGGAAAAGAGATGCGGATCATCAACAGCTACGGTGTAACAGAGGCGACCATTGATTCAAGCTATTATGAAATCACGATGAGTAAAGAGCGCTATCACGATTTTGTACCGATCGGCATTCCGCTCCCAAATGTACAAATGTATGTTCTTAACAAGAACAAACAAGTTCAGCCCATCGGCGTCCCGGGAGAACTTTTTATTGGGGGGGAAGGCGTGGCCAAAGGCTATTGGCGAAAAGCTGAATTGACAAAAGCCAAATTCAGCGATCCTTTAGCGCAAGGTCGGCCGCTGTATCAAACCGGAGATCAGGCCTGCTGGCTTCCTGACGGCACCCTCCGTCTTTATGGGCGTCTTGATCAACAAGTCAAAATAAAGGGCTACAGAATTGAGCTCGAAGAAATAGAAAATGCGCTTTTGAAGAACGAGCATGTCAAAGAAGCGGCAGTCGCCATTCAAAAAGATATTGAAGGGAAAACCTATTTGGCGGCTTACGTCGTTCCTAAAGAAGCAGACATCATCGATCTGCGTTTAGATTTGGCAAAAAGGCTTCCGGCTTACATGATTCCAGCTCATTTTGTCGGTTTAGAGAAAATGCCGCTTACATTTAACGGCAAATTGAATAAAGACGCTTTGCCTGCTGCACATGTTCAGAGCTTGGAAACTTACCATGCCCCGCAAAATGAAAAACAAGCATTGCTATGCCGGATTTGGGAGGATGTGCTCCATGTACGGCAAGCCGGCATCACCGACTCTTTCTTTCAGCTGGGGGGAGACTCCATAAAAGCGCTGCAAGTGTCGGCTCGTCTTGCCGCTGAAGGATGGGATATGACGATTCGGGATTTATTTCAATTTCCGACCATTGAAGAACTGGCGAGTCACCTGACTCCGACCGTATCAATTGCCGATCAGGGACCTGTTGAAGGGAATGCCAGTCTAACACCTGTCCAGCAAAGGTTTTTTGCCTATCCTGGCGCCTTTGAACATCATTACAATCAAGCAGTCATGCTCACAAGTGAAAAAAGATTGGACGAGGCTGCACTGCGCCGGGCCGTATCCGCTTTAATCAAGCATCATGACGCCTTGCGGATGATGTTTAAAAAAGACGATAACGGACGCATCCTTCAATATAATCGCGGAATCAGTCAAACGGATGAGGATGGATTCAGCTTTAAGACCATAGACCTCGCCGATGAGACGCAGATTGCCGAACGCATAGAAGCGGAGGAAAAACGAATACAGCGGGCAATGCGTTTGGACGAAGGACTCCTTTGTCACATTGGATTGTTCAGATTGCGGGATGCAGACCATCTGCTGATCGCCATTCATCATCTGATTGTGGATGGTGTGTCATGGAGAATTTTGCTTGAAGATTTACAAACAGCTTATCAGCAAGCTTTAGCAGACAGAAAAATTAAATTGCCGCAGAAAAGCGATTCTTACGTAACATATGCAAACAGGCTGCATCCATTGTCAACAAGCAACGAACTGCTTGAGGAAGCGGCATATTGGGAGCATGCGATATCTTTTGAAACGACCGCATTACCAAAAGACGGTCACAGGAATGCGGACAGGCTGCAAAAAACGGCACTCACCGCTTCGCGCTTGTTAAGCGTGAAACTGACAAACCAGCTGCTGTTTCAGACAAAACAGGCATACGGCACAGAGGTGAATGAACTGATGCTGGCGGCCTTGGGAATGGCGCTTGCCGATTGGACGAAACGTGAGCATTTCCTTGTCAGTGTTGAGGGACATGGCAGGGAAGGACATGTTCCGGACATTGATATTTCCAGAACTGTAGGATGGTTCACCTCGATATATCCGGTTCTTCTGGACATGAGTGCACCGGACAATTCAAGCGAAAAAACCGCTTGCCGCATAAAAAACGTGAAAGACATGATGAGACGCGTGCCGAACCAAGGAACCGGATACGGGCTTTTGCAATCGTCTGGACGTATTCAGCACCGTGAACCTGAAATCTGCTTTAACTATCTCGGACAGTTCGACGGTCTCGAAGGAATGATGCGGATGTCTCCTTATCAGCCGCGCCACAACATTGCAGAAGAGCGGCCGAGAGAATTTGATTTGGACATCAATGCCATGGTCGTCAATCAGCGGCTTGATATTCAAACTGTCTATACCGACGTCTTTTCCAGGCGTACGATTGAAACATTTATGGATGGCTTCCATGACCGCCTTTGTGAGGTCATTGAGCATTGTTCCGCCAAGAAACAACGAGAAAAAACATTGAGCGATTACAGCAATAAACAATTGACTTCCGCTTCATTCGAAAGTATTGCCAATCTCGTAAAAGAACTTTAATTTCGCCGGAAAGGTGTGTGGCATTCATGGCGCAAGAGACAGAGATTCAAGATATTTATCCATTGTCGTATATGCAGGAAGGAATGCTGTTTCATTCACTGCTTCACCCTGATTCAAACGCCTATATTGAACAAATTTCCTTCACCATCAGCGGTGATTTGTGTCTGGATTCATTTCAGAAGAGTCTGGATCTATTGATTGAACGTTACGACATTTTCAGAACGATTTATATAAAAGAGGTGCCTGATCTGGACGGGCCGCAGCAAGTCGTTCTATCACACCGAAAAGTAGCTGTTCAGACGGAGGATATTTCTGCCTTGACGGCTGAACAACAGAATACGTTGATAAATAGCTGCAAACAAGCAGATCGGCATCAACGGTTCGACCTGCAAAAAGGCCCATTAATGCGGCTGACCCTGTATCAAACAGGAGAAAAACGACATACATGCGTCTGGACCCACCACCACATCATGATGGATGGATGGAGCTTAGGTATTGTGCTGCAAGATTTTTTCCATATGTACTACGCTCTAAGAAACGGCCGGCCTTTCCACCTTGGGAAGCCGGCGCCTTACAGCACATACATGACTTGGCTTCGCGGTCAGAGTAGAGAAAAAACAGCTGCCTTCTGGTCCGATTATTTGGAAGGGTACGGGGAGCCTGTCTCTGTCCCCGGTTCAAAAAGCAAAACAACAGAAGGCGTTTATACACCGAGTCACCTTCAATTCTCACTCAAGCCGGAAACGGTTGAAAAACTTTCCGATTTAGCAAGGCGATTGGGCGTGACGTTAAACACATTGTTTACAAGTATATGGGGCTTGCTTCTGCACCGCTACAACGCGACTGATGACGCTGTATTCGGCGCAGTTGTTTCAGGGAGGCCTTCCGCCATTGACGGGATCGAATCAATGGCCGGACTGTTCATTAACACGGTGCCTGTCCGGATTCGCTCTTCTGCGGGTATGTCATTTTCTTCACTCGCCAAACAGGTGCAAAAAGACATCCTGACTTGTGAAGATCACGGCTATTATCCTCTCTATGAGATTCAAAACGAGAGCGGCTTAAACAAAGACCTGGTCAATCATATCCTTGTATTTGAAAATTATCCCGTCCAAATGCAGAAAGAGGTTAACGGCTGGGAAGAATCGGAGGAAAACGCTCTTCATCTTGATCATTTTTCCACGTCAGAGGAAACCAATTACGACTTGAATATTGTCATTGTTCCCGGTGAGACCTTTTACATAAAATTCAGCTATAACGCCGAGGTCTATGATCAAACCGACATACTTCGGCTTCAAGGGCATGTAAAAGAAGTGATCGATTGTATACTATCAGATCCCGATCAATTGATCACAAGCATTGATCCCGTGCCACTCGCTGAAAAAAAACTGATTTATTCCTTTCACGGCAAACAGCGAACTTATCCGGATCAAACAGTTTATGAGCTGTTTGAAGAGCAGGCCGCCAAAACACCGAAACAAGAGGCGCTCAGATTCAATGAAACAAGCTGGAGCTACCGTGAATTAGATGAGCGAGCTAATCAAATCGCTCGTGCGCTAAGGAAAGAAGGCGCAGGTCCAAATCAAGTTGCAGCTGTTATGCTGCGCCGCTCAAAAGAAACTGTCGCAGCTCTTCTCGGCATCTGGAAATCGGGCAGTGCGTATATGCCGCTTGATCCGGATCATCCGCCTGAGCGGCTCTCGTTTCTCTTACGCGACAGTCAAGCCAAATGGCTCGTTACGCAACAAGAACTGCTCCCTTTTATCCCTGCGGATTACAAAGGAAAGATTGTCACAATTGAAGAAACAGACGCGGAACCAAAAGCCGCTCTTTCAGCACAGTCAGACAGCGAAAATTGGGCCTACATCATTTATACATCAGGGACAACGGGGCAGCCCAAAGGGGTGCTTGTCAGCCACAGAAGCATTTCCAATACATTGCAATGGAGACGGGAAGAATACAGGATGACAGACCGAGATATCGCGCTCCATCTCTTTTCATATGTGTTTGACGGGTCAATAACAGGTCTGTTCACACCGCTTCTGTCAGGCTCCTGCGTCTTGCTGACCGATGAAGATGATGCAAAAGATGTCGTGGCTATGAAACAGCTTATCGCCCAACACGGCGTCAGCCATCTGCTCTTCGTTCCTTCCTTATACCGCGTACTGCTGGAGACCTTGACAAAAACAGACGCGGAAACACTTCGGGCTGTGACATTCGCCGGGGAAGCCGTGACACCTGATTTAATCACCGTAAGCCGCGAGATTTGCAGCAACGCCGAACTGATAAACGAATACGGACCGACAGAAAACAGCGTGTCAACGACGGTGCTGCGGAATCTTCAGAAAAGCGAGCGATTGACAATCGGACGGCCGGTTGATAATACATCTGTCTATATTATGCACGGGAACCTCCTTCAGCCGATCGGTGCTGTCGGTGAATTATGCATTTCAGGAAAAGGCCTTGCTGAAGGGTATTTTCAGCAAAAGGAATTGACAGATCAAGCCTTTACCGCCCATCCCTTTCATGAAGGAGAACGGCTGTACAGGACAGGGGATAAGGCGCGCTTTTTGCCGGATGGAACGATCGAATACCTTGGACGCCTGGATCACCAAGTAAAAGTCAGAGGATTCAGAATAGAACTAGGAGAAATTGAATCCGCACTTCGCGGTATTTCCGGGGTAAAAGACGCGGCGGCACTCGTACGCACCACAGCAGATGGAGAACAGGAGCTTGCGGCTTATGTTGTGTTGCAAAAGGAAACAGAGCGCTTGGACCTGCATAGAGCCCTTGCCGGGAAATTGCCGGCCTATATGATGCCTGACAGCTTTACAATACTGCCCAAAATGCCGCTTACAACGAGCGGAAAGCTGGATCGCTCCGGTCTCCCGGAACCGGCACATTCAGGCGGGACAGACGTCATGCCGAAAGCGCCCCGCACTTTGCTGGAAACAGAGCTTATGTCGATTTGGCAAGACGTGTTGAAGCGGGAGCGGATTAGCATACATGATGATTTCTTTCAATTGGGCGGTCAATCTCTTAAAGCGGCGGCGCTTGTCTCAAAAATCTATCAGCGGCTTAATGTTCAGCTGCCGATTCGCGAAGTCTTTTCATATCCGACGATTGCCAGCATGGCTCCTGCAATAGAACGGGTCAAAAGTGAGACCCGTCCGGAGATAAAACCAGCACCGGAAAAAAATCTGTATCCTTTGTCTTTCGCGCAAAAAAGGCTCTATGCCCTGCATCAGCTGGCAAAAGACAGTACAAGCTACAACATGCCCGCTTGCTTGGAACTCTGCGGAACACTGAACCGAAAGCGATTGAAAGAAACTTTTGCATCATTAATCGACAGACATGAGGCGCTGCGCACTTCGTTTGTTTTACAGGACGGGGAGCCGATGCAAAAAGTCGTATCATCTGCCGAAGTGAAATGGACAGAGTTGCACATCCAATCCGAGAAATCGCTCAATGAAGTGTTGGAATCGTTCGTTCAGCCGTTTGATCTTGAAAGAGCTCCGCTGATCAGAGTCTGTTTAGCCGCGTTGAACAAAGACCGGCATTTCTTCCTGCTTGATATGCATCATCTCATTGCTGACGGAATGTCAATGAGCACGTTTATTCGTGAATTCTCGGCCATTTACAGCGGGAAAGAGCTGCCTCCATTGACACTGCAATATAAAGATTTCGCTGTATGGCAAAATGAACAGTTTTCAGCCGGGGCATTCGGCAGCCAAAAACAGTACTGGCTGGAAGTGCTGAAGGGAACGTTGCCGGTGCTGGACTTGCCGCTTGATCAAAAACGGCCGCTTCTCCCCGATTTTAGCGGAGACACTTTGACCACGCATATTGACAGGGAAACAGGGGCAAAGCTGCGCCAGTTAATGGATGAGACCGGTTCAACGTTATATATGGTGTTGCTGGCTGGCTTCTCAGTCTTTCTTTCTAAACTGAGCGGCCAAGAGGATATTGTCATCGGTTCGCCTGCACATGGCCGAGAACGCGCAGAACTTGATGGCGTGATCGGGATGTTCGTGAATACAATGGCGATGCGAAGCAAGCCTGAAGGGAATAAAACAGTCCGTACATATTTGAAAGAGATCAAAACACTGACACTTGAGGCTGTTGACAACCAATATTATCCGTTTGAGGAGCTCGTCCAACACCTTGACGCCCCACGAGAAGTGAACCGCAACCCGCTTTTTGACGCTATGCTGGTGCTTGAAAACGGCGATGATTTCAAGGTGGAATTACCGGAACTGACGCTTTTATCACATAAACTGCCGCATCACTCGTCAAAGTTTGATTTGACTTTGCATGCCGAAGAACAAGATGACGGTACGATCAGCTGTCATTTTGAGTACAGTACCGCCTTATTTGAAAAGGCAACGGTCGCGCGCTGGTCTGATCATTTTAAAGCGCTAATCGGCAGCATGTCGGCCAATCATGACATGAAACTGTCCGACATGCAAATGCTGACTCCGACAGAACAAAACATGCTGATCAATCCTGCCGGAGAAACGGCTGAATACCCGAGACAAGAGAACATCGCGAGTCTATTTGAAAAACAGGCAATGGCCGCTCCGGATCAAATAGCCGCCGTGATCGATGATCGGCAGCTGTCTTACCGGGAACTTGATGAAAAGGCTGAACGGACAGCTGCTGTGTTGAATGAACATGGTGTCGGTTCAGGGCAAGTGGTCGGTTTAATGACAGACCGTTCACTCGATATGCTGGTTGGGATTCTCGGCATCTTAAAAGCGGGAGGCGCTTATTTGCCGATCGACCCTGATTATCCAGCTGAACGGATCCGCTTTATGCTGAATGACAGCGGGGCCAAACTGCTGCTTACTCAATCCGGACAACAATGGGAAGAGCCTATAGACATACCTGTTTTATATATTGACGAGGCAGAAAAAGCCGCAGCGAAAAGGCGGCGTCAGCCGATATCAGCCGAACAGCCGGCATATGTGATCTACACATCAGGAACAACAGGAAAGCCGAAAGGTGTAGTGATTGAACACCGCAATGTGGTCAGCCTGATCAAACATGACGAGCTGCCTTTTTCATTCGGATCCCGGGACGTCTGGACGCTGTTCCATTCCTATTGTTTCGACTTCTCAGTTTGGGAAATATTCGGCGCTCTTTTACACGGCGGAAAAATTGTCATTGTCCCGAAAGAAACTGCCCGCGATCCCCATGTCTACCGGCGGCTTTTACAAAAAGAAGGCGTGACTGTGCTAAACCAGACGCCTACAGCTTTTCACGGGCTTATCGATGAAGAATTAAGGCATTCGGACCGCTTACAGCTCCGCTATGTCATCTTCGGCGGAGAAGCCCTGCAGCCCGGGATGCTGATGAACTGGATTGAGAAGTATCCAGAAACGGATCTCATCAATATGTACGGCATTACCGAAATAACGGTGCACGCCACGTATAAAAAGCTGACTCGAACCGATATGAAACACAATAAAAGCAATATCGGAAAACCTCTGGCAACCCTACAAGCCTATGTCGCGGACGCCTATATGAACCTGCAGCCTGTCGGTGTGCCGGGAGAACTGTATATCGCAGGCGCCGGAGTCGCAAGAGGCTATATCAACAGAGAAGAGCTGACCGCTTCCCGATTCATCACAAATCCATATGTCGGAGGTCAGCGCCTGTATCGTACGGGAGACATCGTCAAAAGGATGCCAAACGGCGAGCTGGAATATGTCGGCAGAAAAGATGCGCAAGTGAAGATCAGAGGATACCGGATTGAGTTGGGAGAAATCAGAAGCGCCCTTCAAGAACTGCCTCCAATCAAGGAAGCAGCAGTCATAACTAGAAATGACAAAGACGGACAGCAATCGATCTATGGATATGCGGTAACGGCGCAGAGTATGAATGAAGCAGAGATTCGTACATCTCTCAGAACGCTCCTCCCGGAATACATGATACCCGCGCGGATCATACAGGTTGACGAACTGCCGCTGACAGCTAACGGCAAGCTCGACGAAAATGCGCTGCCAGAACCGGCGACCAATCAGGGCGCAGGTGAAGATATAAGTCCAAGAAACGATATTGAACAGATGATGGCTGAGATTTGGGATGAGCTCTTAGGAATGGAGGGGCTCGGTGTGGACGCCCATTTCTTTCACCTTGGCGGAGATTCTATTAAAGCGCTGCAAGTATGCGCAAGGCTAAAGCAGCGAGGCTATGAAACAACGGTTCGTGAGCTGTTTAAACATCAGACGCTTGGCGAGCTGTCAAAGCGGGTAACGAAAGTCCGGCGCGAGATTGATCAAGCGCCCGTCAACGGCGAAGTGCCGCTGACGCCTGTACAGCACTGGTTTTTCTCACAATCTTTGTCACACGATCACTTTCATCAATCTGTCATGCTGCACAGTTCCGCGCGATTTGATGAAACAGCTCTGCAAAAAACGCTCGCCCATATCGTGGTCCATCATGACGCATTGCGGATGGTATGCGGATATCAAGACGGAGTTTTAACACAGTACAACAGAGCCGAAGAGCTTGCCAAAGAGGAGCTGTTTTCGTTTGAACTGCTTGATGTAAGAGAAGCAGGATCATTAGCTCAAGAGCATGTGATGATTGAAAGGGCCGCGGAACATATTCAGAAATCGATTCAGCTTCAGACAGGGCCGCTTGTTGCAGCCGGCGTTTTTCGCGGATCGGACGGCGATCATTTGCTGCTTGTAATTCATCACCTTGTCATCGACGGAGTATCATGGCGCATCCTCTTCGAAGATTTAACCGCCGGATACAAACAGGCCCTGGCGGGAAAAGAAATCGTGCTTCCGGAAAAGACAGATTCCTATCAAACCTATGCCAAGCGGCTGACTGATTACGCAACAAGCCGACCGCTATTACGGGAAATAGATTACTGGACTGAAAGGGAAAAAACAAGAGTTGAACCGCTTCCGAAAGATGCCGAAACCATTACGAATCTGCTGCAAGATACAGACACCATAGACATTCGGCTGACAAAACAAGAAACAGAGCGTCTGTTAACGGCTGTAAACAAGCCGTATACGACAGATACAAATGACATATTACTCGCCGCGTTAGGTCTTGCGCTTCACAAATGGACCGGCAATGATCGATTCAAAATCAGCTTGGAAGGCCATGGAAGAGAAGCGCATTTGGAGGATATCGATATCAGCCGGACGGTCGGCTGGTTTACCTCGATTTATCCTGTTTTACTCGATGCAAGCCTTCCGGAGTCCGCAGATGATCATGAGCGTTTCGGCTACCACATCAAGCGGACAAAAGACATGCTGCGCCGTATTCCGTATAAGGGCGTTGGCTACGGGGTGCTGAAATACATCGGCGGCATGTGGGAACCTGAAGATTTCCAGCGTCCCGACATCAGCTTTAACTATTTGGGACAGTTTGACGAAGATATCAAGTCGAGCGGATTTCGCGTTTCTCCCGTCAAAGCGGGGCATGAGATCAGTCCGGATTGGGAGCGGCCTCATCTTCTCGATATCAGCGGCGCCATATCTTCAGAATGTCTCGTCATGCACTTTGTCTACAACCGGCTTCAATATGAGAAAGAAACAGTACAAGCTCTAGCAGACCATGTTCAATTTTTTCTCAAAACGATCATCAAGCATTGCACAGAAAAAGAAAACCATGAAAAAAGTGCAACAGACTTCACTGATGAAGATTTAACTTTGGAGGAACTAAGCGACATTATGGGAGCTGTCAATAAATTATAGAAAAGGAGAGTCGCTGATGGTGCAGCAACCGGAAATACAAGATATCTATCCTTTATCTTTTATGCAGGAGGGCATGCTGTTTCACTCGCTGTTAGATCAGGAATCTAGAGCCTACTTTGAACAGGCATCATTTACGATAAACGGCTCGCTTGATACAGAACGGTTTCAAAAAAGTTTAGACGCGCTGATTGAACGCTATGATATTTTCCGCACTGCGTTTATACACAAAAATGTGGCAAAGCCGCGCCAAGTCGTGTTAAAAGAGCGGCAAAGCCGCCTTCAATTTGTTGATATTTCTCATCTGGACGAGGCGGCTAAAGAAACATTTGTCGATCAATTCGAACATGACGACAAGAAAAAAGGATTTGATCTGCAAACAGACCCTCTTATGAGAGTATCTATCTTAAAAAGGGCACACGAACAATATCATTGTATTTGGAGCCATCATCACATTTTAATGGATGGCTGGTGCTTTGGTATTGTGATGAAAGAATTTCTTGCGATTTACAAGGCTTTAGGAAAAGGGCAGCTTCCTGATTTTGAACCGGTTCAGCCGTTCAGCAAGTATATTAAATGGCTGATGCGACAGGATCGAAAAGAAGCTGAAGCCTTTTGGAAAACAAGGCTTGTCGATGTCAAACAAACCGCATCACTGCCCAAAACATCATCATCCTCAAAAGGAAAGCTTGAGCAGATGGCATTTACCCTATCTAAAGAACAGACTGAAGGGCTGCGAAAATTGGCCTTGCAAGCAGGCGCGACGCTGAATACGGTTTTTCAGGCATTATGGGGAATCATTCTGCAAAAGATCAACCGCTGTGATGACGCAGTCTTCGGCTCCGTTATTTCCGGGAGGCCGTCTGATCTTGAGGACGTAGAAAAAATGGTCGGGCTTTTCATTAACACCATTCCCGTCCGGGTCAAAAGCGGGCCGGAGTCCTTTTTGACATTGGTCAGCCACTTGCAGCAGGAGTCACTGAAAGCGGAAGCGTACAGTTATTATCCTTTATATGATATTCAGGCGCAAAGCACGCTGAAACATGAGCTGTTTGACCATATTGTCGTATTTGAAAACATACCGGCCCAGCGCGAAATTGAAAGTCTGAATCAAGCTGATGCATTCGATTTCACAGTCGATGATTTCGATATGGAGGAAGTTACCAACTATGGATGCAGCATTAAAATCATTCCGGGAAGCTCGCTTTATATTCGCATAAATTTTGATATCGGACTGTATGATCCAGCCATGATGAAAAAAATCGAACTGTATTTACGCCATATCATAGGCTCTGTCATCGCTGATCCCAATCAACAAATCGCACAAATTGCATTGCTTGGCGAAGAGACTGCCAAAAAGATGCTGTACGAATTGAATCAAACAGAGCCCGCTGCACCTTTAGCACCGACGCTGCATAGCTTTTTCACCCGCCGTGCAGCTCTGTCGCCGAACATGCCGGCGCTTCGTTTTTCCGGCGGTACCTTAACATATCGAGAGCTTGATCAGTATACCAATCAGCTCGCTGTCCGGTTGAAGAAAAAAGGCATTGCCAAAGAAAGTGTGGTCGGCGTCCTCGCCGACCGTTCACCGGAGATGGTGATCGCGGTGCTGGCTGTTTTGAAAGCCGGCGGCGCTTACGTGCCGCTTGATCCAGACTATCCTGAAGAACGGCTCAGATACATGCTCGCCGACAGCGGCGCCAAGCTTCTCGTCACAGGGCCGGGTTTGTCCGTCTCCGGTTTTGCCGGTGAGACGCTTGAAGTCAACCTGTCATCGTTTCAAGCGGAGACAGCGGAGACCGAATCGGTTTGCGTTCATACAGATGGCGGCTCACTCGCCTATGTCATCTATACATCCGGTTCAACCGGGACACCGAAGGGCGTCGCGGTTGAGCACCGACAGGCTGCCGCCTTTTTGTCCGGGATGCAGCGCCAGTTCCCATTAACTGAAGATGATGTCATCGTGCTCAAGTCATCGTTTTCATTTGATGCTTCGATCTGGCAGTTGTTTTGGTGGATGATTCCCGGCGCCTCCATGTATTTGCTTCCGCAGGGCTGGGAGAAGGATCCCGCTTTAATGACAGAAGCCTTCGTCAATGAAGGGGTGACAACGGCGCATTTTATCCCGGCGATGGCCAACAGCTTTTTAGACCAGGTCGAGATGGAAACAGAGGAGAAAAGGACAAGCCTTGCGAAAACCTTGAAACGCGTATTCGCCGGAGGTGAAGCGCTCGCTCCCCAGACAGCCGCCCGATTTGCCCGGTCTTTGCCGGAGACTGCGGTCATTCACGGCTACGGGCCGACAGAAGCTACGGTGGATGCCGCATTTTTTCGGTACGACCATGAAAAAGACAGGGAACGGATGCGGCTTCCGATCGGAAAGCCTGTACCGGGAGCCCGTCTTTATATTTTAGACAGTGAGAAAGCTGTCCAGCCCATAGGGGTGGCCGGAGAACTGTATATCGCAGGCGCGGGTGTCGCAAGGGGCTATTTGAACCGTCCGGAGCTGACAGAAGAACGGTTTCTCGATGACCCGTTTTATCGAGGGGAACGCATGTATCAAACGGGCGATCTGGCGAGATGGCTCCCGGACGGCACCGTTGAATGGCTGGGCCGCATGGACGGCCAAGTGAAAATCCGCGGCTACCGAATCGAACCGGGAGAAGTCGAAGCGGCGCTTCGCCAGATCGACGGCGTGCGGGAAGCGGCGGTTGTCGCCCGGACAGAAGGGGAGGAAACCGAGCTTTGCGCCTATATTGAAGGTCAGGATCAAAAGACCGCAAGGACAGAACTGGGCAAACGCCTGCCGGTCTATATGATGCCTTCAGCCTTCATCGAGATGGAAAAGTGGCCTGTCACACCGAGCGGAAAGCTTGACCGCAAGGCGCTGCCCGCTCCCGACGGAGCGGCTGAACGACGCGCTTACACCGCGCCGCAAACCATCACGGAAATGAAGCTCGCCAAGCTTTGGGAAGAGGTGCTGAAATACGGCCCTGCCGGCATTCGCGACCACTTTTTCGAACAAGGCGGCCACTC
>NZ_BORF01000028.1:0-14542 GCF_018333035.1 Bacillus sp. J41TS8
TAGCGAAGCTAGGCTAGGGGTGTGGGAGGACTTTTTCTATTTCTTTTATAAAGATGACAAAACACATCAAAACCATTTAAAACAAAAAAGCTTGTAGAAAAACATAGGTTTCTCTACAAGCTGAGGACCATGGCGAACCATGGTCCTTTCAATTATTTCTGCAGCATCTTATTCGTCACTTTATAAGCCAAGGTACAGCCAATTGTAATGAAAATAATCGCGATCGAAAGGATCACGAGCTTTTCAGCAACGGTATATATCGACATGGGAATAATAACAGCGCAGACGGAAAACACGCCGCCAAAATAAACAAACAGGATCAGCGGCTTTTTGTATTTTTTCCAAATCACTTGATTAATCCCGTTTCTTTCGGGGTCTGCCGGATGTTTGCGGTCTTCATCTTTCATCAGTTTATTTAGCAACACATAAATGAGAAATGCGAATAAAGTTGCCGAGAAAATATTAAAACAGAGGATAAACAGCTTTTCTCCCAGACTCATCACCGGATTCAGAACAGAGCTGAGAACGGAGCCGCAAACGAAAAACAGGTAGACGGATAAGATAGCTTTGTTTCTTGGTTTTTGTAGAAATTTAGACATTCGGATCTCTCCAATCGTAAATGATTTAAACGCTGAAAATGAGATGGATCAGAAAAGAAAAAATATAAAAGATGATGATGCTTAAAATGCCTCTGCCCAGAAGATAGAGGGCGAAATACAGTTTTCTCAGGAACCAGTTGTATTTTAATAGCCGATTGTAAACAAAGTAACCGGTGCCGACAAGAAGAAAAACGAATGTATTTGTGATTTTATGGGACCATTTTTCAGGTTTTAAAAAGATCATTTTTTCATATTCAATGATCATGTGACTCGCAATGATTAAAAAACCCAAACTGTAAGCGAAATGAGCGGCCAACATACCGGCGATGAAATATTCGGTATATTCAACAAAAGTTTCTGGTGACATCATTACTCCTTTATGAATGGCGGACTCCAGCGTTTATTAACAAGACTTTTTTTCTGATATAAAAAGCTTCTCATTCTTCGTCAGGCATTCTTTCCAAACAAGACCGGTTCAGCATTTGATTCGCCGCTTGATAAACCGCAAAAAAGCCGCACGATATCGCGGCACACAAAACCGTGAACATAGCGGATTTCCATAAGAAAGTGAGTCCGGTCATTGAAAACACGGAAGTTCCCACAATCAGGATGCCGACAAAGTAGAAAGAGAGCGTGAACGGCTTTCTATATTTCTTCCAAAAGATTTTCGCGACAATGTTGCATCGGTGTGCGCTTTGATCTTTCTTCGGCCTATTTATGAACACATAAATGATGAAGGCGAATAAAGAGATTGAAACGAACATAAAGCCGATGACGGCAAGCTTTTCCTTCCAGTTCATTGCAGGTTTGGCAAGGCCGGTCAAAATAATGATTGTTGCATATAGGGAATAAACTAAGAGAATGATTTTATTACTGCCTTTCAAACATGACCTCTCCTTGTGCCTTAAATCCTATGCTGTCTGATGATATCTTGATTCGCTTTAATGAAGAAGTATTTGTGGATGAATTTGACCCCCACCATAGAAAATAAACAAGCCATAAGCAGATAGACGGTACTCATCAACAAATAAACGGCAGACTCGGAAACTCGCAAAACGGCATGACTTATTACAAAACCGCCTGCCGGAACAGCTGCCAGGAGCATCCTTGTCGGAGCTGCTGTCTCCCTTTTGCCTCTTTTAGAATCAGGGAAAACAACTAAGTAATACTGAATGACGAGGAAGATAAAGGCGGCATATATGAATAGTGACAGACTGATCAACGGTAAATGAAAACCGATGGCAGAAACCATCATTTTTTGCGCTGTGATCAGCTGGCAATATGACATACCGCTGAATGATACGCCCATAAACCGAACATATTGAAGATGATGATGATATCCGGTCATGTTTTTGGTATTCATGATGATCATCCATATATTGATCAGGATAGCAACAGGAACAGCGGCGAATGTGAAAAAATCTACTTTGTTCGCCAGCACAGGTAATATGCTTAAAATATCCAGTATCAACACGATAAAACACGCCATTCCCCATTTCGTTTCCCGGCTGATGGGAGCCGTTAAATGAGATTGAATATTGTAAGGTAAATCTTTGTATGTAACCGTTTCTTTTAATCTCAGCAAAGCTTGTATTCCTCCGCTTATCCCTCTGAATTTTTATAATTCTGCATGTATTTTTTCAGCCAGACCTTTTTTCTGTAGATATGCAATAGGAGTGGAGGAACGAAAAAAAATAAGCTGATAACGGAAACAACCAAGGGAATTTCTGAAGGGGCTTGTTCTCCTAACGCCCATATTGTCATGATGACAAAAAAGATACCAACTACAGGGAATAAAATCGTGAAGATGATCATTGCTTCGTTTATTTTTTTATATAGAAAATGTTTTTCGTTTTTCATAAAAAGCTCTCTTTCTTAGCACCTTGGAAACTATAATGTCCAGATAATTAAAAGCAAAGGTCTACGCTTGTTGCTAACCACGTTCAGATTTCTTTCTTATTTTTATTAATGGGAAAGCGATAAGGTAATATCGAACCTTTCATAAAATCACAATCACTACCCTAATAAAGACGAATAAGATTATAAACAAGCAAAACGTAAACGAGTTCAGGGGATAATCTCATAGATATACTCGAGCGAATCTTGATTTAGCATCTTTTTCACTTGCCTTTTCTTTCATTTCGGTAGAATTGAACACTCATATCCACGACAAGCGATGCTTATATAAAACTACTTTCAAATAAATACAACGATCTCTTATCCAAAAAGAAAGCGTCCCATGTATGAGACGCTTCCGTTTCTAATCGATGGCTGCTTCTTTTAAAACATGTTGAAATTCTCGTTCCTCTTCATCCTCATAACCTTCGAAAATCACTTTCTCAATATCTGAATGGTTAAAAGCAAAAGTGTATTCTTGATTAATGTAGCCCTCGGGGTAAAAAACGCCGATATAGTCAAACATTTTCGGATCTTCGCTCACGACGATCTGTTTTCTTCCGTAAATCATTAATTTTTTTGTTCCGCCTTCGAGGAGGACGATTGAGCCGCTCGGCAGTAGGTTATTTTCACCCATTATTTTCTCCCCTTCCCTATATTTTTAATGATGGTTTGATTTGTTTTAACAAAAAGAAATTGGTGTATAAATTTGGCACCTATAAAAGAAAAAAGGCAGGCTGCAAATAGAGAAACAATGCTCATAAATATATTCATTACAGATTCAGAAAAATGAAGTGTAATTTGGGAAATCATATAGCCAGCGGCTGGGCCAGTCGTTAATAAGTAGACTGCCCAAGTAGGAACTGCTCTTTTTTTTGGTTTGTGAATAGAAAACTTTTTCAAGTAGTAGCGAAATGAACCTAGAGCTACTATAACAAGAATTAGGACAGAAAAAATAATAAACAACCAATTAAGTCCTAGTATGGAATAGTACATTTTCTGGGATAGAATAAACCAGCAATAGGACATAGTACTGAATGAAAAACCTTTATATAGTACAAATTCAAGATTGTTTCTATGTAAATCCATGTCTTTGAAGAATAAAATAAACATCCATAAATTAACGAGTATAAGAGGTGGTAAAGCTACCATAGTAAACAGTTTTATTCCGTTTGCAAGTAGCAGAAATAAAAGTAATGCATCTAACATAATTAAATTTAATATGCACATATTCACTTTTTCGTCTCGGTCAACTAAAATAATTAAATGATGCCTAGTTTCTTCAGGTAATCTTCTGAATATAACTTTTTCATTTAATTTCAGCAATTATGCTCGTCTCCTTTAGGTTATTTAAACCAGCCTGCGACTGTCTTCAACCCAGATTCCACTGTATCTTTTGCCATATCAGTTACGCTTTTTTTATCTTTACCTAATTTTATCCCACCTAACGCCATAGAAACCCCCACTGATGCAACAAAACCTACAGCAGCAGCTGCGATAATTGGAGCACCAGCTCCAATAACTGCCGCACCAACAACAGCACTTACTCCTAAGGTAGCAGCACCTACTCCTACATCTACTGCAACATCACCAACAGTTTTTTCTGTTGAGACATTAGGGTCATTTATATTTTTTACTAAATCTTCTCCAGTTGTGATGGCAACACCTGCCCAACCCAACTTGCTTTTCATTGCCCCTTTTACTGCAGATGAAGCTTTAGTATATTCAGCAATTTTAGGAGTGTTTCCGGCTTTTAACTGTGATTTAGTCCAAGTTTCTGGGTAATTTTTTCCTTTGATTCCTATCGCTTGCCCGTTCTGTACCTTGTATCCGCTTATCTTCCTGCCGCTATTGGTTTCTATGCCTTTTTTAATTTTAACCCCATCTTTAACAACATACTTCACATTCTTCCCAAAATCCGTTGCCGCAGTAGAAGTGCTATACAAACTTCCCGCACTCGATACAGGATACATCCAATCGATCTCAAATGGAAGTTCTTCTTTTGTTGTGTCGTCGATTTTGCCTTTTTCGTCTTTTTCGCTAAACCGTCCAAGCATCTTCTCCATCGGCGTTTCGCCGGGGTTTTGCAGGTCGTTTTGCAGGCCGCCGGGAGCTTGACTGATTGTTGAGTCATTTTGCGGCTTTAAAATTGAACCGCTTTTATATTCCGATATTTCAATTTTCGGCCCCGTATACATTTTCTCCAGCTGCTGAATGTACTGCTTCATCGTGTCAAGGTCTTCCTTCGCCGCTTTTAGCGCATTTGTCTGTTCGCGGTCAAAGGTGTGAAGCTTTTCTAGTGTCTCGCTGATTTGTCTTTGGGCTTTTTTGGCGTTTTCGTTGACGGCTGAATCGTCGAGGTCGGGCAGGTCGACGATGTGGCTGACAGTGGCCATCGTCTGATTGGCTTTTGACGTCAATCTGCCTGTCAGCGATTCGGCTTGACTGACGCCGTCATGGAGTTCGTTTTCAAGAAAGCTTTGCGAGATAAAGCCGTTTTGGTTCGGTTCAAGGGAATGAAGCGCGCTTTTCGTCTTTTCTAAAAGTCCTTTATAATCGGAAATAAAAGATTCATAAAAAAGAAGAAAAGTGGTGTGGCACTCTTCATAGAACGAGCGGATCGCTTCACCGCCCGCGCCTTTTAAGGCGTCGTCAAGGGAGGTGAGGCCTTTGACGCTTTGTTTGACTTTTGAAATCTCGTCAGTCTGGTTTTTTAATTCGGTCAGCGTTTTGTCTAGGCCGGTTTGAAAAGCCTGAACATCTAGAGTTTTCAATGCGTAGTCCCTTCCTTCTACTTGGCTTTGATCGATGACGACAGCTTTTTGTCGGCGTCTTTTATGGCGTTGACAGCCTGTTCGGTTTGCGCAATTTGTTTAGCTAGAGCTGATGCGTATGCTTTTGTCAGGCTTTTCAAATCTTTGTTCATGCTTTCGATTTTTTTGACGACGTCAAGGTTGTTTTTGCCGCTGATATCTGTCGGCACATTCGGTTTCACAGCTTGGGCTGAATGCTTCAGCTTCGAGAGCGCCTGTTTGACTTCGCCTGTTTTGACTTTGATTTCTTGACCCATCGTAATCACTCCTTTAGCGGCGGGCTTCTCTTTCTTCTTTTTCCAGTTTTTCAATTTTCGTTTTTAATGAGCTGATATCCTTACCTAGTGAATCAATGTCATCATTTAAGGAAGAGATTTTCTCTTTTAATTGTTTAAACACTTCATTTAACTGTTTTCCGCAAATATCATTGTAGGCCGTTTTCATATCGCTTCTGACGTTTTTAAAAGAATCAGCAAGGCTGCCCTGCCATGTTGTCGGCGACAGTTCGGGCTTTTTGATGCTGTCTTTTGAATCGTCAAATTCCTTTTTATCTGCTTCTAATTCAGTTTGGCAATTTTTCAGTTGTTCGAGCTGTTGTTTTTTGATGAGAAGTGTACCTTGCAGCCCGTATAAAACTGTTTTTTCCCAGATCATGTTACTGCCACCTCCCGGAAAATTTGATTCAAATGACCTGTTGGGATCCGTTCGTTAAAGGACCTTATTAATGTTACAACATGGTATAAATGAGTTGAATAGGAAAAATGTACCGTGATTAAAGAATCGAGTCGAGCGGCTAAGCAGGGAATTCCTTATTGTGACTGCGATTTTGCACTTTTCTCCATTTTCCTTCAAGGGCAAAAGACATGGTTCTTAGGGCTGTGTTTTTTATGATATTTATTTTTTGTTTCACAAACTTTAAGGTAATTTTAAGAAAGAGGCGATCTTGTCGAATACTAAACAGGGTTTTTCGAACAAAATGTCAAATAGATTAGATATTTCATATAAACAAGGGGGGAAATTGTCTGTTTGTGATGAAAAAAGGGGACGGGCGGAATTTCTGTCAGGATGCCTCAGCTGGATTCTAAGAAAAATATGCGGCTAAATATATACTTTATGATAGATTGTAAACGCTGTCTTGTCCTCTGACCAACAGGGGGATGAAGATGAAGAAGCTGTTAGTTGTTTATGCCGTGATGCTCTGTTTGTTTTTTCTGTATGTCTACGACTATTCCCGGGGCGATAAAACAGGATCTACAGAAGCAAGCAGAAGGCCGGCGGCCGGAAGTCTGTCCGAAAAATATGTGATGGTTACGTTTCAATCGGGAATCGAATATTGGAAGAGCGGCCTGAAAGGCTTTGAGGATGCCGCGCAGCTTTTCAACGTCTCTGTCGAGTATCGGGGGGCGGCCCATTATGATGTCCATGAGCAGACGACCGTCCTTGAGCAGGTGATTGCAAAAAAGCCGGCGGGGATCGCGCTTTCGGCAATAGATCCGAAAGCTTTAAACCCTGTCATCGACAAGGCGCACGAGCAGGGCATTCCGATCGTTTTATTCGATTCAGACGCTCCGCTCAGCAAAGCCTCTACATATGTCGGCACAAATAATATGGAAGCGGGTGCTGAGGCCGCAAGGCGAATGGCCGAGTTTTTAGATGGAAAGGGAGAGACCGCCATCATTACCCAGCCGCGTCAGTACAATCACCAGGAAAGGACGAAGGGCTTTGAACAAACGATCAAGCAAAAGTACCCGAACATGAAGGTCGCCGCGGTTTTGGACGGAAAAGGGGATGAGCTGACGTCGAAAAAAGAAGCGGCGAAGATTCTGGAAAAAAATCCGTCCATCAAAGGAATTTTCACGACAGAAGCCAATGGGGCGAGCGGTGTGGCCCGCGCTGTGAAGGCGGCGGGACTTGAAGGGGAAGTATGCATCATCGGCTTTGATAAAGACAAGAAAACGCTGGACGGCATCAAAAGCGGATCGATTTCCGCGACAATGGGTCAGGACACATGGCAAATGGGCTATTGGTCGCTGCACATGCTGTTTTTCTCAAATCACCATCTGAAGCATGAACGCCCGCTTCCGGCAGCGATCGATACAGGCATTACGATCATAACGAAAGAAAATGTGGCAGCCTATTATGCGAATGATTAAACGTTTGATTAACAATGCGCCGATCCGTCATAAGCTGATCAGCCTTCTCTTATTAATCAGCATGCTGCCGACGATCGGCCTCGGCATTTTATCGGGATGGGCCGTTGAAAATATTATTGAAAAACAGGTGATCGACCAAACGCTGCAGCTGATCGGTGAAGTAAACAAGACGGCTGAAGTATATGTCAGCCACATGCAGAACCTGACATATTTAATATCAATGAATGAAGAAATGGAAGCGTTTTTTAATCATGAAAAGGAGGACGGAGAGGCGGATTATAAGCGAAGGACGTTTTTGCAGGGCCTGACTTCTTTATATTCTGAAGCCGCAGGCATTCTCGTCGTCAATGATAAGGGTGAGATGATCAGCAATGAGATGTATGAACGCACGCCGACAGATTTGACAAAAGAACCGTGGTATCTGGCGGCTGTCGCTAATGAAGGAATTTTCAAGATGATCGGAAAGCCTGTCAATCGGAATATCAGAAGCCATGTGCATTACAGGGAAGACGAGGTCGTTTCTGCCGTCAGAGCTGTTATCGATCCTGAGACACAGCGTGTGAAAGGCGTTGTGCTCATCGATTTGAAGCTGCGCGTCCTCGCAGAAGCGACAAAAAATATCCGCTTGGGGAAAACGGGTTATTTGATGATCATGGATGAGAATGGCGGCAATATTTATGCACCGGAGACCTCAAAGCTGTTTCTGCCGAAAAAGTGGTTCAGTCAAGACCGGTCCGGCTATTTTTCGAAGCGGATTAAGGGAGAGGAGTATCAGTTCATTTATGAGACGTCTTCCTTTACGAACTGGACAACGGTCGGCGTTTTTAAAGCGGGTGAACCGGTATTCGAAGTGAAGGAAATCCACTTGTATGTGCTTTTGTTTTTACTGACGGCGGCGTTTCTCGGAATGTCCGCTTCCTATTATTTGTCCCATTCCATGTCGCGGCCGATTTTGAAGCTGAATGCTGTCATGAAAACGGCGGAAAGCGGGAATTTTTCAACATGTTATCAGGAGGAAAGGGAAGATGAAATCGGGCTATTGGGAAAAAGCTTCAATCGCCTGATGTTGAGAATCAGGGAGCTGATGTCGGTCACAGAAAGACAAGAGCGCCAAAAAAGGGAAGCTGAATTAAGGGCGCTGCAGGCACAGATCAACCCTCATTTTCTCTACAACACACTGGATACAATCAATTGGATGGCGAGGAAGAAAGGAGCGGAAGAGGTCAGCGGTCTCGTGCAGGCTTTATCCAAGCTGTTCCGCATCTCCTTGAGCAAAGGGAAAGATATCATTCCGCTGTCTGATGAATTTGCACATGTTGAAAACTATTTGAAAATCCAAAAAGCGCGGTACCGCGATAAATTAAACTACTCAATCGAAATGACCGGGCTTTGTGATGATCGCCTGATATTAAAGCTCGTGCTTCAGCCGATTGTCGAAAATGCGATTTATCATGGAATTAAAGAAAAAAAGGGGCAGGGGCATATTACGATCAAAGGCATGGAGGAAGACGGCTCGCTGATCATCAAAATTGAGGATGACGGAGCCGGAATGGATGAAGAGACGCTAAAGCAAATAACCGATCAATTCAAACACAGGGACGATACAGCGGGCTACGGCATGATCAACGTCCATGAACGGATCGCCCTTACATTTGGCGAGCCGTACGGTTTAACGGTTGAAAGCCGAAAAGGAGCCGGAACCGCCGTCACAATACGGCTTCCAATTTTAACAAAAGGGGGAACAAGCCTTGAGTGAATGTTGGCGCGTACTGATTGCCGATGATGAACCATGGATTCGGGAAGGAATACGGGATGCCGTCTCTTGGGAGCGCTATCAAATGTCGGTGTCAGCTGAAGCGGAGAATGGTGAAGAGGCATTTGAGCTCGCTCTCAAACACGGCATCGACTTATTGATTGTCGACTTGAATATGCCGATCGTCAACGGAATCACGCTGATGAAAAAGCTCCGCGGCGTCCTGCCGCAGTGCCGCTTTGTCATCGTGACGGGCTACGATCAGTTTGCATACGCGCAAGAAGCGATCCGGCTGAATGTCGATGATTATTTGTTAAAGCCGGTCGATCCCGCTCATCTGGAACAAGTGCTCGAAAAGATCAGCGTGTCGCTGGCAGCTGAAAAAAAGAAGCTCAGCGAGCAAAAGCTTGCCGAGCAGCATATTCAACAAAACCTCGGTCTTTTGAAAGAGCATGTTTTCAGAAGCTGGATCGAAGGCCGGGCAGACGAAGAAGACGTTTACCGGCAGCTCGAATGCCTTCGGCTGCCGGCCCGTTATCCTGAGACGCTCGGTGTCATCGCGGCCGGGCATGTATGGAACAAGCCGTCTGAAGCCGACAGTCTGAAAGAAAAAGTAGAACGCTTCTTTATCGATGAGCGGGATAAGGCTGTTTTTTTCGATGGAGACCGTCTGATCGCCGCCTGCCTGTGGCGTTCTGTTACAGAAGCTGAACAGCGGGCGCTTGCTGAGATGATCGAAGCTGAAATGCAGGCAGGCGCCGCCGTCTGCTTCGCGAAGCTTGCCGAAAATGGCCGCTCAGCTGCGCAATGCTATCAGCATTGCAGACAGCAAGTCTCGAAAGCATTTAATATCTTGCCGGTTGTCACGAGGGCCAAAGAATATATGAAAAAGCATTTCACTGAAAGGGAGTTTTCTTTAAAACAGACGGCGGATGCACTTCAAGTCTCGCCCGTCTATTTGAGCAGGATCATGAAGAAGGAGCTCGGCATCACATTTGTTCAGCTTTTGACAGAGATGCGCATGGACCAAGCGGTTCATCTATTAGAGACAACCCCGCTTTCGATTCATGATGTTGCCGAACAAACGGGCTATGATACACAGCACTATTTCAGCACGGTATTTAAAAAAACGAAGGGGGTATCCCCCAATCAGTACCGACGCATGTCGGGAATTGAACGAACAGGGAGAAAATTGTAATGTAAGCGCTTTATAAAAGTCTGATTTTTATAAAAATAGTTAATTAATTCAAAAGACGGACATTCGAAAGACATGGTACAGTTGGCATGATTCATGATGGGAGAAATCAAAAGGGGGATACCAAGCATGAAAAAATGCTGGCTGTTGATCATTGCAATGCTTTTCTGTCTCATTGTTTCCGCCTGTTCGGGGAATCAGGCGAGCGGAGGGGGAGACAAAGGCTACGTCGGAATCTCAATGCCGACAAAGTCATCGGAACGCTGGGTGTATGACGGGAAATACATGGTGAAAGAGTTTGAAAAGCTCGGGTATAAAACGGATCTGCAGTATGCGGAAGATGTCGTTGAAAACCAAGTCTCACAAATCGAAAACATGATTACAAAAGGCGTCAATGTGCTCGTCATTGCTTCGATTGACGGGGAAGCGCTGACAGACGTCCTTGAAAAAGCAAATAAGCAGGATATTAAAGTCATTTCCTATGACAGGCTGCTTATGAACAGCAAACATGTCGACTATTATGCGACATTTGACAATCATAAAGTCGGTGAACTCCAAGGGAAATATATTGAAGAAAAGCTTGGCTTAAAAGACAAAAAAGGACCGTTCAACATCGAATTATTCGCGGGATCGCCTGACGACAACAACGCGCATTTCTTTTTTGACGGCGCCATGTCTGTTTTGAAGCCTTATATCGATTCGGGCAAGTTAAAGGTATTGAGCGGCCAGACTTCATTTGAGCAAGGCGCGACGCTCAGGTGGGACGGCGCAACCGCGCAATCCCGGATGGACAATTTGCTGAGCGCGCATTATACAAAAGCGAAGCTTGATGCGGTGCTTTCACCGTATGACGGGATCAGCATCGGAATCATTTCCTCTTTAAAAGGCGCGGGCTACGGATCGGACAAGAAGCCGCTGCCGGTTATTACGGGACAGGATGCGGAGCTTGCTTCCGTGAATTCGATCATTAAAGGGGAGCAGACCTCAACCATTTTCAAAGATACGAGAGAGCTGGCGAAAAAAGCCGTTGAGATGGCGACATCCGTCTTAAAAGGCGAAAAGGCGGAAGTCAATGATACAAAGACGTATGACAACGGAGAGAAGGTCGTTCCGTCCTACCTGCTTGATCCGGTCGTCGTCGATAAAGAGAACTATAAAAAAGTGCTCGTTGACGGCGGTTACTATAAAGAATCGGAATTAGGGAAGTGATCCGATGTCCGATTGCATTTTGGAGATGAGAGGCATCACGAAGGAGTTTCCCGGCGTCAAAGCGCTCGACAATGTCCACCTTCGCGTGAAAGCGGGCGAAATCCATGCCCTCTGCGGTGAAAACGGGGCGGGCAAGTCGACTTTGATGAAGGTGCTGAGCGGTGTATATCCGTACGGTACGTATACGGGCGACATTTTGTATAAAGGGGAAGTATGCCAATTCAAAAATATTAAGCAAAGTGAGGAAGCGGGGATTGTCATCATCCATCAGGAGCTGGCGCTCGTCCCCCAGCTTTCCATTGCGGAAAATCTTTTTTTGGGCAATGAACAGGCGAGCCGCGGCGTCATCAATTGGCGAAAAACAAAGCTGGAAACGCTTGAATTAATGAAAAAAGTCGGGCTTCAAGAATCTCCGGATACGCTTGTTTCCCAAATCGGCGTCGGAAAGCAGCAGCTTGTTGAAATCGCCAAAGCTTTGGCAAAAAAGGTGCAGCTCTTGATTTTGGATGAGCCGACTGCGGCTTTAAATGAAGCGGACAGCGAGAATCTGCTGCGGCTCTTACTCGAACTGAAAAAACAGGGGATTTCTTCAATTATGATTTCTCATAAATTAAATGAGGTCACGAACGTCGCAGATTCGATTACCGTGCTCCGTGACGGACAGACGATCGAAACGCTTGATGTGCAAAGCGGGCAATTGACCGAAAACCGGATCATCAGAGGCATGGTCGGCAGGGAGTTGCAAAACCGCTATCCTGACAGAAGCGCCAAGATCGGGAACGTCATTTTTGAAGTGAAGGATTGGACAGTTCACCATCCGCTTCAACAGGATCGCAAAGTGGTTAACATGGCGGCCCTTTCCGTCAAAAGAGGCGAGATCGCAGGAATTGCCGGCTTGATGGGCTCCGGAAGGACGGAGCTGGCGATGAGCATTTTTGGAAGATCATACGGAAAAAACATCTCCGGCACAATCGAAAAAGACGGGCGGGAGCTTTACATCCGCCACCCTGAAGAAGCCATTAAAAACGGCATTGTCTATGTGACGGAGGACCGGAAAGGAAACGGTCTGATTCTGGATGACAGCATTAAAGAAAATATTACGCTGTCCAAACTGGAGAAGGTGTCGAGCCGATTGGTGATGGACGAGCGCCGCGAAAAACATGAAGCGGAGGATTTTCGCAGGAAATTGAACATCAAGACACCCGATATCGGCCAGCGGACCGGAAATTTAAGCGGAGGCAACCAGCAGAAGGTCATGCTGAGCAAGTGGATTTTTGCGGAGCCTGACATTTTAATTTTGGATGAACCGACGCGCGGCATCGATGTCGGCGCCAAATACGAAATCTACGGCGTCATCAATCAGCTTGCCGAAGCAGGTAAAGCGGTTATGATGATCTCTTCGGAGCTTCCCGAGCTGCTGGGGATGTGCGACAGAATTTATACGATGTGTGAAGGGGAAATCACCGCCGAATTTTCCAAAGAAGAAGCTGATCAGGAGAAGCTGATGAAATATATGACCATCCGCATGAAGAGAGGGGGAGAGGCGTATGCAGACACCGGTGCAAACGGATAAAGACCGCGCTCAGCCCGGTTACTTTCAGCTGTTTCGCGACATGTATAAGCAGAACATCCGGAAATACAGCATGGTCATTGCGCTCGTGTTTATTATGCTGCTGTTTCAAATACTGACGGACGGAATTTTGCTGAGACCGCTGAACATTACGAACCTGATTTTGCAAAACAGCTACATTCTCATTTTAGCGATTGGGATGATGCTCGTCATCATCACGGGACACATTGATCTATCAGTCGGTTCAGTCGCCGCTTTTGTCGGCGCCGTCTCCGCGATGATGATCATCGAAAACGATATGCCGCTGTTTGCGGCGGTCGTCCTGTCGTTGCTTCTGGGAGCGGCAATCGGCGCCTGGCAGGGATTTTGGATCGCTTATGTCAAGATTCCGGCCTTCATCGTGACGCTGGCGGGTATGTTATTGTTCAGAGGACTCACGATGATCGTGCTTGAAGGGAAATCGATCGCTCCATTTCCTGTGTCCTTTCAAAAAATGGCGTCCGGCTTTATCCCGGACTGGCTGAACGGAGGCGCGCTCCATATGACGACGATTGTCGCCGGAGCGGGAGTGTCGATTCTTTATCTCGTCTATCAGCTTCAGCAGAGAAACATGCAGAAGAAATACCAATTTGACTTGCAGGGAAAAGGTCTGTTTGCAATTAAGGTGTTTTTTATCATCGCCATTATCAACCTTTTTACCTACATTCTCGCGACGTACGAAGGCATACCTCTCATTTTGATCACATTGTTCATCTTAATCGCCGGGTACACATTCGTTATGAAAAAAACCGTCATTGGGCGGAGAATCTACGCAATCGGCGGCAATGAAAAAGCGGCCGAGCTTTCAGGAATCAAAACAAAACGGCTTACCTTTATGGTCTTCGTCAATATGGGCGTCTTAGCCGCTCTTTCCGGCTTGATTTTTGCCGCCCGTCTAAACGCGGCCACTCCGAAAGCAGGAAACCTGTTTGAACTTGACGCCATTGCGGCCTGCTTCATCGGCGGTGCTTCAGCTTACGGCGGAATCGGCACGATCGGCGGGGCCATCATCGGCGGGCTTGTCATGGGGGTCATGAACAACGGCATGTCGCTGCTCGGTCTGGGCATCGACTGGCAGCAAGCAATTAAAGGCCTCGTCCTTCTGATTGCCGTTGCATTTGATATTTACAATAAAAATAAAACTTCTTAATTTATAAAGAAAAACCTGTTTTTGAACATCAAAAACAGGTCAGCTTGTAGAGAAACCTATGTTTTTCTACAAGCTTTTTTGTTTTAAATGGTTTTGATGTGTTTTGTCATCTTTATAAAAGAAATAGAAAAAGTCCTCCCACACCCCTAGCCTAGCTTCGCTAGG
>NZ_BORF01000029.1:0-10490 GCF_018333035.1 Bacillus sp. J41TS8
TCTCAAAAAGCTGGCGAATTGGACCTGGAAAGGTCCTCATCGCCAGCTTTTTCGTCGAAAAAATAGAACAAAATGGACAAAAATAGGTCGGATCATAGAAATCCGACCTATTTTGTCAACGGTCTGAGGCTCCCTATCAAAGGGAGCCTAAACTTCGATATTTCCATGAACCGTATCTGTCTCGTGGGAATGGATCATTCCTTTGACAATCGTATTGCCGATGATCAGGGTTTGTCTTGACGTATTGGTTTGAATTGCCGTTATCCTTGCGGCCGTATTGCTGCGGAGCGTGTTGTCGAGGATCGCCGAGTTCGACGATTGGTCGAGATAAATGAGGATAGCCGGCAAGGTCGGCCTGCCGAGCGTGATCGTATTGCCAATAATCTCGTGGGTTCCGCGGGTGAGATACAGCGTGACAATCAGCGGTGAATCTTCGATGTCGTTTCCGATAATTTTTGTATGCTCATTTGTCGAGCAGTATATTGGAAAGTTTCTGAAGCGGGTGAAGGTGTTTTTCCGAATGACTGCAGAAGCCGTATTTGTGACGGATACGGCATATGACTCCGGCACCGTTTGAAAGCCGGCCGGCGAAATAAAGTTTCCTTCTATCACAGCATTACCTTGCGATATCCAGATGCCTCTGGAGAATTGCTTGATGACGTTATCCTTTATTTGGACGTCATTGCCTGTGCTCCTGACCGCAAGTACGACATTTGCGATCTGATTGCCGGAAAACGTTACATTGTCTGATTGCGTGATGCTGAGAGCGGTGCCGGACCTTTGCTCAGGCACGTCGTTTTCGATATTATTCCCTTCAATGAAGATTTGCGACGCTTGATAAGCAAGAATTCCGGCATTTACAAAATCACGGATTTGATTTCCCGTGGCAAAAACGCTTTTTCCGCGGATATCGATGCCTGTCGTAAAACCCGAAATCAAATTCCCCTTTATAACGGCATCGCTTCTTGCTTCCAAAGCCCCTACACCGAGGCCGTTAATTCCGATGCTCTGTCCGGTGGATTCGGGGTTTTTCTTGATGATATTGTTTGCAATCGTCGTACTCGTCCCGTATCCGTATGAAATGGTACCGTCTGCGATATTGCCTTCGATGATGACAGAAGTGCCGTTGAAATTGGAAATGGCATTGTTGACATTGCCCTTTAACACGTTGTTTCGGATGATGACATTAACGGGTTCTTCATAGACGATGTTTCCTTCACTGTAGCCTTCTATATCAATCCCAAAACGGGGAGCCGTGCCGTTGCCTGTCCCCGCATCTGCAATTTCGCATCCTTCAACAAGAACATTGTCGCACCCTGTGATCGACAAATTATTTCTTCTGGAGCGCCTGATTTCACAATTGGTTACCTTAATACGCTTTGACGGCTTATAGCCGTCTCCTCCGTTGCTGATAATGATTCCGTCTCCTGTAAAATCGGCTATTCTCACATGTTCAATAACGACATTTGACGCCCCTTCGATACAAATTCCGAATCCCCATTCATGGGTCGGTCTCGGCGCCGGTGTATATGTGTGTTCATCCCTTTCCCCAATGATGCTGCCTCCGGATATTTTCACATTGGATGTTCCGCCTATATAAAAAGCAGCGTATCCCCATGAGCTGTTCGGTTTTACCTTGATGACGGTCTCCGCGTCCATCAAAATTTCAATATTGCCCGGAACATTGATGCCGGCTCCGCGAAACGGAGCACGCGGGTCGCTGTTTTTCGTCCCGTCAATCAGGTACGTGCCGTTCGGTATCCATACCGTGTTGTATCCCATCGACTTTGTCCACGCCAAACATTCGTTGATCGCATTTGTGGAGTCTGTTTTGCCGTCGCCGACAGCACCGAACTTTGTCGCGTCAACCACTGTCATTCTCATTTCCTCAGGTTGCTGCTGCACGCTGTTTTCAGCCTCCTTTTGTAAAACGGTTTCCGATATATATATGCCAATCTAGTAAAATCCGCTTGTACATGAGATAGGTAAAATTTTATTAAAAAATCTTTTCATCTAAATTTTTTTCCAAAAGTTTTTACTATCCGCTTGTAAAGCGCTTCACAACTTGTTGCATTAGCGATCAAAAATTCAAATCGATTGAAGGTGTATTGACACGAACATTATATAAGAATATGATTTTTATAATAGACATAGAAAGAGAAGGAGTATTGCGAATGTCAAACCATCAAAAAGAAACTTTTCAAAACATTCCGCAAAAGGGGTTTTTTGGACATCCCCGCGGACTCTTCACTTTATTCTTCACTGAATTTTGGGAGCGTTTTTCATACTACGGTATGAGAGCCATCCTTATCTACTATTTGTATACAGAGGTGACAAAAGGCGGCCTCGGATTTGATCAAACCACAGCAAACTCGATTATGGCCGTATACGGTTCCCTCGTCTATATGTCCGGCATCATCGGAGGCTGGATAGCGGACAGGCTCCTCGGAACTGCAAACACCGTGTTTTACGGCGGCGTGCTCATTATGTTCGGACACATACTTTTGTCATTCCCGGGAAGCGTCCCCGCGTTTTTCATCAGCATGTTCTTGATCATCATTGGGACAGGCCTTTTAAAACCAAACGTATCAAGCGTTGTCGGCGAGTTATACAGCCCTGAAGACACCCGCCGCGATTCAGGTTTCAGCATCTTTTATATGGGGATCAACCTTGGCGGATTTCTTGCGCCGATTATCGTCGGCACAGTCGGCCAGACATACAACTACCATCTCGGCTTCAGCCTTGCTGCCATCGGCATGCTGTTCGGGCTGCTGACCTATTTGGCGACACGGAAGAAAAACCTCGGACCGGCCGGAAGAACGGTACCGAATCCGCTGACACCCGCTGAAAGAAAAATGGTGTTCGGACGGATTGGAATTGGTGTTTTGGTGATCGCTGCCATCTTTGGCTATTCCGTCTTTATGGGCTGGATGACAATTGAGCTGTTTACGATGATTGTCAGCTGTCTCGGTATTTTGATCCCGCTGATTTATTTCATCGTTATGTTTAAAAGCTCCAAAACGACGAGTGATGAACGTTCCCGTCTCACAGCTTACATTCCGCTGTTTGTCGCATCGATGATGTTTTGGGCGATTCAGGAACAAGGCGCCAATATTTTAGCCACCTATGCAGATAAACGCACTCATTTAGAATTTTTAGGTGTCCAATTGCACTCATCTTGGTTCCAGTCGCTGAATCCGTTGTTCATCGTTGTGCTTGCACCGGTTTTCGCATGGATTTGGATGAGGCTCGGCAACCGTCAGCCGTCAACGCCGACGAAGTTTTCACTCGGCTTGATTTTAGCCGGACTGTCATTTGTCGTCATGATTTTCCCTGCTTATATCAACGGCACTGAATCGCTTGCCAATCCAATGTGGCTTGTGCTCAGCTTCCTGATCGTCGTTCTCGGGGAATTGTGCTTGTCTCCAGTCGGGTTATCCGCAACGTCAAAGCTGGCTCCTGCGGCATTCTCAGCGCAGACGATGAGTCTATGGTTCCTGTCAAACGCTTCTGCACAGGCCATCAACGCACAGATCGTCAGATTTTACAGCGCTGATACAGAGATCGCCTACTTCGGCGTCATCGGCGGTGTATCCATCCTGCTCGGAATCATTTTGATGTTGCTGTCACCGAAAATTCAGAAATTTATGAAGGGTGTCAATTAAAAAGCAACAGGCCGATACTCCTTTTCTGAAGGATTTGCTTCTTGTCCGGCGAATAACTGAATAACCAATCGGTGCAGGATGGGAGGATAAAATTTTGGCGATCAAAAAGACAGCAAAGCCCGGATTTGTTGGTGTTGGCTTTTCACAAACCGTTTCATTCGAAGAAGCCCGGGCGAAAAAGCTCCACGGCATCATTCAGCAGCTGAAAGACCGGCGCGGAGAAATAGTCGGTGTTCAAGAAGACAGCGGTATGTGGGCCATATCGGATCATCACGGCGAAGGGGAATTCACTTTTTATATATTAATGGAGACGGAGAGCCTCCCCGAAACCCTTCCGGAAGGAATGATCAGCTATCAGGCGCCCGCTCTGACATATGCTCATACAAGACATCCGCAGCATGAGCGGCCTGAAGTGACTTATCAAAAAGTCTATCAATGGATCAAAGATCAAGGTCTTCGTTTAAACTGTGACGCTTTTACACAATTGGAATTTTACCCGATGGATCAGGATTTAAACGAACTTGCGTTTGATATATACATTCCGATTCAATGAGAGATAGCGATGTTAAAGGCAGCCCCCAGAAAAAATTCCGGGGGTTTTCTTTGCGGTTTCGCACTCTAGAGTATCGGCGGTCTTTTTTAGCCATCGCTTTTTAACAAAAGTTTACATCCCCGCAAATGATAATTTTCATTGGTTTGCTAGGATAAGTGTTATCAAAAGGAGGTTAATATATGAACTTTTACAAAACGCTCGCCTTATCAACACTTGCAGCATCTTTATGGTCTCCCTCATGGAGCAGTCTCCCCCATAACGAAGCTGCGGCTCACAAAGAATTCACGGTGACTGCCGATGCGGAGACAGAGCCGGTGGATACCCCTGACGACGCGGCAGATGACCCGGCGATTTGGGTTCATCCGAAGCAGCCTGAAAAAAGCAGGCTCATCACAACAAACAAAAAATCGGGCTTAATCGTCTATGATTTGAAGGGAAAACAGCTTGCGGCCTATCCATTTGGCAAATTAAACAATGTCGATCTGCGCTACAATTTTCCGCTCGATGGCAAAAAAATTGATATTGCCGGGGCCTCAAACCGGTCAGACGGCAAAAACACGGTTGAAATTTACGCCTTTGACGGCAAAAAAAGCAAGCTGAAGAACATCGTCAATCCTCAAAAACCTATTCAAACCGATATCGAGGAGGTATATGGCTTCAGCCTGTATCACAGCCAGAAAACCGGCAAGTTCTACGCCATGGTGACCGGAAAGAACGGAGAATTCGAGCAATATGAACTGTTTGACAACGGAAAAGGACAAGTCGAAGGCAAAAAGGTCCGCTCATTCAAAATGGGCTCTCAAACAGAAGGACTTGCGGCAGATGATGAATACGGCAAAATGTACATCGCCGAAGAAGATGTTGCGATTTGGTCTTTCAGCGCCGAGCCGGACGGCGGAGATAAAGGAAAAATCGTCGATCGTGCCGACGGACCGCATCTAACCGCTGATATTGAAGGGCTGACGATTTACTACGGAGAAGACGGAGAAGGGTATTTGATCGCATCCAGTCAGGGCGATAACCGCTATGCCATCTATGACCGGCGCGGGAAAAACGACTATGTCACCGCTTTTTCAATTGATAATGGCAAAGAAATCGACGGGACAAGCGATACCGATGGAATCGACGTCATCGGCTTCGGCCTCGGCAAAACATATCCATACGGCATCTTTGTCGCCCAAGACGGCGAAAATACGGAAAACGGGCAACCGGTCAATCAGAACTTCAAAATTGTCTCCTGGGAAAAAATCGCCGACGCGCTGGATGACAAACCTGATATCGATGATCAAGTCAATCCCCGAAAACTGAAAAACCGAGCCAAATAAGGACGGATCCGCGGGTATTTCCCGCGGATTTTTCACATCCCTTCATGTTAAGATAACAATTAATGGAGGGATGGTATTGCGTCTAAATCTTTATGCTGTAGTGTTTATTATGTTGGCGGTTTTATCAAATGTGGTGCTTCTCTTTATTTTCGATCAAGGTGTGTTGGCGTATATTTCAGCTGTCATCTTCCTGCTCGCTGCTGCAAGTTGCACGAAGCGCCGGCCTGAAGAATGAGGCTTCCTAGGCTTTGCGGCTTCTCCGCAAAATGCTCGTTCCGTATGGAGGCAGTTTGAGAGCGCCTTTTTTCCGGGTTCCTTTTAAGACGTCCGTATATGTTTCTTCCGGAAGCGAGACCGTGCGGTGTTCCGCTGTAAAATTCATCACGAAAATATAATCGTGGCGGCCGTCTGTGCGGAGCTGGGCGGTGACGCCTTTCGGAAGCTCTGTATCGAGCACTTTGGCAATCACGCACTCTTCAATGAGCCTCGATATAAACGCCTCTTGGAACGCCGCCTCATTCCTTGAAGCGATATAGTAGGCCTTCCCGTCTCCGAACAAATTGACCGTCAGCGCGGGCCGGCCCGCGTAAAAATCTTCCCCGTACAGAGCGAGCGCTTCGGCTCCTTCTAAATGAATCAGATCGCAAAGCTCGCTGGCTTCATAGCTCCCGCTTAACCCGAGCCGGTTATCTGCATCCATCACAATCGTATTTTTCTGTCCGTCATGAAGCGCATCGATCTCCTCAGACCAAATGCCGAGCGTTTTTCTTAAGCCTCCAGGAAACCCTCCCAAGAACACAAGATCATTCTCATTGACAATGCCCGACCAATAAGTGGCGACAAATGTACCCCCGTTTTGAACGAACTGTTCAATCCTTTCGGCGGTGCCTTCTTTCAGCATGTAGAGCATCGGGGCGACCAAAAGCTTATAGCGGGAGAAATCGGCCTCCATATGAATCACATCAACCGGTACACCTTCACGCCAAAACGGTTCATAAAACGATTTGGCTGTCCGTTCATAATGCATGCCGATATTGCGCGGACCTTGGGCGTCTTCCAAGGCCCAGCGATTCTCCCAGTCAAATATAATCGCGGCCTCGGGTTCGACTGTCGTTCCTGCGACATCCTCAAGTTTTTCGAGCTTTTCCCCAAGTTTTTTTACTTCCTGGAAAACGCGCGTATGCTCTGATCCCGCATGATCAACGACTGCCCCGTGAAACTTTTCGCTTGAGCCGCGGCTTTTCCGCCATTGAAAATACTGAACAGTGTCCGATCCGTGAGCGACTGCCTGTAATGATGACAATTCGTGCATACCGGGGCGCTTCAGCTTGCTGACGTCCTGCCAGTTCGTCATGCTCGGCGTACTTTCCATCAGCATGAACGGCCGGCCGCCTTTAAGAGACCGATTGATATCATGAACAAAAGCAATATCGGCTCCAAGCCGGCTGTCTTCCTGCCGGCTGTTGTGCCATGCCGGATAAGAATCCCACGAGATGACATCAAGCAAGTCGGCGAACTTCCAATAATTCAATCCCGCGTATGTTCCCATAAAATTCGTCGTCACGGGCAGGTCGGGGTTAAAAGAACGGACATGGGCAATTTCATGCCGGCAAAAATCAACCGTCTGATCCGTGACAAAACGCTTCCAGTCCAAATTCAAACCGTGAACAGCATCCTCGCCGTGCGGAGCCGGCGACTCGATCTCGTCCCAATCTGTATAGGTGTGGCTCCAAAACGATGTCCACCATGCATGGTTAAGGCGGTCCAGCGTTTTATATTTCGCGAGCAGCCACTCTCTGAACTTATCTTGGCAAAGTTCACAATGACACTCTCCGCCGTATTCATTGGAGATATGCCAGCCGATGACAGCCGGGTGATGCGCATAGCGCTCCGCAAGCCTTCCGTTTATAATCGCCGTTTTCCTGCGGTAGACAGGCGACGTATAGCAATGATTGTGCCGCTTTCCGTGAAGGTTTCTGATCCGGTTGCGCTCCGTTCTCAGCACCTCGGGATACTTTTTGGACATCCAAGCCGGTCTGGCACCGCTCGGTGTAGCCAAGAACGCATAAATTCCGTTTTCCTTGAAAGTATCAAGAACCTGATCGAGCCAATCAAATGTAAACCTTCCTTCTTCAGGCTCGAGCGAAACCCATGAGAAAATGCCGACAGACATCACATTGCAGCGGGACAGCTTCATCAGGCGGATATCTTCTTTTAAAACGTCCGGATATTTAAGCCATTGATCAGGGTTGTAATCGGCTCCATGCAATAGTCGGGGAACTTTCCGGCTGATCGGGGGATACGGTTTGACCATCGTAAAGTTTCATCCTCTCTTCCTCGTTTTCATATGACGCGGAGACAGACATTAAACGCTTACAAAAACAGGTTGTTAGATTATATACTCTGTTTTCTTCCCTCTTTCCTGCCTGGTGGATGAATTTTCCTGTAGGATTGAATTTATCTTTCTTTATTTGTAAAATATAATCTATCATTAACATTTTTAACTTTATTTCCATACACTTGACTAAATCAACTATTTTATTATAATTGATTAAAGCAACGATTTATAGAAAGAGAGGTTTTGAGATGACAGAAATCAATCATTCTATCACATTAAAATTCAGAAAGTTCAATCGATTCTACACAAATGTGCTCGGTTTTCTGAATGAACATATTTATGACAGCCCTTTTTCATTGACGGAAACCCGGATATTATTCGAAATTCACAATACGGCCGATTGTACAGCCAAGCTGATTCAAGATACGCTCGGCCTGGACCGGGGCTATGTCAGCCGGATCCTGAAACGGTTCGAAAAGGAAAATATGGTCTATAAAAAGAGAAGCGAGGAGGACAGCCGCAACCACTATATCTATTTAACAAGCTTCGGCGAATCCATTTATAAGAAGCTGGAGGCAAAAGCCAATCAGCAAATCGAATACATGCTGAAGCATATCGACGGCCCCCATCAGGAAAAGCTGACGGAGGCGATGAATACAATTGAATCCATATTGTCGGAACACCTGCCGCCCGAAAAATCGGACGTTTCCATAAGAGATTACTATATATCGGACGATATCAAACTAATGATCGAAAAACAACGTGCGTTTTATGCGGAGACACACGGCTGGGACGATTCATTTTTGGATTACCTTCACGAAACATTTGATGCCGATATCGAAAACATCTGGATCGCAGAGAGCGCCGGAAGGTTTGCGGGATGCGTCGGGCTCGTCAAACATCCCGGCAAAACCGTACAGCTCAGATGGTTTCTGGTCGATGCCGCTTTTCGGCATCAGGGAGTCGGCACGCGCCTTTTGAAGCATCTCATCGATTATTGTAAAGACAATCAATTTGAGCGGATTTTTCTATGGACGGTAAGTACGATGGCTGAAGCGCGGCCTTTGTATGAAAAATTCGGATTCAGACTGACGGAAGTGAAAGACGAGACTTTATTATGGGGACAGCGGCTCCGGGAAGAACGCTGGGATGCCGAGTTAGGCTGACGAAATGGAGGATCTATGAAACGGAAAATACACTACGCCTGGATTATCGTTTTTGTGACGTTTTTGACGCTTTTGGCCGTCCAAGGAGTGCGCCTTTCTTTCGGGGCCTTTATTCAGCCTTGGGAAGAGGAATTTTCAATGGACAGGGGCACGATTTCGCTTATTTCCATGCTGAGCTTCATTGTCTACGGCGTATCCCAGCCGGTAATCGGCAGGCTTGTCGACCGGTTCGGACCGCGGATCATTTTATCTCTCAGCACGCTTCTGGTCGGCTTGAGCATCTTTTTTACATATCTCGTGACTTCTCCGTGGCAACTGTTTATTTTGTACGGCATCATCGTTTCTCTCGGCGTCGGCGGTGCGTCGAATGTCGCATCGACCGTGATCGTGACCAACTGGTTCAATGAGAAGCGGGGGCTTGCATTCGGCATTATGGAAGCGGGATTCGGCGCGGGGCAGATGCTGCTTGTCCCTGGATCGCTCATGTTGATCCACTGGTTTAACTGGCAAGTGACCGTCATCGTTCTCGGATTGTTTTTAGCTGTTATCGTATTTCCGATCGTCATCTTGTTATTGCGGAATCATCCTTCGGAAAAAAATGTACAGCCGATCGGCGGCACTCAGGGCGGCGAGATAAAAGAAGAGCCGGACGCCCAGCCTAAAAAGATTCCATACAAAGCCGTTTTTCTCAAAAGAACGTTTTGGTTCCTCGTCTTGCCGTTTTTCATTTGCGGATTTACAACGACGGGGTTAATGGATACCCATCTTATCCCTTTTTCGCATGACCACGGGTTTTCGACCGAAGTAACAAGCGCCGCTGTCAGCCTGCTGGCCGGGTTTAACATCATCGGAATTTTGATTTCCGGCGTCGTCGCTGACCGCTGGAGCAGCCGAAAAATTTTGTGCTTTTTATATGCCGTAAGGGCGCTGTCGCTTGTCATTTTGTTGTCGAGCCACAACTCGGTCCTCCTGCTTTGCTTCGCGGTTTTGTTCGGTTTGGTCGACTTTGCGACCGTCGCCCCGACGCAAATGCTCGCAACCCAGTATTTCAGGCAGTACTCCGTCGGGTTCATTCTCGGCTGGCTGTTCCTCAGCCACCAGCTCGGTTCGGCGCTCGGCGCTTATTTGCCGGGCGTCTGGTACAGCCAAACAGGCAACTATAACCTGTCTTTCTACCTTTCAATCGTTATTTTGGCGGCAGCAAGCATTTTGAATATCCTCCTGCCGGAACCTAAAAAAATAAACCCCACACTGAATCAGGAAGGACGTTCAGTCCAGCAATAATGAAAAAACCTGTTTTTGATGTTCAAAAACAGGTCAGGCTGTCGAGAAAATCTCGACAGTCTTATTTTTTTCCTTAAATTATCCATTTTTTCATTTTATAATAAAGAAAAGGATTGAAAAGGACGGTGTCATTCTAATGTTCTACACAAGAAATTCTTC
>NZ_BORF01000030.1:0-5513 GCF_018333035.1 Bacillus sp. J41TS8
GGTTCCTGAATGAATGGGAAGCCTTCAAGAAGGTGATAAGCAGGAGAAACATACGAAGGCGCATAACGATACCACTGACCCTCAGCAATCTTAAACTTCTTAGACGAATCACCAGAACGGAAAACATCCTTCATAGAAATTTCACGCGGCGGCAAGTTGCCATACAAAACAGGGTCGCCAGCAATATCGGTATAAGTCAAAGCACCTTTAGCGTTAAGGTACTGAATCTCTTTAGTCGCAGTAGGCGGAAAACGAACAAGCGCAAGAGTAAACATAGTGCCATGCTCAGGAACAAAGAAACGCGGCACAGAATGTTTATAGGTCTGTTGAACACGACCAGAAAACTGGCCTAACGACGTTTGGTCAGTTCCATCAACATCATAGCCAGATGCCCAGAGATTAGAGCGCATGACAAGTAAAGGACGGTTGTCAGCGTCATAAGAGGTTTTACCTCCAAATGAAGAAATAACATCATGGTAACGCTGCATGAAGTAATCACGTTCTTGGTCAGTATGCAAATTAGCATAAGCAGCTTGCAGACCCATAATGTCAATAGATGTGGTAGAAGTCGTCATTTGGCGAGAAAGCTCAGTCTCAGGAGGAAGCGGAGCAGTCCAAATGTTTTTGAGATGGCAGCAACGGAAACCATAACGAGCATCATCTTGATTAAGCTCATTAGGGTTAGCCTCGGTACGGTCAGGCATCCACGGCGCTTTAAAATAGTTGTTATAGATATTCAAATAACCCTGAAACAAATGCTTAGGGATTTTATTGGTATCAGGGTTAATCGTGCCAAGAAAAGCGGCATGGTCAATATAACCAGTAGTGTTAACAGTCGGGAGAGGAGTGGCATTAACACCATCCTTCATGAACTTAATCCACTGTTCACCATAAACGTGACGATGAGGGACATAAAAAGTAAAAATGTCTACAGTAGAGTCAATAGCAAGGCCACGACGCAATGGAGAAAGACGGAGAGCGCCAACGGCGTCCATCTCGAAGGAGTCGCCAGCGATAACCGGAGTAGTTGAAATGGTAATAAGACGACCAATCTGACCAGCAAGGAAGCCAAGATGGGAAAGGTCATGCGGCATACGCTCGGCGCCAGTTTGAATATTAGACATAATTTATCCTCAAGTAAGGGGCCGAAGCCCCTGCAATTAAAATTGTTGACCACCTACATACCAAAGACGAGCGCCTTTACGCTTGCCTTTAGTACCTCGCAACGGCTGCGGACGACCAGGGCGAGCGCCAGAACGTTTTTTACCTTTAGACATTACATCACTCCTTCTGCACG
The DNA here is from genome assembly GCF_018333035.1 of Bacillus sp. J41TS8. NCBI lineage: Bacteria > Bacillati > Bacillota > Bacilli > Caryophanales > Bacillaceae > Bacillus > Bacillus sp. J41TS8. Next base: position 1,298 of record NZ_BORF01000030.1, read on the forward strand.
TAATTTTTGACGCACGTTTTCTTCTGCGTCAGTAAGAACGTCAGTGTTTCCTGCGCGTACACGCAAGGTAAACGCGAACAATTCAGCGGCTTTAACCGGACGCTCGACGCCATTAATAATGTTTTCCGTAAATTCAGCGCCTTCCATGATGAGACAGGCCGTTTGAATGTTGACGGGATGAACATAATAAGCAATGACGGCAGCAATAAACTCAACAGGAGCAGGAAAGCGAGGGTATCCTACAAAGTCCAGCGTACCATAAACGCAAGCCTCAACGCAGCGACGAGCACGAGAGCGGTCAGTAGCAATCCAAACTTTGTTACTCGTCAGAAAATCGAAATCATCTTCGGTTAAATCCAAAACGGCAGAAGCCTGAATGAGCTTAATAGAGGCCAAAGCGGTCTGGAAACGTACGGATTGTTCAGTAACTTGACTCATGATTTCTTACCTATTAGTGGTTGAACAGCATCGGACTCAGATAGTAATCCACGCTCTTTTAAAATGTCAACAAGAGAATCTCTACCATGAACAAAATGTGACTCATATCTAAACCAGTCCTTGACGAACGTGCCAAGCATATTAAGCCACTTCTCCTCATCCAACGCGTCAGTTTTTGACAGAATCGTTAGTTGATGGCGAAAGGTCGCAAAGTAAGAGCTTCTCGAGCTGCGCAAGGATAGGTCGAATTTTCTCATTTTCCGCCAGCAGTCCACTTCGATTTAATTCGTAAACAAGCAGTAGTAATTCCTGCTTTATCAAGATAATTTTTCGACTCATCAGAAATATCCGAAAGTGTTAACTTCTGCGTCATGGAAGCGATAAAACTCTGCAGGTTGGATACGCCAATCATTTTTATCGAAGCGCGCATAAATTTGAGCAGATTTGTCGTCACAGGTTGCGCCGCCAAAACGTCGGCTACAGTAACTTTTCCCAGCCTCAATCTCATCTCTCTTTTTGCGTTCTGCTTCAATATCTGGTTGAACGGCGTCGCGTCGTAACCCAGCTTGGTAAGTTGGATTAAGCACTCCGTGGACAGATTTGTCATTGTGAGCATTTTCATCCCGAAGTTGCGGCTCATTCTGATTCTGAACAGCTTCTTGGGAAGTAGCGACAGCTTGGTTTTTAGTGAGTTGTTCCATTCTTTAGCTCCTAGACCTTTAGCAGCAAGGTCCATATCTGACTTTTTGTTAACGTATTTAGCCACATAGAAACCAACAGCCATATAACTGGTAGCTTTAAGCGGCTCACCTTTAGCATCAACAGGCCACAACCAACCAGAACGTGAAAAAGCGTCCTGCGTGTAGCGAACTGCGATGGGCATACTGTAACCATAAGGCCACGTATTTTGCAAGCTATTTAACTGGCGGCGATTGCGTACCCGACGACCAAAATTAGGGTCAACGCTACCTGTAGGAAGTGTCCGCATAAAGTGCACCGCATGGAAATGAAGACGGCCATTAGCTGTACCATACTCAGGCACACAAAAATACTGATAGCAGTCGGCGTGTGAATCATTAGCCTTGCGACCCTCGGCAGCAAGAACCATACGACCAATATCACGAAAATAGTCACGCAAAGCATTGGGATTATCATAAAACGCCTCTAATCGGTCGTCAGCCAACGTGAGAGTGTCAAAAACGATAAACCAACCATCAGCATGAGCCTGTCGCATTGCATTCATCAAACGCTGAATAGCAAAGCCTCTACGCGATTTCATAGTGGAGGCCTCCAGCAATCTTGAACACTCATCCTTAATACCTTTCTTTTTGGGGTAATTATACTCATCGCGAATATCCTTAAGAGGGCGTTCAGCAGCCAGCTTGCGGCAAAACTGCGTAACCGTCTTCTCGTTCTCTAAAAACCATTTTTCGTCCCCTTCGGGGCGGTGGTCTATAGTGTTATTAATATCAAGTTGGGGGAGCACATTGTAGCATTGTGCCAATTCATCCATTAACTTCTCAGTAACAGATACAAACTCATCACGAACGTCAGAAGCAGCCTTATGGCCGTCAACATACATATCACCATTATCGAACTCAACGCCCTGCATACGAAAAGACAGAATCTCTTCCAAGAGCTTGATGCGGTTATCCATCTGCTTATGGAAGCCAAGCATTGGGGATTGAGAAAGAGTAGAAATGCCACAAGCCTCAATAGCAGGTTTAAGAGCCTCGATACGCTCAAAGTCAAAATAATCAGCGTGACATTCAGAAGGGTAATAAGAACGAACCATAAAAAAGCCTCCAAGATTTGGAGGCATGAAAACATACAATTGGGAGGGTGTCAATCCTGACGGTTATTTCCTAGACAAATTAGAGCCAATACCATCAGCTTTACCGTCTTTCCAGAAATTGTTCCAAGTATCGGCAACAGCTTTATCAATACCATGAAAAATATCAACCACACCAGAAGCAGCATCAGTGACGACATTAGAAATATCCTTTGCAGTAGCGCCAATATGAGAAGAGCCATACCGCTGATTCTGCGTTTGCTGATGAACTAAGTCAACCTCAGCACTAACCTTGCGAGTCATTTCTTTGATTTGGTCATTGGTAAAATACTGACCAGCCGTTTGAGCTTGAGTAAGCATTTGGCGCATAATCTCGGAAACCTGCTGTTGCTTGGAAAGATTGGTGTTTTCCATAATAGACGCAACGCGAGCAGTAGACTCCTTCTGTTGATAAGCAAGCATCTCATTTTGTGCATATACCTGGTCTTTCGTATTCTGGCGTGAAGTCGCCGACTGAATGCCAGCAATCTCTTTTTGAGTCTCATTTTGCATCTCGGCAATCTCTTTCTGATTGTCCAGTTGCATTTTAGTAAGCTCTTTTTGATTCTCAAATCCGGCGTCAACCATACCAGCAGAGGAAGCATCAGCACCAGCACGCTCCCAAGCATTAAGCTCAGGAAATGCAGCAGCAAGATAATCACGAGTATCCTTTCCTTTATCAGCGGCAGACTTGCCACCAAGTCCAACCAAATCAAGCAACTTATCAGAAACGGCAGAAGTGCCAGCCTGCAACGTACCTTCAAGAAGTCCTTTACCAGCTTTAGCCATAGCACCAGAAACAAAACTAGGGACGGCCTCATCAGGGTTAGGAACATTAGAGCCTTGAATGGCAGATTTAATACCAGCATCACCCATGCCTACAGTATTGTTATCGGTAGCAAGCACATCACCTTGAATGCCACCGGAGGCGGCTTTTTGACCGCCTCCAAACAATTTAGACATGGCGCCACCAGCAAGAGCAGAAGCAATACCGCCAGCAATAGCACCAAACATAAATCACCTCACTTAAGTGGCTGGAGACAAATAATCTCTTTAATAACCTGATTCAGCGAAACCAATCCGCGGCATTTAGTAGCGGTAAAGTTAGACCAAACCATGAAACCAACATAAACATTATTGCCCGGCGTACGGGGAAGGACGTCAATAGTCACACAGTCCTTGACGGTATAATAACCACCATCATGGCGACCATCCAAAGGATAAACATCATAGGCAGTCGGGAGGGTAGTCGGAACCGAAGAAGACTCAAAGCGAACCAAACAGGCAAAAAATTTAGGGTCGGCATCAAAAGCAATATCAGCACCAACAGAAACAACCTGATTAGCGGCGTTGACAGATGTATCCATCTGAATGCAATGAAGAAAACCACCATTACCAGCATTAACCGTCAAACTATCAAAATATAACGTTGACGATGTAGCTTTAGGTGTCTGTAAAACAGGTGCCGAAGAAGCTGGAGTAACAGAAGTGAGAACCAGCTTATCAGAAAAAAAGTTTGAATTATGGCGAGAAATAAAAGTCTGAAACATGATTAAACTCCTAAGCAGAAAACCTACCGCGCTTCGCTTGGTCAACCCCTCAGCGGCAAAAATTAAAATTTTTACCGCTTCGGCGTTATAACCTCACACTCAATCTTTTATCACGAAGTCATGATTGAATCGCGAGTGGTCGGCAGATTGCGATAAACGGTCACATTAAATTTAACCTGACTATTCCACTGCAACAACTGAACGGACTGGAAACACTGGTCATAATCATGGTGGCGAATAAGTACGCGTTCTTGCAAATCACCAGAAGGCGGTTCCTGAATGAATGGGAAGCCTTCAAGAAGGTGATAAGCAGGAGAAACATACGAAGGCGCATAACGATACCACTGACCCTCAGCAATCTTAAACTTCTTAGACGAATCACCAGAACGGAAAACAT
>NZ_BORF01000031.1:0-1561 GCF_018333035.1 Bacillus sp. J41TS8
CAGGCTGTCGAGAAAATCTCGACAGTCTTATTTTTTTCCTTAAATTATCCATTTTTTCATTTTATAATAAAGAAAAGGATTGAAAAGGACGGTGTCATTCTAATGTTCTACACAAGAAATTCTTCACAAAACGAAGCCGAATTTGTACTGCTTGACCAACTTGTTGAAGAGGATCACCTGCTCCGTAAAATTGATAAGTACATAGATTTCTCATTTATCATTAAAAAAGTAAAGCCTTACTACAGTGAAAATAATGGTCGCCCCTCTCTCGATCCATTGATTTTATTCAAAATGATGTTTATCGGATACCTGTACGGTATCCGTTCAGAAAGGCAGCTTGAGAAAGAGATTTACTACAATATGGCCTACAGATGGTTTTTAGGATTAAATATCAACGATCCAGTTCCTCATCATTCAACCATCAGTTGGAATAGACGCACCCGGTTTAAAGATACAACCATTTTTCAAGACATTTTTGATGAGATTGTTCTTCAGGCCATCAATCACGATATGGTAGGAGGACGTGTCCTTTTCACCGATTCAACCCATCTCAAAGCCAACGCCAATAAGCATAAATATACGAAAAAAACGATTGAACAGGATACACAAAACTATATAAAAGACTTGGATGAAGCCATTCTAGAAGATCGAGAAGCACACGGAAAAAAGCCCTTAAAAGCCAAAGAGGAGGTGAAAGCTGAAAAAAACATTCGGCAAAGCACAACTGATCCCGAAAGCGGATATCTTTACCGTGAAAATAAACCTGAAGGTTTTTTCTATTTAGATCACCGAACAACGGATATGAAATACAATATCATCACCGATGCCTATGTAACGCCTGGTAATGTTCATGATTCTGCACCTTATCTTGACAGATTAGATTACCAAATCGCACGATTTGGTTTTCAAGTAGAAGCCGTCGCTCTTGATTCCGGTTATTTGACTACACCAATCTGTAAAGGGCTATCCGATCGTCATATTTTTGGCGTTATCGCTCACAGACGCTTTCATTCTACAAGAGGTTTGTTTCCGAAGTGGAAGTTTCAATACGACCATGAAAAAGACCAGTACATTTGTCCGAAGGGACAAACACTTCTATACTCGACAACTGACCGAAAAGGCTACAGGTTTTATAAATCAAATCCTGAAAAGTGTGCCTCATGCCCTCTGCTTGAGAATTGCACCCGTTCAAAAAACCATCAGAAAGTCGTTTCGAGGCACATATGGGAGGACCATAAAGAAAAGGTCAGACAAAATCGTTTGTCTGCCTCTGGAAAAATCCTTTACAAAAAAAGAAAAGAAAAAATAGAGCGAAGCTTTGCAGATTCAAAACAGCTGCATGGGCTTCGCTACTGTCGGTTGAGGGGAAAACGGAATGTGAACGAACAAGTTCTCCTCACAGCCGCCTGCCAGAATATGAAAAAGATTGCCACACACCTAGCGAAGCTAGGCTAGGGGTGTGGGAGGACTTTTTCTATTTCTTTTATAAAGATGACAAAACACATCAAAACCATTTAAAACAAAAAAGCTTGTAGAAAAACATAGGTTTCTCTACAAGCTG
>NZ_BORF01000032.1:0-1511 GCF_018333035.1 Bacillus sp. J41TS8
CAGCTTGTCGACAAAGCCACAAAAAGTGGCTTGATCGACAAGCTTTTTTTGTTAAAATGTGAGTGAAATCTAGTTTTTGGAGGTTTTTCCATGTTGTCTAAGCACTCTAAAGATCAGCGCGAACAGCTTGAAGTCTTTGCCTTAAGTGAACTTGTCCCGGAAGACCATCTGGTCAGGAAAATAGAAGAAGCTATGGACTTTTCTTTTATTTATGAAAAAGTTGCTCCCCTTTATTCTTCAAAAGGGCGCCCAAGCATTGATCCCGTTGTATTGATCAAAATGGTTCTGATTCAGTACGTGTTTGGCCACCGCTCGATGCGCGAAACCATTAAACGGATCGAAACCGATGTCGCTTATCGCTGGTTTATTGGATATGGATTTTCTGAAAAAATCCCTCATTTTTCAACCTTCAGTAAAAACTATGAGCGCCGTTTTCATGATACGGACCTATTTGAAACAATCTTCTATAAAATCTTGCGTCAGGCCATGGATCTCGGTCTTGTCGACCCGTCGGTCGCCTTTATCGATGGAACCCATGTCAAAGCCAATGCGAATAAGAAAAAGTTTGTGAAGAAGATTGTGAGAAAAGAAACAAGAGCTTATCAGGAACAATTAGATCGAGAAATTAATGCCGATCGCGAAGCCAACGGCAAAAAGCCCTTAAAGCCCAGGCAATGCTCAGAAGAACGGGAAATAAAAGAAAGTACGACAGATCCTGAGAGCGGTTATTTTGTAAAAGGTGAACGGGAACGTCTTTTTGCTTATGGTTTTCATACAGCTTGTGACCGGAATGGATTTGTGCTGGGGACGGTTGTTGAGCCTGCCAATATTCATGACAGCCAAGTGTTCACGACCCTGTTTCAACAGGTGAAAGAGCACGTCGCCAAGCCTCATACGGTCGCAGTTGATGCCGGATATAAAACGCCGTTTATCGCAAAATTTCTAAGTGATCAAAATGTCCGTCCCGTCATGCCTTACACCCGACCACAAACTAAAAAAGGGTTCATGAGAAAACATGAATATGTATACGATGAATATTACGATGCTTATATTTGCCCTGACGATCATGTTCTGACATATCGCACAACCAACCGTGAAGGCTATCGGATTTATGCATCAGATCCAAACCGATGTGAACACTGTTCTTTTTTGAAGCAATGTACGGAAAGTCGAAATCATCGAAAGATGATTCACAGGCATCTCTGGCAGGATCATTTGGATGAAGCCGACCATCTTCGCTACACGGATGAGAATAGGCGAATCTACGCCAAACGCAAAGAAACGATCGAACGAGTTTTTGCGGATTTAAAACACAAGCATGGCCTGCGCTGGACAACCCTGCGGGGAAAGAAAAAATTGTCCATGCAGGCGATGCTTGTTTTCGCTGCCATGAATCTCAAAAAGCTGGCGAATTGGACTTGGAAAAGTCCAATTCGCCAGCATTCTCATCGAAAAAACAGAATAAATTGGACAAAAATAGGTCGGATTATAAAAATCCGACCTATTTTGTC
>NZ_BORF01000034.1:0-1227 GCF_018333035.1 Bacillus sp. J41TS8
GGGAAACGGATTTGCCTATTTCCCAGCCTAACTGCTTGGACGCGGATATCCAATACCGCGCTTACCCTATCCTCCTGCGTCCCCCCATTGCTCAAATGGTGAGGAGGTGGTACAGGAATATCAACCTGTTGTCCATCGCCTACGCCTTTCGGCCTCGGCTTAGGTCCCGACTAACCCTGAGCGGACGAGCCTTCCTCAGGAAACCTTAGGCATTCGGTGGAGGGGATTCTCACCCCTCTTTCGCTACTCATACCGGCATTCTCACTTCTAAGCGCTCCACGAGTCCTTCCGGTCTCGCTTCACAGCCCTTAGAACGCTCTCCTACCACTGTTCGTAAGAACAGTCCGCAGCTTCGGTGATACGTTTAGCCCCGGTACATTTTCGGCGCAGAGTCACTCGACCAGTGAGCTATTACGCACTCTTTAAATGGTGGCTGCTTCTAAGCCAACATCCTGGTTGTCTAAGCAACTCCACATCCTTTTCCACTTAACGTATACTTTGGGACCTTAGCTGGCGGTCTGGGCTGTTTCCCTTTCGACTACGGATCTTATCACTCGCAGTCTGACTCCCAAGGATAAGTCTTTGGCATTCGGAGTTTGACTGAATTCGGTAACCCGGTAGGGGCCCCTAGTCCAATCAGTGCTCTACCTCCAAGACTCTTACCTTGAGGCTAGCCCTAAAGCTATTTCGGAGAGAACCAGCTATCTCCAGGTTCGATTGGCATTTCACCCCTACCCACACCTCATCCCCGCACTTTTCAACGTGCGTGGGTTCGGGCCTCCATTCAGTGTTACCTGAACTTCACCCTGGACATGGGTAGATCACCTGGTTTCGGGTCTACGACCACGTACTCATGCGCCCTATTCAGACTCGCTTTCGCTGCGGCTCCGTCTTTTCAAACTTAACCTTGCACGGGATCGTAACTCGCCGGTTCATTCTACAAAAGGCACGCCATCACCCGTTAACGGGCTCTGACTACTTGTAGGCACACGGTTTCAGGATCTCTTTCACTCCCCTTCCGGGGTGCTTTTCACCTTTCCCTCACGGTACTGGTTCACTATCGGTCACTAGGGAGTATTTAGCCTTGGGAGATGGTCCTCCCGGATTCCGACGGAATTTCACGTGTTCCGCCGTACTCAGGATCCACTCAGGAGAGAACGAAGTTTTGACTACAGGGCTGTTACCTCCTATGGCGGGCCTTTCCAGACCTCTTCATCTACCTCGTTC
>NZ_BORF01000035.1:0-1153 GCF_018333035.1 Bacillus sp. J41TS8
CCAGCGTTCGTCCTGAGCCAGGATCAAACTCTCCATGAAGTTTGATAATGACTACGCACATTCGCATGTGCGATTTATTTAATGAATTAACAGGTACGTTTGTCTTGTTTAGTTTTCAAAGATCATTATTAAAGCAACTCTATTATTATATCTCTTTTAAGATAAATAGTCAAGTGCTTTTTTAAAAATAAATGGTGGAGCCTAGCGGGATCGAACCGCTGACCTCCTGCGTGCAAAGCAGGCGCTCTCCCAGCTGAGCTAAGGCCCCAAAGAATGGTCGGGAAGACAGGATTCGAACCTGCGACCCCATGGTCCCAAACCATGTGCTCTACCAAGCTGAGCTACTTCCCGTTACATAATAATGGCGCGCCCGAGAGGAGTCGAACCCCTAACCTTTTGATCCGTAGTCAAACGCTCTATCCAATTGAGCTACGGGCGCATATGTCAATGCCGAGGGCCGGACTTGAACCGGCACGGTAGTCACCTACCGCAGGATTTTAAGTCCTGTGTGTCTGCCAATTCCACCACCCCGGCGTGGATGGTTGGAGCGGAAGACGGGATTCGAACCCGCGACCCCCACCTTGGCAAGGTGGTGTTCTACCACTGAACTACTTCCGCAAATCTTTTTTATAATGCGGGTGAAGGGACTCGAACCCCCACGCCGTAAAGACACTAGATCCTAAGTCTAGCGCGTCTGCCAATTCCGCCACACCCGCATAAAATGGTGAGCCATGAAGGACTCGAACCTTCGACCCTCTGATTAAAAGTCAGATGCTCTACCAACTGAGCTAATGGCTCTTTAAAAGAGACTTATATATTATATCATAAAAAAGTGGTGCCGGCAAGAGGACTTGAACCCCCAACCTACTGATTACAAGTCAGTTGCTCTACCAATTGAGCTACACCGGCTTAATCAACAAAATATTATAATGGTGGAGGATGACGGGATCGAACCGCCGACCCTCTGCTTGTAAGGCAGATGCTCTCCCAGCTGAGCTAATCCTCCATTTGCACTTGCGTGCAACAGCTTGGCGGCGTCCTACTCTCACAGGGGGAAGCCCCCAACTACCATCGGCGCTGAAGAGCTTAACTTCCGTGTTCGGCATGGGAACGGGTGTGACCTCTTCGCTATCGCCACCAAACTATTGAGAGG
>NZ_BORF01000036.1:0-959 GCF_018333035.1 Bacillus sp. J41TS8
CTTGGTCTTGTCGACCCGTCGGTCGCCTTTATCGATGGAACCCATGTCAAAGCCAATGCGAATAAGAAAAAGTTTGTGAAGAAGATTGTGAGAAAAGAAACAAGAGCTTATCAGGAACAATTAGATCAAGAAATTAATGCCGATCGTGAAGCCAACGGCAAAAAGCCCTTAAAGCCCAGGCAATGCTCAGAGGAACGAGAAATAAAGGAAAGTACGACAGATCCTGAGAGCGGCTATTTTGTAAAGGGTGAACGGGAACGCCTTTTTGCTTATGGTTTTCATACAGCTTGTGACCGGAACGGATTTGTACTTGGGACGGTTGTTGAGCCTGCCAATATTCATGACAGCCAAGTGTTCACAACCCTGTTTCAACAAGTGAAAGAACGCGTCGCCAAGCCTCATACGGTCGCAGTTGATGCAGGATATAAAACGCCGTTTATCGCAAAATTTCTAAGTGATCAAAATGTCCGTCCCGTCATGCCCTACACCCGACCACAAACCAAAAAAGGGTTCATGAGAAAACATGAATATGTATACGATGAATATTACGATGCTTATATTTGCCCTGACGATCATGTTCTGACATATCGCACAACTAACCGTGAAGGCTATCGTATTTATGCCTCAGATCCAAACCGATGTAAACACTGTCCTTTTCTGAAGCAATGTACGGAAAGCCGAAATCATCGAAAGATGATTCAACGGCATCTCTGGCAGGATCATTTAGATGAAGCTGATCATCTTCGCCACACGGATGAGAATAGGCGAATCTATGCTAAACGCAAAGAAACCATCGAACGGGTTTTTGCGGATTTAAAACACAAGCATGGCCTGCGCTGGACAACCCTACGGGGTAAGAAAAAATTGTCCATGCAGGCGATGCTTGTTTTCGCTGCCATGAATCTCAAAAAGCTGGCGAATTGGACCTGGAAAGGTCCTCATCGCCAGCTTTTTCGTCG
>NZ_BORF01000037.1:0-852 GCF_018333035.1 Bacillus sp. J41TS8
CAAAGCGTTTGGCGTGCAAGTGCCGCTGAAGGAGATTTTCGCCAAGCCGACACTGGAAGAGCTCGCCGCCGTGATTCAGGAATTGGATGAAAGCCCGCATGCGGCGATTGAACCGGCAGAAAAACAGGACACCTACCCGGTGTCCTCGGCGCAAAAGCGGATGTATGTCCTTCAGCAGCTGGAAGACGGCGGTGTCGGCTACAATATGCCGGCGGCGCTTAAGCTGACAGGTCCGCTCGACCGCGCCCGGCTTGATGAAGTATTCAGGCAGCTGATCCGCCGCCACGAATCGCTCAGGACGTCGTTTGAAACCGGGGCAGACGGCGAGCCTGTCCAGCGCATCCATGATGATGTCCCGTTTCAGCTGATGGAGTTGGCGGCGGCTGAAGACTTTGTCCGTCCGTTCCGGCTTCAAGAAGCGCCGCTTTTCCGCGCCGCTCTTGTGAAGGAAGCAGAGGAGAGGCACCTGTTGTTGGTGGACATGCATCACATCATTTCCGACGGGGTGTCTGTCGGCACTTTAATCCACGAATTCAGCGAGCTGTACGCCAGCCGGACGCTTGCCCCGCTGCGGATTCAATATAAAGACTACGCCGTCTGGCAACAGGCATTCAAACAAGGGGAGGCGTACAACAGACAGGAAGCCTATTGGCTGAAGCAGCTCGACGGAGAGCTGCCGGTGCTTGAGCTTCCGGCCGACAACGCCCGCCCGGCGGTACGAAGCTTTGCGGGTGATACAGTGTCCCGCACGCTTGATGCGAAAACAACAGCCGGCCTTTACAAGATCGCCCGCGACAACGGCTGCACCCTGTATATGGTTCTTCTCGCCGCGTACAGCACGCTTCTTGCCCG
>NZ_BORF01000038.1:0-851 GCF_018333035.1 Bacillus sp. J41TS8
CCGGATTCCGACGGAATTTCACGTGTTCCGCCGTACTCAGGATCCACTCAGGAGAGAACGAAGTTTTGACTACAGGGCTGTTACCTCCTATGGCGGGCCTTTCCAGACCTCTTCATCTACCTCGTTCCTTTGTAACTCCGTACAGAGTGTCCTACAACCCCAAGAGGCAAGCCTCTTGGTTTGGGCTGTTCCCGTTTCGCTCGCCGCTACTCAGGGAATCGCATTTGCTTTCTCTTCCTCCGGGTACTTAGATGTTTCAGTTCCCCGGGTCTGCCTTCTCATATCCTATGAATTCAGATATGGATACTGCTCCATTACGAGCAGTGGGTTTCCCCATTCGGAAATCTCCGGATCAAAGCTTGCTTACAGCTCCCCGAAGCATATCGGTGTTCGTCCCGTCCTTCATCGGCTCCTAGTGCCAAGGCATCCACCGTGCGCCCTTTCTAACTTAACCGTTAAAAAGAATCACTACGTGATATCTTGCATTACTAATTGAATGTGATGTCTACTGTTATCTAGTTTTCAAAGAACACGTTGGTGGAGCCTAGCGGGATCGAACCGCTGACCTCCTGCGTGCAAAGCAGGCGCTCTCCCAGCTGAGCTAAGGCCCCGTATATAAAGATGGTGGGCCTGAGTGGACTCGAACCACCGACCTCACGCTTATCAGGCGTGCGCTCTAACCAGCTGAGCTACAGGCCCATCTTTTGATTCATATGAAGGAAGTTCCTTCAAAACTAAACAAGATCTAAACGCACCTGTCTATAAGACCGCAAGGTCTTATATTCCGTATAATATCCTTAGAAAGGAGGTGATCCAGCCGCACCTTCCGATACGGCTACCTTGTTACGACT
>NZ_BORF01000039.1:0-795 GCF_018333035.1 Bacillus sp. J41TS8
GATCCCCTGGGCCATACTAGTACTGGATGCATCTGCAGGATATCGCGGCCGCGAGTCACTGTTAGAAGTCCCGTATCGTTATTGACATATTTCCTGGCCCCACATCCACCTCCTGGTGTTAAAAGTGGATGACTTCTACATGACACAGAAAATCTCTGGCAAGCTATAACTAAAGTAGGCTTCCCTGGGTGAAAAAATAGTGGGGCCCAACAGATCTCTTTCTACATGTAGCCTGGGAAGGGTATGCTAGAAGATAATGGAGTTGCCTCCACTTAAACCAACCAAGTGAATGCTTAGCGATAGTTGGTAGATGCACAGAGCGCTCCATGAATGGTTTGACTCTAAGGACGACCTCAAATTTTACAGAGTGGTGTTCGTGTAGGAGCAAAAGCCCCTAGGCCAGCAATAATGGACTACTACTGTAAGTAACAGATATACTGGGCTGCAATACAGCAAAGAAAATCCCTCTTTTAATATATTAGACAGACCCATGTGAGGTGGACCTGTCCAAGCAGAAAATAAATTTGGGCTTACCTGGTGAATTTGTGAAGCTCAACTCCTACTACATCAGTACCTAATGCTCCCCGTACAGGCTCAGAAGAATCAGTATAAGGAGTACCCTACAACTGTACTTGGAAAAAAATATCAAATAGTAGTTTGCATTGCCTAAAAAAACTGTCATGAGCAAGTAGTGGCAACATCAGGCGGGGCAACAACCTGCTACTTCGATATATGAATTAACGGTCCAAGGATCCCCCGGGCCATACTAGTACTGGATTCATCTGCAGGATATCG
>NZ_BORF01000040.1:0-763 GCF_018333035.1 Bacillus sp. J41TS8
TTGCTTATGGTTTTCATACAGCTTGTGACCGGAATGGATTTGTGCTGGGGACGGTTGTTGAGCCTGCCAATATTCATGACAGCCAAGTGTTCACGACCCTGTTTCAACAGGTGAAAGAGCACGTCGCTAAGCCTCATACGGTCGCAGTTGATGCCGGATATAAAACGCCGTTTATCGCAAAATTTCTAAGTGATCAAAATGTCCGTCCCGTCATGCCCTACACCCGACCACAAACTAAAAAAGGGTTCATGAGAAAACATGAATATGTATACGATGAATATTACGATGCTTATATTTGCCCTGAAGATCACGTTCTGACATATCGCACAACCAACCGTGAAGGCTATCGGATTTATGCGTCAGATCCAAACCGATGTGAACACTGTTCTTTTCTGAAGCAATGTACGGAAAGCAGAAATCATCGAAAGATGATTCACAGGCATCTCTGGCAGGATCATTTGGATGAAGCCGACCATCTTCGCCACACGGATGAGAATAGGCGAATCTACGCCAAACGCAAAGAAACGATCGAACGGGTTTTTGCGGATTTAAAACACAAGCATGGCCTGCGCTGGACAACCCTGCGGGGTAAGAAAAAATTGTCCATGCAGGCGATGCTTGTTTTCGCTGCCATGAATCTCAAAAAGCTGGCGAATTGGACTTGGAAAGGTCCTCATCGCCAGAACTCTCATCGAAAAAACAGAATAAATTGGACAAAAATAGGCCGGATTATAAAAATTCGACCTATTTTGTCAACGGTCTG
>NZ_BORF01000041.1:0-680 GCF_018333035.1 Bacillus sp. J41TS8
GCGGGTTAGAAGGTCAATACAGCCAGGGTAGTATCCCACCGATGCCTCCACCGAAGCTGGCGCTCCGGTTTCCAAGGCTCCTACCTATCCTGTACAAGCTGTACCAACATTCAATATCAGGCTGCAGTAAAGCTCCACGGGGTCTTTCCGTCCTGTCGCGGGTAACCTGCATCTTCACAGGTACTATAATTTCACCGAGTCTCTCGTTGAGACAGTGCCCAGATCGTTGCGCCTTTCGTGCGGGTCGGAACTTACCCGACAAGGAATTTCGCTACCTTAGGACCGTTATAGTTACGGCCGCCGTTTACTGGGGCTTCAATTCGCACCTTCGCTTACGCTAAGCGCTCCTCTTAACCTTCCAGCACCGGGCAGGCGTCAGCCCCTATACTTCGCCTTACGGCTTCGCAGAGACCTGTGTTTTTGCTAAACAGTCGCCTGGGCCTATTCACTGCGGCTCTCTCGGGCTTGCACCCTAACAGAGCACCCCTTCTCCCGAAGTTACGGGGTCATTTTGCCGAGTTCCTTAACGAGAGTTCTCTCGATCACCTTAGGATTCTCTCCTCGCCTACCTGTGTCGGTTTGCGGTACGGGCACCTCTCACCTCGCTAGAGGCTTTTCTTGGCAGTGTGGAATCAGGAACTTCGCTACTATATTTCGCTCGCCATCACAGCTCAGCCTTA
>NZ_BORF01000042.1:0-668 GCF_018333035.1 Bacillus sp. J41TS8
TTGCTTATGGTTTTCATACAGCTTGTGACCGGAATGGATTTGTGCTGGGGACGGTTGTTGAGCCTGCCAATATTCATGACAGCCAAGTGTTCACGACCCTGTTTCAACAGGTGAAAGAGCACGTCGCCAAGCCTCATACGGTCGCAGTTGATGCCGGATATAAAACGCCGTTTATCGCAAAATTTCTAAGTGATCAAAATGTCCATCCCGTCATGCCCTACACCCGACCACAAACTAAAAAAGGGTTCATGAGAAAACATGAATATGTATACGATGAATATTACGATGCTTATATTTGCCCTGACGATCATGTTCTGACATATCGCACAACCAACCGTGAAGGCTATCGGATTTATGCATCAGATCCAAACCGATGTGAACACTGTTCTTTTTTGAAGCAATGTACGGAAAGTCGAAATCATCGAAAGATGATTCACAGGCATCTCTGGCAGGATCATTTGGATGAAGCCGACCATCTTCGCTACACGGATGAGAATAGGCGAATCTACGCCAAACGCAAAGAAACGATCGAACGGGTTTTTGCGGATTTAAAACACAAGCATGGCCTGCGCTGGACAACCCTACGGGGTAAGAAAAAATTGTCCATGCAGGCGATGCTTGTTTTCACTGCCATGAATCTCAAAAAGCTGGCGAATTGGACTTGGAAA
>NZ_BORF01000043.1:0-619 GCF_018333035.1 Bacillus sp. J41TS8
GTAACGGAGGCGCCCAAAGGTTCCCTCAGAATGGTTGGAAATCATTCGCAGAGTGTAAAGGCACAAGGGAGCTTGACTGCGAGACCTACAAGTCGAGCAGGGACGAAAGTCGGGCTTAGTGATCCGGTGGTTCCGCATGGAAGGGCCATCGCTCAACGGATAAAAGCTACCCCGGGGATAACAGGCTTATCTCCCCCAAGAGTCCACATCGACGGGGAGGTTTGGCACCTCGATGTCGGCTCATCGCATCCTGGGGCTGTAGTCGGTCCCAAGGGTTGGGCTGTTCGCCCATTAAAGCGGTACGCGAGCTGGGTTCAGAACGTCGTGAGACAGTTCGGTCCCTATCCGTCGCGGGCGCAGGAAATTTGAGAGGAGCTGTCCTTAGTACGAGAGGACCGGGATGGACGCACCGCTGGTGTACCAGTTGTTCTGCCAAGGGCATCGCTGGGTAGCTATGTGCGGACGGGATAAGTGCTGAAAGCATCTAAGCATGAAGCCCCCCTCAAGATGAGATTTCCCATTCCGCAAGGAAGTAAGATCCCTGAAAGATGATCAGGTTGATAGGTCTGAGGTGGAAGTGTGGCGACACATGGAGCTGACAGATACTAATCGATCGAGG
>NZ_BORF01000044.1:0-611 GCF_018333035.1 Bacillus sp. J41TS8
GGACGTGGACCCATCAGCATTCAAAATCATGTGTAAAAAACAGGAGAAAATGTCACTTTTTTTTAACCCTTGAATTTTTTTGGTAGACACTCCCGGCTTCTGGGTTCCTTTTTGTGATGGTTCTTATTACTCTTCAAAAGCTCCCAATCTTCAAGACCATTGACCGTAATTGGAAGCCTAATGTGCGTAAAAAGGGGCGGAGCTTCAAGTTTTAGAGAATGGACTCTGGGAGAGGGTATGTGGCAAAGGTTACTCAATTTAATGTCCCTCACATGGAAATAACATTGGGATCAAGAGCTTTATTATCTTAAATTCTAAAGTCCACATCCACCATTTCCCTAGTAAAAAGAGGGGCTCTGTTATTTAGCCATTTGTGTACTTTTTGTGAGGAGGTTATGTCAATAATATCCTTTTTGCTGCTGAAGTTGCGGAGAGTTTTGGCCACATATTCTATTGTAGTCTGGATCTTCCTCGGTAGGCTAAGCGTCGTTCCACACACAACAACATCTCTCCACTGTTTGTTTAAAGTTTAGAAAGAAAATATCCATCGTTCACAAGATCGTAGGAGAAGGACACGACTTAAGGATCCCCCGGGCCATACTAGTACTGGA
>NZ_BORF01000045.1:0-588 GCF_018333035.1 Bacillus sp. J41TS8
CTAATTGTTCCTGATAAGCTCTTGTTTCTTTTCTCACAATCTTCTTCACAAACTTTTTCTTATTCGCATTGGCTTTGACATGGGTTCCATCGATAAAGGCGACCGACGGGTCGACAAGACCAAGATCTATGGCCTGACGCAAGATTTTATAGAAGATTGTTTCAAATAAATCCGTATCATGAAAACGGCGCTCATAGTTTTTACTGAAGGTTGAAAAATGAGGGATTTTTTCAGAGAAGCCATATCCAATAAACCAGCGATAAGCGACATCGGTTTCGATCCGCTTAATGGTTTCGCGCATCGAGCGATGGCCAAACACGTACTGAATCAGAACCATTTTGATCAATACAACAGGATCAATACTTGGACGTCCTTTGGAAGAATAAAGGGGATCAACTTTTTCATAAATAAATGAAAAATCCATAGCTTCTTCTATTTTCCTGACCAGATGATCTTCCGGAACAAGTTCACTTAAGGCAAAGACTTCAAGCTGTTCGCGCTGATCTTTAGAGTGCTTAGACAACATGGAAAAACCTCCAAAAACTAGATTTCACTCACATTTTAACAAAAAAAGCTTGTCGATCAAGC
>NZ_BORF01000046.1:0-515 GCF_018333035.1 Bacillus sp. J41TS8
GCGGGAGACGAGCGCTGTCGCTTTCAGCGAGTGGCCGCCTTGTTCGAAAAAGTGGTCGCGAATGCCGGCAGGGCCGTATTTCAGCACCTCTTCCCAAAGCTTGGCGAGCTTCATTTCCGTGATGGTTCGCGGCGCGGTGTAAACGCGTCGTTCAGCCGCTCCGTCGGGAGCGGGCAGCGCCTTGCGGTCAAGCTTGCCGCTCGGGGTGACAGGCCACTCACGCATCTCGATGAATGATGAAGGCATCATATAGGCCGGCAGGCGTTTGCCCAGTTCTGTCCTTGCGGTCTTTTGATCCTGACCTTCAATATAGGCGCAAAGCTCGGTTTCCTCCCCTTCTGTCCGGGCGATAACCGCCGCTTCCCGCACGCCGTCGATCTGGCGAAGTGCCGCTTCGACTTCCCCCGGTTCGATCCGGTAGCCGCGGATTTTCACTTGACCGTCCATGCGGCCCAGCCATTCAACGGTGCCGTCCGGGAGCCATCTCGCCAGATCGCCCGTTTGATACATGCGTT
>NZ_BORF01000047.1:0-435 GCF_018333035.1 Bacillus sp. J41TS8
TAGAAGAAGCCATGGACTTTTCTTTTATTTATGAAAAAGTTGCTCCCCTTTATTCTTCAAAAGGGCGCCCAAGCATTGATCCCGTTGTATTGATCAAAATGGTTCTGATTCAGTACGTGTTTGGCCATCGCTCGATGCGCGAAACTATTAAACGGATCGAAACCGATGTCGCTTATCGCTGGTTTATTGGATATGGCTTCTCTGAAAAAATCCCTCATTTTTCAACCTTCAGTAAAAACTATGAGCGCCGTTTTCATGATACGGACCTATTTGAAACAATCTTCTATAAAATCTTGCGTCAGGCCATGGATCTTGGTCTTGTCGACCCGTCGGTCGCCTTTATCGATGGAACCCATGTCAAAGCCAATGCGAATAAGAAAAAGTTTGTGAAGAAGATTGTGAGAAAAGAAACAAGAGCTTATCAGGAACAATTAG
>NZ_BORF01000048.1:0-359 GCF_018333035.1 Bacillus sp. J41TS8
TCCCATTCCGCAAGGAAGTAAGATCCCTGAAAGATGATCAGGTTGATAGGTCTGAGGTGGAAGTGTGGCGACACATGGAGCTGACAGATACTAATCGATCGAGGACTTAACCTAAATGTTTGTGAATCGTCTGACCGTTATCTAGTTTTGAGAGAACACCTCTCAGAAAGCCAAAGGCAAGGAAACTCGGCTAAAGGCCCTCACATCCTGTGAGGAACGCCCAGTACCTTCGTCCTGAAGGCAATAGTTTGGTGGCGATAGCGAAGAGGTCACACCCGTTCCCATGCCGAACACGGAAGTTAAGCTCTTCAGCGCCGATGGTAGTTGGGGGCTTCCCCCTGTGAGAGTAGGACGCCGCC
>NZ_BORF01000049.1:0-355 GCF_018333035.1 Bacillus sp. J41TS8
GAACCCATGTCAAAGCCAATGCGAATAAGAAAAAGTTTGTGAAGAAGATTGTGAGAAAAGAAACAAGAGCTTATCAGGAACAATTAGATCGAGAAATTAATGCCGATCGCGAAGCCAACGGCAAAAAACCCTTAAAGCCCAGGCAATGCTCAGAAGAACGAGAAATAAAAGAAAGTACGACAGATCCTGAGAGCGGTTATTTTGTAAAGGGTGAACGGGAACGTCTTTTTGCTTATGGTTTTCATACAGCTTGTGACCGGAATGGATTTGTGCTGGGGACGGTTGTTGAGCCTGCCAATATTCATGACAGCCAAGTGTTCACGACCCTGTTTCAACAGGTGAAAGAGCACGTCGC
>NZ_BORF01000050.1:0-320 GCF_018333035.1 Bacillus sp. J41TS8
CCGGATCACTAAGCCCGACTTTCGTCCCTGCTCGACTTGTAGGTCTCGCAGTCAAGCTCCCTTGTGCCTTTACACTCTGCGAATGATTTCCAACCATTCTGAGGGAACCTTTGGGCGCCTCCGTTACCTTTTAGGAGGCGACCGCCCCAGTCAAACTGCCCACCTGACACTGTCTCCCCGCCCGATAAGGGCGGCGGGTTAGAAGGTCAATACAGCCAGGGTAGTATCCCACCGATGCCTCCACCGAAGCTGGCGCTCCGGTTTCCAAGGCTCCTACCTATCCTGTACAAGCTGTACCAACATTCAATATCAGGCTGCAG
>NZ_BORF01000051.1:0-320 GCF_018333035.1 Bacillus sp. J41TS8
CCGGATCACTAAGCCCGACTTTCGTCCCTGCTCGACTTGTAGGTCTCGCAGTCAAGCTCCCTTGTGCCTTTACACTCTGCGAATGATTTCCAACCATTCTGAGGGAACCTTTGGGCGCCTCCGTTACTTTTTAGGAGGCGACCGCCCCAGTCAAACTGCCCACCTGACACTGTCTCCCTGCCCGATAAGGGCAGCGGGTTAGAAGGTCAATACAGCCAGGGTAGTATCCCACCGATGCCTCCACCGAAGCTGGCGCTCCGGTTTCCAAGGCTCCTACCTATCCTGTACAAGCTGTACCAACATTCAATATCAGGCTGCAG
>NZ_BORF01000052.1:0-296 GCF_018333035.1 Bacillus sp. J41TS8
GCTTGGCGGCGTCCTACTCTCACAGGGGGAAGCCCCCAACTACCATCGGCGCTGAAGAGCTTAACTTCCGTGTTCGGCATGGGAACGGGTGTGACCTCTTCGCTATCGCCACCAAACTATTGAGAGGTGTTCTCTCAAAACTAGATAACGGTCAGACAATTCACAAAAGTATTTAGGTTAAGTCCTCGATCGATTAGTATCTGTCAGCTCCATGTGTCGCCACACTTCCACCTCAGACCTATCAACCTGATCATCTTTCAGGGATCTTACTTCCTTGCGGAATGGGAAATCTCATC
>NZ_BORF01000053.1:0-295 GCF_018333035.1 Bacillus sp. J41TS8
TTTAAGTGCTTGGCGGCGTCCTACTCTCACAGGGGGAAGCCCCCAACTACCATCGGCGCTGAAGAGCTTAACTTCCGTGTTCGGCATGGGAACGGGTGTGACCTCTTCGCTATCGCCACCAAACTATGTATGAGAGGTGTTCTCTCAAAACTAGATAACGGTCAGACAATTCACAAACATTTAGGTTAAGTCCTCGATCGATTAGTATCTGTCAGCTCCATGTGTCGCCACACTTCCACCTCAGACCTATCAACCTGATCATCTTTCAGGGATCTTACTTCCTTGCGGAATGGGA
>NZ_BORF01000054.1:0-294 GCF_018333035.1 Bacillus sp. J41TS8
GAATCAGAACCATTTTGATCAATACAACGGGATCAATGCTTGGGCGCCCTTTTGAAGAATAAAGGGGAGCAACTTTTTCATAAATAAAAGAAAAGTCCATGGCTTCTTCTATTTTCCTGACCAGATGATCTTCCGGAACAAGTTCACTTAAGGCAAAGACTTCAAGCTGTTCACGCTGATCTTTTGATTGCTTGGACAACATGGTAAAACCTCCAAAAACTAGATTTCACTCATATTTTAACAAAAAAAGCTTGTCGATGAAGCCATTTTTTGTGACTTTGTCGACAAGCTGAG
>NZ_BORF01000055.1:0-286 GCF_018333035.1 Bacillus sp. J41TS8
GCATCGAGCGGTGGCCAAACACGTACTGAATCAGAACCATTTTGATCAATACAACGGGATCAATGCTTGGGCGCCCTTTTGAAGAATAAAGGGGAGCAACTTTTTCATAAATAAAAGAAAAGTCCATAGCTTCTTCTATTTTCCTGACCAGATGGTCTTCCGGGACAAGTTCACTTAAGGCAAAGACTTCAAGCTGTTCGCGCTGATCTTTAGAGTGCTTAGACAACATGGAAAAACCTCCAAAAACTAGATTTCACTCACATTTTAACAAAAAAAGCTTGTCGAT
>NZ_BORF01000056.1:0-278 GCF_018333035.1 Bacillus sp. J41TS8
CTTACAGCTCCCCGAAGCATATCGGTGTTCGTCCCGTCCTTCATCGGCTCCTAGTGCCAAGGCATCCACCGTGCGCCCTTTCTAACTTAACCGTTAAAAAGAATCACTACGTGATATCTTGCATTACAATTGAATGTGAATGTCTACTTTCGTTATCTAGTTTTCAAAGAACACGCTTTGAAGGAATGATCCTTCAAAACTAAACAAGATCTAAACGCACCTGTCTATAAGACCGCAAGGTCTTATATTCCGTATAATATCCTTAGAAAGGAGGTGAT
>NZ_BORF01000057.1:0-275 GCF_018333035.1 Bacillus sp. J41TS8
CTGTTTTTCTGCCGGTTCAATCGCCGCATGCGGGCTTTCATCCAATTCCTGAATCACGGCGGCGAGCTCTTCCAGTGTCGGCTTGGCGAAAATCTCCTTCAGCGGCACTTGCACGCCAAACGCTTTGGCGATGCGGGAGACGAGCGCAGTCGCTTTCAGCGAGTGGCCGCCTTGTTCGAAAAAGTGGTCGCGAATGCCGGCAGGGCCGTATTTCAGCACCTCTTCCCAAAGCTTGGCGAGCTTCATTTCCGTGATGGTTTGCGGCGCGGTGTAAG
>NZ_BORF01000058.1:0-261 GCF_018333035.1 Bacillus sp. J41TS8
GCTATCGCCACCAAACTATTGCCTTCAGGATGAAGGTACTGGGCGTTCCTCACAGGATGTGAGGGCCTTTAGCCGAGTTTCCTTGCCTTTGGCTTTTGAGAGGCATTCTCTCAAAACTAGATAACGGTCAGACGATTCACAAATATTTAGGTTAAGTCCTCGATCGATTAGTATCTGTCAGCTCCATGTGTCGCCACACTTCCACCTCAGACCTATCAACCTGATCATCTTTCAGGGATCTTACTTCCTTGCGGAATGGGA
>NZ_BORF01000059.1:0-257 GCF_018333035.1 Bacillus sp. J41TS8
GATGTTAGCGGCGGACGGGTGAGTAACACGTGGGTAACCTGCCTGTAAGACTGGGATAACTCCGGGAAACCGGGGCTAATACCGGATGCTTAATTGAACCGCATGGTTCAATTATAAAAGGTGGCTTTTAGCTACCACTTACAGATGGACCCGCGGCGCATTAGCTAGTTGGTGAGGTAACGGCTCACCAAGGCAACGATGCGTAGCCGACCTGAGAGGGTGATCGGCCACACTGGGACTGAGACACGGCCCAGACT
>NZ_BORF01000060.1:0-256 GCF_018333035.1 Bacillus sp. J41TS8
AGTCTGGGCCGTGTCTCAGTCCCAGTGTGGCCGATCACCCTCTCAGGTCGGCTACGCATCGTTGCCTTGGTGAGCCGTTACCTCACCAACTAGCTAATGCGCCGCGGGTCCATCTGTAAGTGGTAGCCGAAGCCACCTTTTATAATTGAACCATGCGGTTCAATTAAGCATCCGGTATTAGCCCCGGTTTCCCGGAGTTATCCCAGTCTTACAGGCAGGTTACCCACGTGTTACTCACCCGTCCGCCGCTAACATC
>NZ_BORF01000061.1:0-255 GCF_018333035.1 Bacillus sp. J41TS8
AGGTTGATATTCCTGTACCACCTCCTCACCATTTGAGCAATGGGGGGACGCAGGAGGATAGGGTAAGCGCGGTATTGGATATCCGCGTCCAAGCAGTTAGGCTGGGAAATAGGCAAATCCGTTTCCCGTAAGGCTGAGCTGTGATGGCGAGCGAAATATAGTAGCGAAGTTCCTGATTCCACACTGCCAAGAAAAGCCTCTAGCGAGGTGAGAGGTGCCCGTACCGCAAACCGACACAGGTAGGCGAGGAGAGAA
>NZ_BORF01000062.1:0-255 GCF_018333035.1 Bacillus sp. J41TS8
TTCTCTCCTCGCCTACCTGTGTCGGTTTGCGGTACGGGCACCTCTCACCTCGCTAGAGGCTTTTCTTGGCAGTGTGGAATCAGGAACTTCGCTACTATATTTCGCTCGCCATCACAGCTCAGCCTTATGGGAAACGGATTTGCCTATTTCCCAGCCTAACTGCTTGGACGCGGATATCCAATACCGCGCTTACCCTATCCTCCTGCGTCCCCCCATTGCTCAAATGGTGAGGAGGTGGTACAGGAATATCAACCT
>NZ_BORF01000063.1:0-255 GCF_018333035.1 Bacillus sp. J41TS8
GGGGGGGGGGGGGGGGGGGGGGGGGGGGGGGGGGGGGGGGGGGGGGGGGGGGGGGGGGGGGGGGGGGGGGGGGGGGGGGGGGGGGGGGGGGGGGGGGGGGGGGGGGGGGGGGGGGGGGGGGGGGGGGTGGGGGGGGGGGGGGGGGGGGGGGGGGGGGGGGGGGGGGGGGGGGGGGGGGGGGGGGGGGGGGGGGGGGGGGGGGGGGGGGGGGGGGGGGGGGGGGGGGGGGGGGGGGGGGGGGGGGGGGGGGGGGGG
>NZ_BORF01000064.1:0-255 GCF_018333035.1 Bacillus sp. J41TS8
CTTACAGCTCCCCGAAGCATATCGGTGTTCGTCCCGTCCTTCATCGGCTCCTAGTGCCAAGGCATCCACCGTGCGCCCTTTCTAACTTAACCGTTAAAAAGAATCACTACGTGATATCTTGCATTACGAATTGAATGTGATGTCTACTGTTATCTAGTTTTCAAAGAACAACGCACAGGAGGTGCTAACACATGCGTTGCCACAGGATGTGGCGCATTTAGCAGGTGTCTCCTATGTCTGAAGGAATGATCCTTC
>NZ_BORF01000065.1:0-255 GCF_018333035.1 Bacillus sp. J41TS8
CTGTTTTTCTGCCGGTTCAATCGCCGCATGCGGGCTTTCATCCAATTCCTGAATCACGGCGGCGAGCTCTTCCAGTGTCGGCTTGGCGAAAATCTCCTTCAGCGGCACTTGCACGCCAAACGCTTTGACGATGCGGGAGACGAGCGCTGTCGCTTTCAGCGAGTGGCCGCCTTGTTCGAAAAAGTGGTCGCGAATGCCGGCAGGGCCGTATTTCAGCACCTCTTCCCAAAGCTTGGCGAGCTTCATTTCCGTGAT
>NZ_BORF01000066.1:0-237 GCF_018333035.1 Bacillus sp. J41TS8
AATTGAATGTGATGTCTACTGTTATCTAGTTTTCAAAGAACAACGCACAGGAGGTGCTAACACATGCGTTGCCACAGGATGTGGCGCATTTAGCAGGTGTCTCCTATGTCTGAAGGAATGATCCTTCAAAACTAAACAAGATCTAAACGCACCTGTCTATAAGACCGCAAGGTCTTATATTCCGTATAATATCCTTAGAAAGGAGGTGATCCAGCCGCACCTTCCGATACGGCTACC
>NZ_BORF01000067.1:0-230 GCF_018333035.1 Bacillus sp. J41TS8
ATCACCTCCTTTCTAAGGATATTATACGGAATATAAGACCTTGCGGTCTTATAGACAGGTGCGTTTAGATCTTGTTTAGTTTTGAAGGATCATTCCTTCAAAGCGTGTTCTTTGAAAACTAGATAACAGTAGACATCACATTCAATTAGTAATGCAAGATATCACGTAGTGATTCTTTTTAACGGTTAAGTTAGAAAGGGCGCACGGTGGATGCCTTGGCACTAGGAGCC
>NZ_BORF01000068.1:0-213 GCF_018333035.1 Bacillus sp. J41TS8
GACAAAATAGGTCGAATTTTTATAATCCGGCCTATTTTTGTCCAATTTATTCTGTTTTTTCGATGAGAGTTCTGGCGATGAGGACCTTTCCAAGTCCAATTCGCCAGCTTTTTGAGATTCATGGCAGTGAAAACAAGCATCGCCTGCATGGACAATTTTTTCTTACCCCGTAGGGTTGTCCAGCGCAGGCCATGCTTGTGTTTTAAATCCGCA
>NZ_BORF01000069.1:0-212 GCF_018333035.1 Bacillus sp. J41TS8
TCGGCTCCTAGTGCCAAGGCATCCACCGTGCGCCCTTTCTAACTTAACCGTTAAAAAGAATCACTACGTGATATCTTGTGTTACTAATTGAATGTGATGTCTACTGTTATCTAGTTTTCAAAGAACAACGCACAGGAGGTGCTAACACATGCGTTGCCACAGGATGTGGCGCATTTAGCAGGTGTCTCCTATGTCTGAAGGAATGATCCTTC
>NZ_BORF01000070.1:0-207 GCF_018333035.1 Bacillus sp. J41TS8
TCGGCTCCTAGTGCCAAGGCATCCACCGTGCGCCCTTTCTAACTTAACCGTTAAAAAGAATCACTACGTGATATCTTGTGTTACTAATTGAATGTGATGTCTACTGTTATCTAGTTTTCAAAGAACACGTTGGTGGAGCCTAGCGGGATCGAACCGCTGACCTCCTGCGTGCAAAGCAGGCGCTCTCCCAGCTGAGCTAAGGCCCCG
>NZ_BORF01000071.1:0-204 GCF_018333035.1 Bacillus sp. J41TS8
TTGCGGGTGATACAGTGTCCCGCACGCTTGATGCGAAAACAACAGCCGGCCTTTACAAGATCGCCCGCGACAACGGCTGCACCCTGTATATGGTTCTTCTCGCCGCGTACAGCACGCTTCTTGCCCGGCTCAGCGGACAGGAGGATATCATCATCGGTTCGCCGATCGCCGGAAGGCCGCACAAAGACTTAGAACCTGTCATCG